>CAYUZF010000132.1:0-14906 GCA_964449615.1 uncultured Aureispira sp.
GTATCAAACGAAATTCGAGAATTACCCTTCCCAACGCAAGGCGTTGTTGCCGTTTCTTTGGTGAATCTTCACACGCAGCGGTTTTATAAAATTTCGAAATGCGCAAAAACTTCCAACTGTTGCTTTGAATCGCGCTCGCCCAAAACTGCCCTAAACTGGTAGGGGTTGTTAAGCGGGCCGGTGTAAAATTGAAAAGGAATGTACAATTTGTTTTGGCGGATTTTGTCAGCGGCCACGCCCGTGTGGGTGAGTTCGGGAATGAAATTGGATTCCGATACCACGCGCTGCCCCGTGCGGTCTACCAAATCAACAGACAAGGTAGGATGTACCAATCCTTTGCTCTCCGTCAAGCCCTCAACGCCCTCAAAAAACAGAATATAGTGGTGGTCTTTGTAAACCCGCCGCTCCGTTACGCCGTGTTGTGCGGTATTGTCCCAGAGGTAGACGTCTTTAGAGCGCAAGCCTTCTGCCCGCAATTCTAGCAGGTTATTGGGCTGTAGGGTGAACGGCAGTTCGTAGACGGCTGTTTTGGAGCCTTTGGTATCGTAGAGGGTAACTTTTGCCGTGTAGGTTTGTGCTGCTGCAATGGGAAATACCGCCAAAAAACCAGTTTCCAGCACCACTTGTGTGGCAGGCAAGCCCTCTTGTGAAGCCGTTTCTAACGTACTAGCTTGGTGCAGCAGCGTATCGTTGGCCGCATTGACAACACAGAGCGCCAAATCGGGATACACCTTACCGTCTGCTTGCGTCAAGCCCTGTACCCCCTTGAAAAACAGCCGCACCCGTGTGCCGTAGGTGAAATTGGCCGTAGAGTCGGGGCGCTCCAAGCGGTCGTTGGCCATAAGCTGAACAGCGGCGTAGCGGAGTGCGCTAGGGGCGGAGGGTTGGGAACGGTTGCAGGCAGTGTGTGTGCAGAGAAATGCAGCTAAAAAAATGTATAGACGGAACGACATAGCAGCTATTTTTACTAAGAAGTTTAAAAATAAGACTTATTACCAAACCCTATTCCTCTCGACCTATCAAATCCGTAAATGTACCTCTGCGAAATTCGTAACCGATGCGTTGATCACTGCTGTTAAAGTTTTTAATGGCGTATTGTTTATGGCCTTGTTGGTCGGTCATAATAATCAATTTCCCAGAATCGTCCAATGCCCAGCTTTGCGTTTCTACCTCGTCTTTCCCCTTAATTAATAAGGTTCCCGAAGGGTCAAAATTGAAGGTTTTGAGCGATCCCAAATGCCACTTTTTGGCAATTAAAGGGTGCTGCTCGTCTTTGGGATGCAGGGGGTGCAAGGTAACAACGTCATTTTTATGAGGTAAAAATAGCTCAATGCTCAATTTTTGGTTGTCAGCTGTTTGTAGCAACCCTATGATCAAATTGCCCTTTACTTTGTGGCCATCAGGCAGGGTTTTGTAAAAGGATTGTGTGGGGTCGCCTATAATAATACTGGGAACGGCGGTTGCTAAGGAAACGGTGTAAGGCAATCGGTTAAAGGAAAAGGTGGGAAAAGAGCGTTCAGGGGGAACTACTACATCGCGCCCAAATATCAACAACTCGTTTTCTGCAAAATATACTTGTTGTTCTTGTAAATTGCCAGAGGCATACATAGAAAAACTACGACCAAGTAACCGCTCCTTAAGTGTTTTGGAAGAGGCAGCGGGTACTACTTTTTGTAAAACAACCGTATCTTTTTCAATCAATACAACTTTGAGTTGGTGGGGTGCCCGCTCGACAAGTTCCAAGTAGGGCGTCGATTGGTTGCCTACATAAAGTTTTTTTTCTAAAATACCATAAGTGTCATCGACTACTAGCTCGCCAGTGCCAATGATTTCCACATGCAGGTTGCCTTTGTCCAACGTCATTAGCGCATTGGGCGTGACCTTGCCCGCTGTGATAATAGAGAGCGGGAACACCCAATGCCCGTCCAAGCTGTTGTCAGGTTGTGGGGTAGGAGGTTGGCAGTTTGCGACAAATAAAGTACTTAGCAAGAGCAGAAAAGTTATTCTCATAATAGGCACTGGTGTAGGGGGTAATTGGTGGTTCTTTTTACAAACCATTTCCTAGTGAGTGTATTTTTTTATAAAAAATACGTAGAGGTGCTGTTTCAAAATTAAATAGATACAAAAAAATAGCTCCCCCCCACAATAGAGACAGCTATTTTTTACCCAATTAAGGATAGAGTTCTTTAAAAACAACAACTTATTTTGCTACTTCAATCGAAAAATTATTCGGGCAGCCTTGCTGGGTACGACAGCTACTGGCAGTAGCTAAAAAAGCAGCAACGGCTAATAAGATGGCGATTCTTTTGGCAACATTTTTCATGATGGTTATTTTTTTAGGCCGATGATGATCGGAAACTATGGTGAAGAGTGCAGCGCCAAGTGGTTAGAACCAAGCTGTGGCACTCTATGAATAAGCGATGTGTTGAAATGGTTTTAATAAGGGGACAACAACTCGCTTAGGCAATCAAGGAAGATTACCACTGGGGGCAACCGCAACCAGCTTTGCAGCCCATCATACCAAGAGCAAAAACTAAGGCAATGAGCAAGAGTACTATTCTTCTAGAATCTTTCATAAGTAGATGGTGTATTTTTTTGTAAAACGCAGCACAAACCGCAGGGTTCTCAAAATTATAACGCCAAAGCAGCGTTGCTATTGCTTAAAAATAGAAAATCCAACGCAGTTTATCCCAAAACCAACGTAGATTTAAGACAACTTTTACGTTCTAGTGTTCAATTTACATAAGATGAAGCGACAAAAAACGGTTTTGGTAGGGGCGTTGCACTGGGGCTTGGGGCATGCTACGCGTTGTATTCCAATCATTGATGCCCTGTTGGCGCAGGGGGCGCGGGTCGTATTGGCTTCGGATGGCGCAGCACTGGCGTTGTGGCGAGAGCAATACCCGCAACTCACCGCCGTCGAACTGCCCAGTTACGGAATTCGCTACCCCAGCAACAGTATGGTGCGCAACATCGCTCGTCAACTGCCACAACTTGTTAAAGCCATACGCCTAGAGCAGCAAATGTTGCCCCAACTTCTACGGCAGCACACGGTACAGGCTGTTATTTCCGACAACCGCTACGGGCTATACAGCGCCCAACTACCGACCGTATTTATCAGCCACCAACTGCATCTGCCTTTACCCGTTTGGTTGGCGCCGCCGCTGTGGAATGCCTGGCACCAACGCCTCATCCGCAACTTCGATGTTTGTTGGGTGCCCGATCGAGCAGGCGCGGATAACTTGGCGGGCAAATTGGCGCATCCTCCCCCTGCAGGGCGGGTAGATTATGTAGGTGCTTTGTCGCGTTTTTCACCTGTGCAGAAGCTAGAAAAAAAATGGGATATTTTGGCGGTCTTGTCAGGGCCAGAGCCGCAGCGGCACTATTTTGAGGCGGCCTTAGTGGAGCAATTGATGGAGTTGCCTTATCGCAGTTTGGTGGTGCGGGGGCGACCGAGCAGCGAGCAGCGCCTACAGGTAGGCGCGCAAGTGTATCGCCAAGATTTTATGCCGCAAGTAGCGCTGCAACGCGCTTTTGGCGAAAGCCGTTTTGTCATCGCCCGTTCGGGCTACAGCACTTTATTGGATTTGGCAGCGCTTGGCATTTCGCGGGCGTTGTTGGTGCCCACACCAGGCCAAACCGAACAGGAATACTTGGCACGGCGGCAAGCAGCACAGGGACGTGCGGTTGTACAGCAGCAAGGGCGACTTGACCTAGCGGCAGGTATAAAGGCTTTGAATACCTTGAAAACCAATTCCACCAGTGCGTTTAAAACGGATGAGCTAGACCAAGCCGTCACTGCCCTATTAGAACAACTGTAAAAAAATATTGTTTTGGTAGTTGGTCATGGACAAATTTTGTAGGCTTGACAACGTCTGTACTTCTAAACCTTTGTAGATGAACCCATTTACCAACAAGAGAACACCCGCTAGCTCTACCCCAACGCTGATTTCAACAAAAAACGCTATCTTCAACGGTTACGGATTGGTATAATAAGATTTTATACCTACCATAGACGCTTGCAATGGATTCTTTCGACAACTGTATGAAACGTATTTCATGGTTAATTGTAGTTTAAAAGCTGCTTCGCAAAAAAAACGTATAGCGATAACTTAATAATTACGTGACAGTTACAATACTAAAATTAACGAGTGTTTTGCTACTTTTGTTCCCTTTAGATAGAAGGAGAAAGTAAATATTAACAACCAGTTACATAAAACACATGTTCTTTGCATTTTGTCGGGAAACATTTTTTTAATTTAATTCTATTTTACAGTATTCTATAGGTCTAATTTATTTAATGGATCAATAGCCTTAATTTTACCCCCATTAATTACTGAAGCATTACTGTTACTCAAAAAAATCATTAACCAACTAATTATGAAACCTCTTTTTACTCTATTTCTTTGGACTTATTTGGCGGCAGCTGTATGGGCGCAACCCCATTTAGATTACTACTGGGTTGGAACCGCTTCCAATGGTGTACAGGGCAGTGGCAATTGGCGAAACATCAATTCTTGGCGTATTGGAAGCGTAAATGGAACGGTACCGACACAAATTCCAATTTCCAGCAACAACGTTTATTTTGAGGCCGCGGCTTTCCCCACTGCTTTGCCAGGGACAACACCCGTTGTGATCACAGTAGATGGAGAGGCGAACTGCAAGGATTTTATTTGGGACAATAGTCTTCCTGTGTTGACACAGAAAATTGTTTTTCAAAGTTCTACGCCACGCTCTGTTGGGGTGTCGTTGCTTACGTTAGAGGTGTTGGGAGAGGTGAACATGCCAAGCTCAAATCAAGTGGATTTTGATTACAATGGTAATATGCGGTTGCTTTCGGGCGCGCCGTTGGTTCCCTTTCGCTCCAATGGTCAGAAGCTTTATTTGAGAACATTAGTATTTAGTGCAGGAAGTGATACCACCGAATTCCGTTTAATGGATCCCTTGTATTTAGAAGACCCTCGCCAGCGTGCCACAAGTAGTTCTACACAGGGGGGACTTTGTATCCTAGACAATGGCTATCTTAATTTTAATGGACACGATGCGCTTATGGAGCGTTTCTATGCCAATGCTAACGGCAATCCTAGTAGAGGGTTGAATATCGCAGGGTCGCGCATTCGTTTGATTGGACACGGGGGGACGACTTGGACCGTCAATTTTAATGCTGCGGGAACCAACTACCGGTTCTTTGATGCTGCTGGTTCCCACTTGATTGTACAAGAACCTACAGGGGGAGGGTATGGCCACAACATTTATCCTGGTTATCTGACTTATGACTCTCTTACTATAGATGGGCGCTATACGTCCACGATTCGTACACACACGGCTACCATTCGGCATTTGTTTCTAAACAACAATACGAATTTTTCGGATGCTGTACGTTTAACGGTAGAAAATCTTTATATAAAGGGCGGCTATACGTATCGAGTTATTCGTTCTAATAGGGGGCGAAGTATTCTGTATTTAGATCATGTAGTGAATACAGCTACTTGTGATCGTTTTGTCGCGATGAGAGGGGGCAGTGGAGATACAGGTGGGCTTAGTACAATCAATCCCAACACCAATTTGGTATTAGACCGCTTTATTTTACATCAAATGGAGGGGGATATTAGTAATGGCTCTACCTATACCGCCAACAACAGTGTGGATGCACACGGCAATGCAAACATCACTATAAATAGTGTTGCTGGCCGCGAAATGCGTTTCCGCTTTAGTCAACCTACTGCCACTACCCACTACTGGCACAACCTCGCCAACTGGGAGGAATACGACGGAGCCAACTGGATTGCGGCAAGCTGTTTGCCAACGCCTGTAGACAACGTGCATTTTGATGCGGCTTCGTTTCCTGCTACAGGCAACCAGCGCATGCGCGTAGATTCTACCGCCAATTGCCACGACATGCGATGGGATGCTGCTGTAGACAACCGCATTGAATTCTACACGTACTTGTATACGCGTGCCTCTACGCGAGAAATTAATTTCTATGGTACGATGGAGCTGTCGCCTAATATGCGGGTAGCTTGCAACAACCGCTCTTGGAATTTTTGGGGCAACGACAACGATAGTATTATTAGTAATTATGTCTACATTGGAAATAATTTGCGTTTTCAACCGCTCTCGGAATACGAAATTGCAGGCAATTATACAGGACGAGCCCTATATGGTCTTAATGGCTCTTATTTGAAATTTAACAACAACCGCATAGATCTGGGTTTGTTGGGGCTGCACCGCCGCCAGATGCACAACGTAGAAGTTAACTTGGGATACGATAGAGGCTATGCCTTCCGCGACTATGGGGGCTTTGAATTAGCGACTTCCTACACCGGCAATACTACCTTCCATTTCTGGGGCGACCGCCGTTTCTTTAATTGTAATGGATCTACTACTACCGACCGACGGGTTTATTTCTATGGGCGAGGGGGCAATGTGGGAGCCGAGCTGCCCAATACAATTGTGTATGCCGATATTTACGCGGTCATTCAGAACATCACGGTACATGGAGATTTGTTTTTGCACGGAAGTGCCGATTTTAGGGAGGCGAACCGAATACGTTTTAAGCGGGTGCGTGTATTGGGCGACCAGCCTGGAGGCAATTACAACGGAGATATGACGTTCACCACAGGTAAGAACTACCTTTTTGATTCTTATTATTCCAATTATTACGCACCTGGACACGTTTACTACGATCGCAATTCTAAGGTAGAAGTAGCTGGTACCTTCACTGCTGTGGGAACTTGCGATGAGCCAATTTCTATTCGAACGATCAATGGCAACCCAATGACTTGGAATTTAAACTTGGTCAACATCAGCAATGTGTTTATCGAAGGCATGGACGTAGAGAATGGTTCTGTCAACGCTGCCAATTCGGTAGATGGGGGCAACAACAACAACGTTAATTTTATCACCTCTGGAACAGGGGTTACGCTTTACTGGCGAGCGCATTACAGCGACCCTACGGACTTTGAGGGCATTTGGCAAGATCCAGGACACTGGACTACCAACCCCGCTAATCTAGTGGGCGATAGTGCTTGTTTGCCTACTACCGCAGATACGGTTATTTTTGATAATTTATCGTTCTCCGCAACCAGCAACCAAGTAACCATTGACGAATTGGCCTTGTGCAAAACGATGTGGATCAAAGCCGATGTCGCTCTGACAGCCACTAGTGTAGGCGCTCCGACAGGGCAGTTGATTATTAGCGAAAGTTTGTTAATTGATGTACCGCTTTCGCAAAATACGTATACGGGCATATTTACCTTTATGGGCAACGGCGGAGTCGTCCGTACCAGTGGAACAACCCTGGTCAATAGAGAAATCGAGTTTCGACAAGTGGGCGCTACTTGGGACTTGCTGGATGATTTCAGGTTGAATCGCATGAGCAATACTCGACATGGAATTTTGTCTTTGGTCGCAGGTACTTTGCGCACCAACAACCACACACTGCACCTACACAATGGATTTAGATCCATTGGGCAGGAAAAGCGTACCTTAGATTTGGGGACTTCTACCGTAGAGCTGTATGTAGAAGGGCGTTACACGACCAGTTCGGCTCCCTATGCCTGGTACATTCCTAGTGGGCATAGAAACATTACCGTATTGGGAGAGAACAGTGTTATTAATTTTTATGATAATAATGGCGGAGCGGGCAATGTCCAAGCGGTGTTGGGGGTAGATTCAATGGCCTACCAAATTCGGTACAACAGTACATTCGTTATGGGGTGCTCAACTTTGGCTCTACGAGTCGGACAACAACTGTACACGGACATTCTAGGGTTACTTATATGAATTTTTCAGGCGACGGAGCCATCTTGGGCAGCAACGTCGTTGACAGTGTTGCTTTTTCAGGTGGGCATGTTTATCGTTATAACAACAGCGCCGTTCAACACTTAGTCTCCCCACACGGCAAAATTATCTCTAGAGGTTCTGGCAACGATTTTGTAAACATCGAAACCAATCCACTGGGCGGCACGGCTTATTTTCACAAGGAATGGGGTGATTATTTTTGTATTGATTACATTAAAGTTAAAGACAACACCGCTACGAAAGGCATCAACCCCAATACTGGTATTGCCGATCCTGATTTGTTTTTCTACACAGGAACCAACAGCGACAACATCGGCGGTACGGCGCGCGGGATTTGGAATTATTCCTTGCAGTTTTCTACCCACGCTGTTCAAACGCCTATTGTAACGGCTTGCGACGGGCAGGACAGCGCCGACATTACCATTTATATTACTGGTAACGATTATTACGATGTTCGCTACCAATGGATGGATAGTTTGGGCAATACGGGAGCCGATACGGTACAAGTGAACGACGACGATAATGACCCGACGACACCCTTTGCATGCACGGTTAGGGGGTCAGTGTTGGCCTCTGGGTATTATGCGTTTGATGTGGCGACTTTCCGTTGTGACAAACGCACTGCGCCTGCGCTGGATACGGTTTGGGTGTACAAAGCAGCGCCGAACACCCTAGTAGATCAAGACAGAACAGCGAACTGTTATTTGACCAATACAACCGATTGGATTGATTTTTACGACGATGTGGAGGCCAAGCCTATACTTTCTTTACAAGATAAAGTCAATGCCAGCGATCAAGATTCCTTGAAACAGGTAGCGGTAGAAGTTTACTTGGAATCGACGGTGCAGTACTACGCAGGGCGTCCTTATTTGCCGCGCCACTGGAAAATTACGCCTGACAACAACGTAGGCGCAAAAGTACGGGTGTACTTTACCCAACAAGAGTTGGATGCACTCTACCAGCGCACGCACCACGCCTATGCGGGGTTACCTTTTGGTGCGGGGCCCGCTTACGTAGAGGTTTGGAAATTTGATGCCGTTCCACACGCCAACGCAGCCATTGGTTCTAGCGCGCCTATCTTGGTACCGCATTCGGTTATTCCCGTTGCGGGCGCGAATGCCAAAGCCTTCACCAATACGACCGATGTGCTGGGAATCGAGTTTGAAGTAGGGGCCTTCTCACATTTCATTATTGTGCCTACCGAACCCGTACTGTTGTCGAGCAACCTGCTAGATTTTGACGTACAAAAAACAGGAACGCAGCAAGCGCATTTGACTTGGGAGCTGGCCGATGTGAGCAATTTGGATTTCTTTGAAGTGCAGCGCAGTGTGGATGGAATTAATTTTGAATTGTTGGAAGAGGTGGCAGGAAGCAGCGAATTGTACTACGCGTTGCGCGACAACCAAGCGCTGGCGGGCAACAACTACTACCGCTTGCGCATACACGACAAAGACGGCAACCAAACCCTTTCTGAAGTGCGGGTGGTACATTTTGAAGCAACGCGCCTCTTGGCTGTTTTTCCAAACCCTGTCGGAAAGGGCGACTTGACGGTGCGTCTGACAGCAGTAGATGCAGCGCCGTTGCAGTTGCAGTGGGTCAATCCGTTGGGTCAAGTAGTTGAGCAGCAACGCCAAAACGTGCAACGCGGCACCAATACCTTTACGGCCTATACACAAGCCTTACCGAAAGGCATATATCTATTAAACATCTACCAAAATGGACAACTCATAGGACAGCGCAAGATTTCCAAAAATGAATAGCACACCGCTGCACTTTTTTTAGTAGGGTGAAATAGGACGAGGTATTCCGAGTAATCGGGGTGCCTCTTTTTATAATTTGCACCGCTTGTATAAAGTAGAATTATAAACTTTATTTTGTTGTTTGTTGTAGTTTAATATAATGCCCATTGTTATAATAAGTTAACCGTCTACTACATCAATGTTTATAAAATCTAGGACTATGCAGCAGTATTTTACACTACTTTTAACGGTTGTTTGTTTTCATGGATCAACAGCACAAGCTGTACTGAATGTTCCTTTGGAGTTAGAACAAGAGCAACCGACACTCGCAACGTGCTTGCCTCCTGTGCCCTCTTCTCTTGTCGCTCAACTTCTTCATTTTGAAGTCGTTACTTCAAATAAATTACAAGCAGATTTAATTTGGCGATTAAGAAATTTGGATGCATTGACGCATTTTGAGGTGCTGCGCAGCAAGGACGGAATGAATTTTAAGACTTATAAAGTTATTGCTACAACCAGCGATTTGGTTTATCGGTTTCAAGATCGCGAAGCGCTAGGGGGCTACAATTACTTATTGGTTGCAGCTCTATCAAGGAGCGCATTTGATTGGCCAGCGCCAAATTGTTAAGCAATAGCAGCAGGTAAATCCTTAGAAAGTTGTTCCGCCAACAAAAAGGACGATAAGTTGTTGAACGGGAAGAATCCAATCTATTAGACCACCAAAATAAAAAAAATATGCTAGTGAAGCGTTTTAATATAGTGCTTTTGTGGAGTTGTACAGCCTTGTTGGCTTTTTCTTGTACCCCGTCTACACCCGATAATACCGAGGCGCCCGATGCAAAAGTTGTGGCCGACGAGCCTGTTCCTGTGCGTACCAACGCCGATGAATCGGCTGTCAATCAATACCGCATTGAGGAAAATAGTTTCTATGGCTTGTTGTCGGGTGTTCCGTTGGCCGATCGCATGGAGCGTTTAGAAAAAGGAACTTTGAGCAGTGGCGAAGGAGATTTCGACGTATATTACATCAAAGGAGTGGACGGGGAACAACTGGGTTACGTCCTGCCACATACCCGAGATGAATCGCTCATTGGCAGCATTACCATCACCACGCCCCAAGCAAAAACAGCAGACGGCATCGGCATCGGCCAAACATTTGGCGACCTGCAAACCCAAACCGCAGACATTCAGGTATACGGCTCTGAGATAGAAGCGCGCACCCATGCGGTTCGAGGACGGGAAATGTTTCTTTTGGATGCGTACAAAACCAATTACGAAGTCGACGAGCAAGAAATTGAACCTGCTACTAAAATCAAGCAAATTACCATCATGCAGCATCAAGCGGGGTAGGGTACAAATACAGTTGCCTCCTATGCTTTGCCGATGATTGCAGGTGTTGCTGTATAGGGCAGCGCCTTTGGTATTAGACAACCCACCTCTTATGACGCTAGTGCTACTGCTCTTATTGTCCATTTTGCCAGGCGTAGTGCTTGCTGGCTACATCTATTGGCGCGACCGCCACAACAGCGAACCGATTTGGTATTTGAGTTGGTGTTTTTTGTTTGGTATGTTGAGTACGTACCCCGCGATACAGATGGAAACCTTTGGAATGCGCGATTTGGGTATTTATGGAAGTAGCAGCAATCCTTTTATGACCTTTACCTTTGCTTTCGCGGTAGTGGCGTTCAGCGAAGAATTTGTCAAATATTTGTTCTTGCGGTATTATATTTATCCCAAAGCAGTGTTTGATGAGCCATTGGACGGTATTGTATACGCTGTAATGATAGGCATGGGCTTTGCGACGTTAGAAAATGTTTTGTACGTGGTGGTTCGAACCCAGGATGTAGCTACTGCTTTTCAGGTAGGGTGGTTGAGAATGACTACTGCGGTACCAGGACATGCCATTTTTGCCATTGTAATGGGCTATTTTGTGGGCTGGGCAAAATTTGCGCCGCGCTACCGTGCTGCTTTTTTATGGATTGGTTTGTTTGCTGCGATTGGCTTGCATGGTATTTACGATTATTTCATTTTTATGCAAATGCGGCAATCGCTCCTTGTTTTTGTCTTGGCATCGGGGGGCGTCGTGGCCTTGTTGTTGTTACAGAAACACAGCGACTACCAACCGTATGGGGAGCGAAAAAGCGTGGAGATTGATTTAGACACTCTAGAAGAGAAAGAGTAAGAACAAATTATATAAAATGCAAGTAGAGCAGCAACTGTGTCGCCGTTCTACTTCCACCATTATCCACCCTTATGAAATACAGTTCCGTCTTTTATTGTGCGTTGTTGGTGTACTGGGGTACTTATCTGCTAACTTTCGCTTACGAAAGAACAGGTCTGCAATTAGAAGGAGCCGTGTGGTCTGCCCTTATGGATAACCAACCTACTAAAACAGGCTATACTGTAGTCTGGAGTTTGCGCTGTTTGTTAAATGCGCTGGTATTGGCAACTTGTTGGATGCGTTTGCCAGGCGTGCGCCGTTGGCTGGCCGTTCATATAGACGAGGATTTTTTACACCAACTGTTGTGTAGTTTTACCGTTGTGCTTTTGCTCTATGCGTTTACCATGACGCGGGTACGTTGGAATTGGGGCGCACTGCTGTGGGCGTTTAGTACATTGCTGATTGTGTTGTTGTATCGACAAAAAAACAAACGCACCGCGCCATCGGTGCCTGCTACACACGACTTGCAGCGCCATTTAGTCCCGCTGGAAGAAGACCAAGCAAGGGGATAAAAAAAGCCATTGCGACGCATCGCAACGGCTAGGAAAGGGTTGTGTGATTAAGGACTACTTAACCTTGTAACTGCTCGGCCACAATTTTGATGCTGCTCGGCAGGTAAATGGTATAACTGAGGGTCTCCTGTATTTCCTCCCCTTTGACAACCACCACATTTTTGAGGCGTTTGGCAGACAAAAGCAAGAGTTTTTGATCAGCGTCCAGGTGTTGTTCCAGTTCGTAGCGACCTGTATTTTGCATAAATTCCAATAAATTACCATTGGAAGAAGAAATCTTGACCACTGTTTCTACAATGATGCGCGAGCCTTTGGTCGATCTAATTTGAATGTCCTCTGTATCCATTGCTAGTTGCAACTGCGTTGCACGCAAATTAGAAAAGGTCTGGTTTAAAGTAATTCGAGCTTGGGCGCTCAAACCGCCCATCATTATTATTAAAAAGCTGAAGACTAAGCTGACGTTTCTTAAATAATTCATGGTTGATAACTTATGGGTAATTGTATGACACAAATATTGTGCTGCTCTTTCTATATCCTATAATAATGCCAAAAAACAAAAGTGCCTTTCAAGTGTAAAAAAGCACCTTTGATGGAAAACGAAAGCGGTATGGAACAGACCAAGTTGGGTAAGTAACAAAAAAAACGGTGGAAAAAGTGTACTTTTGCAGCGTGCTGCTGTTACAATTGTTACAATAAGCAACAACAGCCTAAATTTCTGACCACTAGCAATCGTTTGCTACCAAAATTAAGAACCACCTATGCGCTTTAGACGCTTAACCAATGAAGAGCTGGAAGCTCTAGAACAAGATTTCATTCAGTTTTTGGCCAGCAATCAAATTACCGCCCCTGAATGGATTGCCCTAAAGGAGCAAAACGCGGAAAAAGTACAGCAACTCATCGAAATTTTTAGCGATATTGTTTTAGAAAAAGTATACGGCAACATTGATTATTTGCAACACCGCAGCAAGGACACCGTTCGCGTTTTTCATTGTCAAGAAGATAAAATTGTAATGACAGGGCTGAAAATCAGCGACCCCGACCGCGATCTAACAAAACCAGCAGATATTGCTATTTTATCAGATGCTAGTAAACTGCAAGGGCCAGTCAAAATTTTTCAGATGGAAAAAGCGTACAGCACCGCCCGCGCCGACGAGGTATTCGTTATGATGCACAAAGACGGCTGCCAGCCTGCGCCTCCATCTATGTTCAACGCATTGATAGAGATGTACCAATCTTCCAATTAATTCACTTATTTCCACCACCGCACTTAACTTGTCTTCATGGCCATCCAACATAACTTAGACCAACTCGCTGCCCTATTAGAAAGCCCCAAACGCATTGTGATCACTGCACACGCCAATCCAGATGGCGACGCTTTGGGCTCTTCTCTAGGCTTGTACCATTATTTGAAGAAAAAAGGACACCGCCTGACCATCATCATGCCTACAGAGATGCCGCAGTTTCTTAATTGGATGAAGGATTTTGATCAAATTTTGGTGTATGAGAATACGCGCAGTTTTTCCAAACAAATTGTAAAAGAGGCCGATATTATTTTCTCTTTGGATTACAATTCGTTGAGTCGCATAGAACAAATGCAAAGTATTGTACGCGACAGCAAGGCTTACAAGGCGATGATTGACCACCATTTGGAGCCGCAGGATTTTTGTCAGGCGATGTTTTCGGATACTACGGCCAGTTCTACCTGTGAATTGGTCTACCGATTTATTGATTTTCTGGATGATTTGGAAGCGCTGGATACCGATGTGCTGAATGCCTTGTACGTGGGAATTTTGACCGACACAGGAGGCCTGCGCTACGCCACTTCGCCGCGCTTGTTTCGCATCGTAGCGGACATGCTCGAACGCGGCGTAGACAACAACAAACTCACCGATTTGGTTTTTAATGCCTATACCGTCAAACGCTTCAACTTATTGGGGTTTTGTATTGCGCGCCGTTTAGAATTTTTAGAAGATTGCAACACAGGAATCATTGCTTTGTCGCAAGCCGACCATAAAAAATATAACATACAGCGCGGCGATTTGGAAGGCGTTGTGAACTTCATTCTAAAAATAAGAAAAATCCGCTGTGCGGTATTGATTGCAGAGCGCCACGACATTGTGAAGTTGTCCATGCGTTCCAAAGGCGATTTTTCTGTACAAGAAGTTTGCTCGACGTACTTCAACGGAGGCGGGCACAGAAATGCTTCGGGCGGTGCCGTCAAAAAGCCGTTTAGAGACGTCATTGAACAATTCAAAACGGTCATTCGCACCCATTACCAAGAAGAACTAAGCCGCGAAGTCGTGGTACAACTCTAGCGTTAAAGCCCTTTTATATGTTTTCTTTTTTTAGAAAAAAGCCGTTGCAACAAAATCATCCTTTGTTTGGCCCGTTGGTTTATCGTGCCAACCGCAATAAAAATAGCCAACTGCCAGGTTTCTGGGAAGGAAAATTGAATTTGGGGTTTGACGAGCCGATAAAACTTGTTATTTGGGGGGACGCCGAGCAGCACCCCCATTCGCAGCAAAGCGCTTTGTTCAACCGCATCGTGGAAGAATTAGACCATTATGTGGAAGAATCGAAGCGCGGCCTAATTCAGCAAATTCAAGCAGAATCGGAGCAGGCAGTTTATCCAGA
>CAYUZF010000133.1:0-6173 GCA_964449615.1 uncultured Aureispira sp.
TAGGCTTCTACTAGTATTTCCTATTGTTTATTGATAGAATAGGCTAAAATTTAGTGGGCTGCCAAAGTGGGCAGCGCAGGCGCAGCTGGAAAATCTACTGGCAAATTCGTCGTGTTGTGAAGGTAATTGCTGATGGTTTTATCTCCAATCAACAAAATAACATCTACCAAATTCGCTTCGGTGTAACCCGCCTCCAACAATGCCGTTTTGTGGGCCTCGCTGGCACGTCCTCGTTGTTCTACCGTTGCTTTGGTGAAGGCTGCTAAGGCATCTAGTTTTTCATCAAAAGGCGCTTTTCCCTGACGAATATCTAAAATTTGTTGGTCGCTAAAACCTACATTTTTGCCGAGAACCGTGTGTGCCGCTAGGCAGTAAGCGCAGTTGTTGACTTGGCTGGTTGCCAAATTAATGACCTCTTTTTCTTTGTTGCGCAAACTGGTTTTGCGGTTCTGCAAAGTGAGGTAATCGCTCAATGCCGTTTCGCTTTTTGCATAATAGGCGTATAAATTGGGAACAAAGCCCAAACTTTTATTCAATTGGTCAAAAATAACTTGGTTATTTTCTGAAACGTCTGCTTGTGTTGGAACTTGAAATAAGATTGCCATAGTAGTATGGGTGTTTTATGTAGCGGTATGCTTCACCGCTGTGTTTGTTAATTATTGTGTTACAAAGATGGGTCAAAACGCAGGGCAACGGTTAGGGGATACTTCCTTGCAAGGTGGCAATTTTTCCCTTCGTGAATTTTATAGGTTGTTTTAGAAGGAAAAAACGAAGACTTGGCGCATTTTTTAAAAAAAGTACCATAAACTATACACATCCGCAAAGGCTACTGCGTTTTTGAATAAAGCTCTAAACCGATCGTTCACCCCTCAATTTTAAAACTATGCTTACCCTTAAACAACGCATATTATTTATCTTGCTTATAGGAAACGCGGTAGCACTGTCCGCACAGTCTTGGCCGCAATTTGATACCCTGTACACCAGTCCTGCCAACCCCAACACTGGCGACAGCATTGCCGTGATTTATCAATTTACCAACAACTATTCGGTGGATGTAGACAATAGGCAAGTGTTTACTACAATGAATGGATTTGCCATTAAAGTGTGCTACCGCGATGGCTTGGCTACTGTCGTTGAGTCTTACAGAGATACTGTTGTATTGCCGTCTCAACCTGTTGGCACCTACGACCTCCAACTTTTTGTACAACGGGGCACTTGGGGGGCTACCAATTACTGCACCGTTGGCAACGACGATATTGATACAACGGTTCAATTTACCGTTTCGCCTATTTTTACTCATACAACGCTGCTGCCAGAAAATGCAATAGGCATTTCCCCCAATCCTGTGGATGACCAGCCTCTCCTAATAACAGCCCAAACAGCCATTGAGCAAGTGACTTGTTACAATAAATTGGGGCAATTGGTACGCGAGATCAAGACGCCTTTTACTAAGCAATTGGAAATATCCTTATCTGATTTACCCAGTGGAGTGTATTATATCAATCTACAAATAGGAGGTAAGCAGCAGACCAAAAAGATTGTCAAATTATAAAGAACATCGAGATAAAACGGGCAAAAAACAGTTTATAAACTGTTGAAAACCTATTAAGTTAAACGATTACACGAACCTTTAAACTACCTCACGTATGAACTTTCGAATAAGCTTGCTTCTTTTGATCGGTATCATTTTATAAAATAATGCCGTAGCACAGATCCCTCCTGCTTTAAATAACCTATACATAGAACCAGCACAGCCCTTACCAGGTGATAGCATTCGCATCATCTACGATGCCACTTACTACAGCACTATTGGCCTAGCAAACACCAATTATTACACGCTCGACGATACGTTGTGGATAGATGTTTGTCAACCACTCGGGTTTGGCGGAGCAATCACCCCTTTTCGGGATACAATCATTGTTCCTCCGCGGGGATTGGGATTGTACCAGCTCAACTTCAAATTAACGTGGGGATATGTTTATACGATACCATCTACCAATGCTTGTTTACCGGCCCCCTGGCCAACTACTCCACCCGATGTAGAACACGATACGATACGGTTTCGAGTGGCAAGGCTCGTTCCCAGTGTCAATGTGTATACCGTTTATCCCAATCCAGCTAGCGCTGGCCAGCCATTGCGGGTACACGCGTCTACACCTATAGACTACATTGCGTGTTACAACAGCGTTGGAATGTTGGTATACAGCAGTCGACCGAGCAACAAATACGAGCACACCATTCCTTTAGAGCGGCAGGCCGCAGGGTTGTATTACGTCGTGCCTCATTCTAAGGAGGAGCAGAAAACCTACAAAGTGCTGCGGCACTAATGGCGCAGCTACAGCGCTGTAGAAAGCGCTTGCTTCCTAAACTCCGAAGGGGAGCAACCTGCATAACGCTTGAAAAAACGCCCAAAGGTCTGCACATCGTTGAAACCAATGTTATAGCCAATTTCCGAAATAGGATGTTGGGTATACGCCAATGCGCGCCTTGCTTCCAACATTCGCCGCTCCTGAATAATGGCAAGGGGTGTTTTGTCGCCCAGCTTTCTAAAGAGGTTGGAAAGCGTTTTGGGCGATTTGTGCAACAGCTCGGCGTATTCTGCTACGGTGTGTTTTTCTCTAAAATGCGCTTCTACTAAAAAATTAAAATTTCGAATCAGGTCGCGTTTGGGAGCCGCCAGTATTTCGGCGTCGTGTTGTTGTTTATAGACGCGTGTGCAAAGAATGAGCAAACGTTTGAGCAGCATTTGCAGCATTTCTAATTGCAAATTGTCCCGTGCTTGCATCTCGCGTTCTAGCAGGCGCCAAAGCGGGTTCAAAACTTGTACATTCTCTTCGGCCAATTGTATAGACGGCACAGTAGAAGAGCCAAAAAACAACAAGCCCTTGCAGCCTACTTCACTGTCGTGGTCGGCGATGCAGTAAAAAGGGCGATTGAAGCGCAGTAGACGAAATTGCTGTACGGCTTGAAGCTGCATGTGGTGAAATTCCGTCAGAAAAACCACTTGATTTTTTTGGAAGGTATAGGAAACAGTGTCGATCAAGAGCGTTTGTTGCTCGGACTCAAACCAGAGCAAAGCCAATTCGGCGTTGCCAGTAGGGCGCAATTGGGGCCATTTGCCCGCGAGCGCACTGGGAGGTTGCTGCCTATCTACATCGCGCACCTCCAAATATTCTTCGTTAGGACCTTTGTAAATCATAGGAATAAAGATACACTATTTTACAACAAACAAAAAGCACGGCTAGGAGAAGATAAGCCATACGACAAAGACACTTCGCTTGCTGATTAGGGATTAATTTTGCTACCTTTGCCAAATCTTATTGAAGAATTATTGTCGAACATGAAATCTTGGCAACTGCCCAAAGGCGTTATTTGGTACGCCGTGGCCGATTATTTGGCGGCCTTGTTATCGTGGGTGCTGTTTGTATTGGTACGGAGAATGACCATCGAGGGACGTCCTTTTGATGAGCGTTTGTTTCAGGACAGCAACTTTCTGTACAGTTTGTTGGTGGTGCCTGTGGTTTGGATGCTGGTCTATGTGATTGTAGACAGCTACCACCACATCTATCGCCTGTCGCGTTTGACCGAATTTTCTAGAACCTTGTTGGCTACTTTTTTGGGGAGTTTGCTCTTGTTTTTTACCATTTTGTTGGACGATTTGGTGAATTATTTGGGGGGCTACCAAGGGTATTACCGCGCTTTGGCCAGTCTTATGGGCATTCATCTGTTGTGTTCGGCTTCTGTGCGCATGCTTATTCTAACGCTTGCCAATCGGCGCATTCGTTCGGGGCGTTATGTGTTTAATACGCTGGTTATTGGGCAGCATCCCGATAGTTTGGAGGTGTACCAAGATATTAGTACCCGCGAAGAAAAATTAGGCTACAACGTAGTCGGTTACCTCACTACTCCCAGTAAAAAAGCAGCGCCGCTTGAGGGCAAAGTACCGCATTTGGGCAAGCTCAAAGATTTGCGGCAGGTACTGGTTAAGCACCACATCGAAGAAGTGATTTTGGCCTTAGAACCTTACGAAGAACGTGCCTTCAACCGCCTAATTGCTATACTAGAACAACACACGCCTCAAATATTACTGCGGGCAATTCCAGAAATGCGCCCTTTGCTGTTGGGGCAGGTCAATATTCCTCGGGTACGCGGCGCAGATTTGCTGGAAATAAAAACCCACCTCATTCCAATTTGGCTGCGCATTACCAAACGAACCATAGATGTGGCAACGTCTATTTTGGTACTGCTGTTGTTGAGCCCGCTGTATATTTTTGTGGCGATCAAAGTGCGCTTGTCTTCCGATGGGCCTGTTTTTTACAAACAAGAGCGCATTGGCCGCCACGGACGGCCTTTTTTAATTTATAAATTTCGCTCCATGTATTTGGACGCCGAAAAGGGAGGGCCACAGTTGTCTTCGGATACCGACGACCGTTGTACGCCCTGGGGGCGCACAATGCGCAAATATCGTCTGGACGAAATTCCACAGTTTTGGAACGTGCTAAAAGGCGATATGTCGCTGGTCGGCCCGCGCCCCGAACGCCAATTTTACATTGACCAAATTGCAAAACGCGATCCTCGGGTACACTTGTTGCACAAAGTACGCCCTGGCATTACTTCTTGGGGACAAGTGCAGTACGGCTACGCCTCTAATGTTGATGAAATGGTGGATCGGTTGCAGTTGGACTTAATTTATATTGAGAACCTCACTTTAGGGTTGGACATCAAAATTATCATTCACACTATTTTTGTAATTATAAAGGGCAGTGGCAAATAAGCCCTTTAATTATATATTTTTAAGAACTATATTATCATGAGTAATGCACTAGGAAGACACATTCTGGTAGAATTTTTCGGCTGCTCTGCCGATATTCTCAACGATGTTATTCAAATAGAAACGGCCATGGTGGAGGCAGCCAAAGCGGCTGAGGCTACGGTCATTAATTCTACCTTTCACCACTTTTCGCCCTATGGCGTATCGGGAGTAGTCGTGATCCAAGAAAGCCATTTGGCCATACATGCTTGGCCAGAATACCAGTATGCGGCAGTTGATATATTTACCTGTGGCGAAGAAGTAGACCCGTGGATTGCGTACGATTATCTCAAACAGGCATTTGGCGCCTCGCACGGCTCTTCTATGGAGATCAACCGCGGTCAAAAACAACTCTTGCGCCGTATCAACGTAGAACATTTGGCAGTAGAGCGCCAAGCGGTAGAGCAGGAGCTAGAACCGCAGTACAAACGCGATGTTTGGTTTACCGACAAAGATGAAAACATTGCGTTGTCTTTGCGCCACACGGGTAATTTGCTGTACAGCGCCGATTCCCCTTACCAGCGTGTGCGCGTGTTAGAGAGCTATGCCTACGGCAAAACATTGGTAATTGACAACATGGTGATGGCCACCGAAAAGGACGAGTTTGTTTACCACGAAATGATTGCACACGTACCTGCTTTCATACACGGTGCCCCCAAAAAAGTGTTGGTCATTGGCGGCGGCGATGGTGGAACCATTCGCGAATTGTTTAAACACGAAAGTGTAGAACACCTTACAATGGTGGAAATTGATGAAAAGGTGGTAGAGGCTTCTAAGTTGCATCTGCCCCAGCTCTCTTGCGAATTCGACAACCCAAAACTGGATTTGCAGATTCAAGATGGGGTTGCTTTTCTGAAAAATAGCCCTGCCGAGCAATACGACTTGATTGTTATTGATGGCAGCGACCCAGAAGGCCCTGCAAAGGGCTTATTTGATGTGGCTTTTTACGAAAGTGTCTACCGCGCGCTCAAACCCAATGGCGTGGTCAATCTACAAAGCGAAGGCCCGCTGTTTAATACCGATGCATTTATAGAATTGAATCACTGTATGAAACAAATCTTTGGAGCTGCTTCCGTGGCGTGCTACTTGGCCTATATTTCTACCTATCCAACAGGCATGTGGAGTTTTACAACTGCTGTAAAAGGGCGGGCGTTAAAACCTTTGCAGTTTGATTTGGCCGAGGCGGCTATTTTTTCTCAACAACAGCAATTGCAATACTATACTCCCGAAATACACTACGCAGCGTTTGCACTGCCACCCTTTGTAAATACAATGTTGGACGGCTAGCGCGGGTTAAGTTCGTTTATAAATAATGCTTGCTTTTTTAATAATAAAGTATTACATTTGGCGCATTCTGGTCTTT
>CAYUZF010000133.1:6183-8219 GCA_964449615.1 uncultured Aureispira sp.
TATGTATTTTTATTACTCACCGTCCCATTAAAACACACCAACATGTCCGTAGAAAAGGATTTGAAAAGATTGCGCGGCCAGATTTCAACATACATGAATTTACAGAGCCGCGTAGAACCCAACGCCCAACAACGCGCTATTGCCCAGAAGATGACGCAGCTCGACGATATGATTGCACGGGCTAGCGGCGAAACGGCTCGAACAAATTTGCAAAAATCTGTAGGCGTAGGCGGCAAAAACCAACGCGCTGATGTGCGTCTAGTCCAACAATTGTTACAAGACAACGCAGGTTATCGTCTGACTATAGACGGTTGGATTGGCCGAGAAACCATTAGCTTTATCCATCAATTTCAAAAAAGTATGTTCAACGGTTGGTCGGACGGGCGCATTGATCCCAATGGCAATACTTGGAAACAACTGCAAGCCAAAAAAGGCAGTAGCCAGCCCCCTGTTGCCGATGCCCCTTCCAATCCTAAGGGCAATTTGTCGGCAGCAGTAGGCGCAGGGGTGACCGAGGGCAACCGCAAAGCGGATGTTTTATGGGTGCAGCAGTTGCTCAACAAGGTCAAAGCGGGTTTGAGTGAAGATGGCCAAATTGGCAACAACACCATCCAAGCCATACACCGCTACCAACGCAGCATTTTTAACGGCTGGTCAGACGGGCGCATTGACCCCAATGGCAACACTTGGAAGCAGTTGAAAATGGGCAAGGGCAGCGCTGCCGTATCCACAGGAGGAGGCCAGGCAGGCACAGGCAGCAACCGACTCTTTCGCACAAATGGCCACATTGCTAGTATACCACAAGGCGCAACAGGCAATTTGCCGCTGGTAGTGTTGTTTGGTGGGGCCAGCTATGCGAACCCCGAATGGATGTTGAAGCAGACTCCTAATAGCTATTTGAGTCGGGCGTTGGTGTATATCGTGCCGCAGCGTACAGGTTATGGCAATGCCCAGGCTGCCTTTCGCGCTTTTTTTGCCAGCAAAAGTATAGGGATTGGAAGCATTAGTATTTGTGGTTTTTCGGGCGGTGGACAGGACGTGCAATTTGCCAGCGGCAGTTTTAAAGTAAAAGGGTTGATGGATCCCTACACCGTTCCCGCATGGGTGAACCGCAATTTGGGCAGCAGCGTAATTATGGAATACAACGCCTATAATTGGGGTGGGCCTTACCTAAGTACGCGCAAGGCACTACCTCAATTGGCAAATTCAGTTCGTAAAAACGGCGGTACAGCTCGACAGGTGAGCGTCTCGCATGCAAATTTTCCCAGTTATTTCCTGAAAAAATACGCTTCTAAGATGTTGTAGGGCGAGTAGTACAAGGGGCACATCTCGACGCTGCTCGATGGTCGTTGCCCCTTGTACTATTCGTAATAATGTCTAATACTAACCTATAAAAAGGCGTTTTATTTCCCTTCCTTTTTACGGCGCTCCATTTCTTGTTGCTCTTTGAGCAATTCTTGGTATTTCGCCATAAAACCTTCTTTTTTGGGTTTGTTTTTGTTGTCCTCCTTGTTTTGGAGCAATTGCGCGCGCAATTTTTCTTTATCAATCAAGACGTTTTTCACTAAGAACGTCTGTGCAATGTTGAGCAAGTTACTAAACAACATGTAAGCCGTTAGACCTGCGGCCCAGCTGTTGAGGGCAAAGAAGAAAAGCACAGGGAAAGAGAACTGCATGTACTTCATCATCTTCATATTGGCGCCGCCGCCCGCTGCTGCCGACATGTCCATTTGTTTGCTGTTGTACCATAGAAAAGCAAACATAGACAACATCCAAAGCAAGGTAAACAAACTCACGTGGTCGCCGTAAATGTTGTAAATGAACGGCACGTAACCAAAATCCCAAATAGAGTCGTAGCTCACCAAATCATCTGCCCATAAGAAACTCTCTTGTCGAAAAGAAATTGAGGAGGGGAAAAAGCGGTAGAGCGCAATCCAAATCGGCATGGTGAGCAACATAGGCAAACAACCGCCCAAGGGATTGAGACCATACTCGCCGTACATTTGCATCTGTGCCTGTTGCAAAGCCGTTGGATT
>CAYUZF010000133.1:8289-8660 GCA_964449615.1 uncultured Aureispira sp.
CAAAGGGAACAAGGCCAAACGAATTAAGAAAGTTAGCAGCAAGATGATGATGCCGTAATTGGAAATGAACAGCGCAAAGAAATTAAAGAGCGGGCGAATAATCGAACGGCTGATAAAGCCAAAAATACTCCAACCAAAAGGAATGATGCGTTCAAAATCGTTGCCCACTGCTGCCAATTGGTCGTAATCATTGGGGCCGATGTACAACTGCATTTCGTACGCCGCCGATTGTTGGTCTTTGGTAACCAAGTCGATGTTGCTTTCTAAGGTCTTGAGGTGCGGCGCGCCCTCGTCCGCTACAAACGTCTTCAAATCAGCATTGGCAAAGGCCGTTCCCTCTTTGCTAAAAATAGAAGCGTTGAAAAACTGTT
>CAYUZF010000133.1:8670-14764 GCA_964449615.1 uncultured Aureispira sp.
GAGTGCGAGATCCAATCTACTGGATTGGTCAATACTTCTTGATCGCTAGAACGACAATCGCAATAATCGAAACCATCTTCGGTAGATTTGTAATAAACCGTGGTCATGGTCGCTTCATAGTGGGGATTTTTCTCCACTTTCTGCAAATACGTCAACCAATGGAACTTAATGTTTTGATCGGCGGGCATTTGGTCGTTGATGTTCTCCAACGTCAATTGGTAGTCCACGACGTAGTTGTCGCCAATAGTGTAGCGCTGTTCGATGTATTGGCTGCGGTCTTTGCCGTAAGCGCGCAGGCGTAAGGTATTGCCTTTTAGCAACGGCTCAAAATACAAATCAGAAGTCAAAATGCTGCCCTTGCCTGTGCCTGTGAGGGGAATGCGGTATTCAAATTTATCCTTTGGATCGCCGAGCAGTACCAAAGATTCTTTGTCGTAGGGGTCTTCGGTATCGTGGTTATACTGCATGAAGTCCTTGAGCCAAACGCGGGTAATGCGCCCCCCTTTGGTATTAAAGTGGATCTTCATTCGCTCGTTCTCTATTGTTACTATTTTGCCTTCTCCGATGGCAGCTTGCGTGAACACGCCGTATTGCGTGCCGAGTGTTTCTAATTGAATGGCGTTTTGCAAACTGTCGCGCTGGGCATCGGTGTACTGCGTATCCGTTTGAATTTGTTGCAAGAGCATTTGCGCTTGTTGCTCGCGCACTTTTTCCAAGCTGTCTAAGCGGTTCTGCTTCGCAATTTGTGCTTGTTCAGCAGCTTGTTCTTGCTCGAGTTGTTCCTGCGTAGGAGCGGTTAGCATGTTGTAACCAATCCATAATAAAACAAGTAATAAAATACCTGTAAACGTAGAATTATTTGATTTCATTGTTGATTTAGTACGTTCTGATATCGCCCTTGCGCCTCTTGATGAAAGGGGGGGGCTTTGTTTTGGAAGGGCAAAGATAAGGAAAAGCCGCGCTAATTCAAACGAAAGCCCGAATAGTCCGCCGCGTCAATTGCTTGCGCTCAACTTTTCTTTATCCCTACTAATTGGCCGAACCGTATTTTTGGGCAAGTAGTTCCCTATAAGGGCCACTTAATCAGTCGTTATGCTACAATATTTCAACAAACTTTTTAGTGCAAAACAGATAAAAAAGCCACTTTCAACGGTTCTGACCTATAATAAACTTACCTTTGAGTTTGGCAGGGAATAAGAATAAACGGCCCTGTATTCTGTATCTTTTAGTCGCTTGACCACCGCATGAAAAAAATAAAACTATACGAACGCACGCGCTGGCGGTACTCCCTGTTGATCATTGGGATGATCGTGGTCACTACGTCGGTGATTTATACCAACAGCGTTGCTTATGAGTTGCAGCAGCAGGAACAAAAATACATGACGCTTTGGGCGGCGGCTCAAAATGATTTGCAAACACGTCCACCCGAAGAGGCCGAGTTTTGCAACATGGATCTGAATCTAATGATTATCAACGACAACGATCAAATTCCCCTCTTACTCACCGATGAACACTACCGCATTATAGATGCCCTAAACTATAAGGGCAAGGACTTACAGAAAGATACGGCTTTTTTTAGGCGAGAAATCGAGGCGTTGCGCGCCACCAAAACACCGATTGTGATTGGTGATGAGACCTATACCAATTACTTGTTTTTTAGAAGGGCGAGCATCATTACCAGTCTGGAATGGTTTCCGTTTTTTCAATTCGCCATTTTAGGCGTCTTAATTATTATGGCTTACTTTACCTTTAGTTTTAATCGCCAAGCGGAGCAGGAGCGGGTTTGGGTCGGTATGGCCAAAGAAACCGCCCACCAGTTGGGAACGCCTCTGACCTCGCTCATCGGTTGGATTGAAAACATCCGTATGATGTATCCAGAACAGGAAGATTTGATGATGATTGCGGAAGAAATGAACACCGACGTAGAGCTGTTGCGCTTGGTGGCCGACCGCTTTTCTAAAATCGGTACCCACCCCGAACTTGTACCCGTCAACGTTTACGATAATTTGGACAAACACTTGCAATACGTGCAGCAGCGCGCTTCCAGAAAAATTACCTTTGACTTTCCAAATGGCAGGGATTTGCCCCCTATTTATATCAAAATCAGTCCGCTGTTGTTTGATTGGGTCGTAGAGAACTTACTTAAGAATGCTTTGGATGCGATGGGCGGAGCAGGCGAAATTAAAGCGCGGGTGTTGTATACCAATAATTTTGTTCACATAGATATTTCAGATACAGGCAAGGGGATTCCCAAAGGAAAGCACAAAACTGTTTTTCAACCAGGCTATTCTACCAAGAAGCGCGGCTGGGGCTTGGGTTTGTCCTTATGCAAAAGAATTGTCGAGAATTATCACAATGGTAAAATTTTTGTGTTGAGTTCCACCGAAGGAAAAGGAACCACTTTTAGGATACAGCTACCAGCCGTAGCCAACGAAGGCATAGAAACGGAAAAACAAAGGTTTACGTAACAGCACCCAACTAGTACTGTCTTTGTTTTAAAAAAAAATAACCGTTGTTACTTCTAATTTTGTTAGCCTCTTTTTAAACAACTTTTTTATAAAAAAGAGAACTGGCCACATCCCCCGTTCAAGTGATGAACTGTTATATGGAGCGAACTACTACTGCGATAAAATTTGTTTTTTTGCTGTTGATTAGCCTACTAGTCAATGAAGCCCAAGCCCAATACACAGATACCATTCAGGTTATTGACGAAGACGGGTTTCCCGTTATTGGAGCTTCTGTGTACTACGCAGCCATAAAAAAGGATGGCCTTGTCGCGATTGATTCCAGTTCTGTGCGTTGGACCGATATAGATGGGCGTATTGTTATAAAAGATGCGCCTTACAAAGCGCATCTGCATTTTGCCTCTATCCAACACCGTGAGAAGACCGTAGACATCCACAGCATTCGCGCCGATGGTTTAGAAGTGGTTTTGCAACGCGGTTTTATAACAACCATCGAGGTAATCGGTAAGGGAACGACCAATGAGAAAAGTCCCTTGTCGGAAGTTCCCAACCAGGTAACGGTTATTGACGAAAAAGATATTGCACTGCACAACCCCCAGACCTCCGCAGATGCCTTGAGCCAAAGCGGCAATGTTTATGTGCAAAAAAGCCAGATGGGCGGCGGTAGTCCTATTATTAGAGGCTTCGAAGCCAATAAAATACTGTTGGTCATTGACGGCGTACGGATGAACAACGCCATTTATCGAAGTGGCCATTTGCAAAATGTAATCACCATTGACAACGCGGCGATTGAGCGCGTAGAAGTTCACCACGGCCCAGGTTCGGTGATGTATGGAAGCGATGCGTTGGGAGGGGTGGTACATTTTTATACCCAAACGCCTCGCTTCCGCTCCGACGATCTCAAACCGTTGGATGCCAAAGCGTACACCCGTTTTTCTACCGCCAACTTTGAAAGTACCAGCCACGTAGACATCAATGTAGGCAGTGAGCGCTATTCGGCGTTTCAAGATTTGCGGGCGGGACGGGTAAAAACCAGCGAAAACATGGCCTTGTATTGGAACCGCTATTTTTATGCTGCGCGCAACGATAGTGCGGACTATGTGGCGGTCAATGAAAACCCCAATGTACAAGTAGGAACACGCTACGCGCAATTGGATGCCATTCAGAAACTGCGTTACCGCCCTATGGATGGACTAGAATTCTTGTTCAATGTTCAATATTCTACTTCTAGTAATATTCCTCGTTACGATCAACTCACGGAAGGGGAAGTAACGGTGGACAACAACCAAATCGCCGAGCAGAGTTTTCAATTTGCCGAGTGGTTTTACGGGCCTCAAAATCGCCTCTTCACAGCTTTTACTACCAAAATAAACCGAGAAAGTATTCCAATTTTTACCAATGCCAACCTCACACTAGCCTTCCAGAAAATAGACGAAGACCGCATTACCCGCCGTTTTGACGATCCCTTGCGCCGTTACCAGCAGGAGGACGTTTATGTATGGACGTTTAACGCCGATTTTATCAAAGATTTGGGCAATAAAAAAGGCAATACCTCGAAACTTTTATACGGTGTCGAAGCTACCCACAACATCGTACATTCACGCGTAGAAACGGAGAACATTGAGACGATGGATCGCAGCACAAGAGGCATTGGAACGCGTTATCCCGATGGCGGAAGTACCATGACTACAGCAGGTATTTACGCCAGTTATAAAATAAAAGTAGGCAATCGCGCCAACATTATTGCAGGGGCGCGGTATGCGTTTGCCAATACAAAGGCGAGTTTTATGGATACGCTGCTGTATCGGTTGCCGTTTAACGAAATTAGTGCGTTTAACCAAGCTTTGACAGGCAGTTTGGCATTGGCTTGGGAAATGGGGCGGGGCGTTCAGTTCAATACAGCCATTTCTTCCTCTTTTAGAACCCCCAACATCGACGACAACGGAAAAATTCGGGCCAAAGGCAGCGATATTACCATTCCCAACCCAGACATCAAACCAGAGCAAGCCCTCAATTTTGAAGCTACGCTCGGCAAGCAGTTCGCCAAAAAAGCATGGATTGGAACGACCTTTTTTTATACACGGATGTTTGATGCTATTCTGCAAGAACCTGCCCAGCTCAACAACGTCGACAGCATGTATTACGATGGATCGTTTAGAACCATCTATTCCAACATCAATGCAGGGCAGGCGTCGATTTGGGGCATCAGCGCCAACCTCAAGGTTGAATTTTCTGAGAATATGTTCATGCGTTTTGGAATCAATTACACCGAAGGAAGAGAACTCGAAACAGGTACAGAGCCGCGCCCACTGGCGCACATTCCCCCGCTTTATGGACAATGGGAGTGGAGTTATGAGCGCAAGGTGTTTCAAACGCGTTTAAATGTGCGTTTTAATGGCCCGAAGCGTTTGGAAGATTACTCCAACGACAGCTCAGAAAACTTGGACAAAGCCCTTCCCGAAGGAACCCCTGGATGGTTTACCATCAATATTTATTCTAGCTTTCGCTTAAATCGACTATTGAATTTGGATTTGGGCATTGAAAATTTATTGGATTGGCACTACCGCCCTTATGGCTCGGGCGTATCGGCACCTGGCATCAATGTAATTGTGTCCGTGAAAGGGCGTTTCTAAAGTATGCGAAAAAGGGAAAGGCATAGAAAAGTAGGGTTGCTGCTTGGCTTATGGCTGCTGGCAACTGCTTTTTGTACGGCTCAACTGCCGCAACTGCTCACGCGCGGGCATGCCCACAACGACTACAACAAAGCTTGGCCAGCGCTGCATACCGCCCTGCAAAAAGGTTTTCGCAGCATAGAGGTCGATGTATACCCCCACTGCGGCCAACTCAAGGTGGCCCACTGGCCCCTAGCTCTAAACCGCGCTGCCGATTTAGAGCAGCTTTATTTTCGTCCCTTAGACAGTCTTTACCGCGCAGCATCGCCCTGGCTTGCTGTCGAAACGCCGCTCATTTTGATGATTGACATCAAACGGCAGGGCAGGGCGGCACAAATTTTATTGGATAGTATTTGCCAGCGTTATGCGCATTTGCTTTGTTTTTTTGATGCGGATACAACGCGGCAGGCGCCTGTGCAATTGCTCCTTTCGGGGGCCTATGATTGGGAACACACGCAGCAGCAGCAACCCCATTATTGGCAAATAGATGGACGCTGGGCGCAATTGACAGCGCCCTCGCAATTGGTGCCGCGCATCAGCCAACCCTATCGTGCCAGGTTCACCTGGAAGGGGCGGGGCGCGATGCCCGAAACGCAACGCCTGCGTTTAGAAGCGCTGGTTGCCCATACACAGGCCGCAGGCAAAACCCTGCGTTTCTGGGGTGCCCCCAAACGCTTAACGCTCTGGCAAGTTTTCTGGGAGGCTGGGGTAGATTGGATTCAAGTAGATGATTTAGAAGCTTATGAGCAATTTTATCAAACAAAACAAAAAGAAAGATAAGCGGGACTTTCCTCCAATTGGCCTGCGTTTGTTTGGAAATAAGGAAGTGATTCGCAACTAATTCACATAATTAGGTAAAATCTAAAAAATAAAAGACGGAATAAGTAGGCACGGGACTATATTTGCAGTAGATTTAGAGCATGTTAAGTAGTCCCTCAAAAGTTCTCGCATTAAAAA
>CAYUZF010000134.1:0-4071 GCA_964449615.1 uncultured Aureispira sp.
CAAACCGAGCGCTACCAAGAAAGCCCTGACACTCACTGCAATGCACAAATGAGCAGCCAGCATTTGCAACAGTATTGCCAACTGGACAAAGCCAGCCAGTTGTTGCTCAAACGCGCCATGGAACATTTTCAATTATCGGCAAGAGCGTACGACCGAATTTTGAAAGTAGCGCGCACCGTGGCCGATTTGGCAGGCAAACCCAAAATTTTGGCGCAACACATTGCCGAAGCGATTCAATTTAGAAGCTTAGATAAACAAAATTGGGGCTGATTAGTTGGCCAAACTTGACCGTTTTAATGATAAATGAACATTTGTTCCTACATTTTTCGAGAATAGGTTTTTTTTTAGTTTAAAATGCCTTAGCTTTGCGCTCCAATGAGTTGAGAACGTTTAAGGTTTTGTTAACGTTTCTTAACCCACTCACCCCCTTATCATACACACAAATTTGCTATGCTATTAAAAGGTAAAAAAGGTATTATTTTCGGTGCGTTGGACAACATGTCCATCGCTTGGAAAGTCGCTGAGCTTTGCGCCAAAGAAGGCGCGGACATCGTATTGACCAACGCCCCTGTAGCGTTCAGAATGCGCGGTGATTCTAGTATCAAAACACTAGCCGAACAGTTGGATTGTCCTGCTATTCCTGCGGATGCTACTCGTATGGATGACTTGGAAAAACTCATTGACGAGAGTCAAGAAAAATTGGGTGGAAAGCTTGATTTTGTCTTGCACTCTATTGGTATGTCGATCAACATTCGCAAAGGCAAACCGTATACGGATTTGAACCACGACTTTATGCAAAAGTCCTTTGATATTTCGGCCTTGTCTTTTCACAAGTTGATGCAGGTGTTGTACAATAAGGATGCGGTGAACGATTGGGGGTCTATTTTGGCCTTAACGTACATTGGCGCACAGCGTATTTTTCCACATTATGGAGAAATGGCAGAAGCCAAAGCCCTATTGGAATCATTTGCTCGCTCTTTTGGTTACCACTTTGGTACCCGCAACAACGTTCGTGTGAATACGATTTCTCAATCGCCTACCATGACTACGGCTGGAACAGGGATTGATGGATTCCAAGATTTCTTGGACTATGCCGAAAACATGTCTCCATTGGGCAACGCGCCTGCGGAGGCTTGTGCAGAATACTGTGTATCCTTGTTTTCTGACTACACCCGCTACGTAACGATGCAAAATCTATTTCACGACGGCGGCTTCTCCAATATGGGGATGAATCCTGCTTTAGTCAACAAATAGCTACACGCTTTAAGCCAACTGGAGCTGGTTTCCCTCTAGCTCTAGTTGGTGTTTTTTCAAAGTAATTTGAAGTCCTAAATTTTCCCAAACTCCCATGCTCCTAGGTTATATAAAATTATTCGTCCCTTGATTTACATCAACCGCTTTTATTATGTGGGTATTCTACTTTTTTTCTTGGTTTAATAAGCGCTACCGCAAAGACGATAGCAATTCTGTGGAAAATATTTTGTTGGCGCTGGCCTTCTGTATTTTTTTAGCGCTGGGTTGTTCCACGGTTATTTAAATGCGCCAATTACTCATTGACAGTTTTTCACAACTTGTCTTTCTCAAAGCATCCCCACGGTAACTTCTAATCCGTTCGTTATGCCTTCCTACGCTTCACAAGAGTATAAACGTTTGTTTACTATTGGTGTGCTGACCTACAGCGCTTTTTTGCTTTTGTCCATTTGGTATTACCAAGAACGCACGTTGTTTTCCGACATCGCTTATCATCTGTTTTATATTCTTAAAAGTGGCGATTATGCCATTCAAAATGAGCGTTTTGGGGCGGCCATTACGCAGTCTATCCCTGTTTTGGGGTCGGCATTGGGGCTGTCGCTTAAGAAAATTGCGTTTCTGTATTCGATTGGTTTTGTTTTGTATTATTTTGCCATCTTTCTTTTGCTCTGGAAATGGCTTAACAATCAAGCGCTTGCGTTAGTGCTGCTGCTGTTTAGTACCCTTATGGTTGGCGGGACTTTTTTTTGGATACAATCTGAATTCCCGCAAGGTTTGGCATTTATGCTGCTAACCTTTGGGATTGTTACCCACCATGAGCGTTTGCAAGATTACAACAAATTGGAACTGCTCCTGCTCCCGCCTATGTTGGTCACGGTGGCGTACTTTCACCCTTTAATTTTCATTCCCTTTACGTATTGCTGTGCCTTTTTTGGGCTTTCGCAAAAGACGTGGCCCGTCAATAAGCGCCTCTTGGGCTTTAGCTTCGGTTTATTTTGGTTGGTTTACATTTTGAAGAAAACCCTCTTGGCTGCGGATTCTGACTATGAGCAAACAGCGATGTCTGGATTGGGAAATATTTGGTCGTTGTTTCCCAATTATTTCTTTACAGCGGGCAACGCCAATTTTTTATTGTACATCGCTACCACGGCTTTGGTCGGTTTGTTTTTTGGTCTATTGTATTATTATAAACAGCAAAAGCGCTGGTATGCTCTGTTTTTGTTGTTGAGTTTTTTTGTGGGTTACTTGCTACTGGTCAGTATTTCGTTTAACCATGCGCGCTTCAACCAACATTATATGGAAAATCTCTACCTGCCGCTGGCTATAATAGTAGGACTTCCCTTTGTAGTAGATGGGTTGCCTGCCCTGAAAGACAGTTGGCGGCTGCCGCTGTTTGCCTTTATTGTATTGGCTTGTTTGGGGAGAATTATTGCCCATAGTTTTCCATTTACCGAGCGCCTGAACTGGCAAAAGGAATTCCTACACCGCACAGCTGAATTGGGCAATAAGAAACTACTGGTTGACAGCAAGCAGGTTCCGCAAGAGAAGCTGATGCACATTTATTGGTCTACGCCTTATGAATTTTGGTTGCTGTCTTCTATTCAAACGGGCAGTTCTGCCGATACCCGTAGCATTGTCATCCACGACAATCCGCAGAGTTTGGAGTACATCAAGAACAGCCCTGATTATTTTTTGACCTATTGGGGCAATTTCAACTACAAAGAATTACCTTTGCCTTACTTTAAGTTGAACGATGCTTCTCCTTACATTTATTACAACCCGCAAAGCCAATAATATATACGCACGACCATGAATAAGCCGACCATACAACAATTATCTATCGTCATTCCTGCCTACAACGAAGGCAAAACTATTCATTTTATTTTGGACAAGGTGCGGGATGTTGAACTTTCAATGGGAATTCAAAAAGAGGTAATTATTGTCAACGATTGTTCTACGGACGAGACAGAAGCGGCTATTTTGCGTTACCAACAAGACAATCCTGCGCTCAACATTCAATATTATAAACACGAGGTCAACAAGGGCAAAGGCGCTGCCTTGCATACGGGTATCGAAAAAGCCACAGGCGAGTATTTGATTATACAAGATGCCGATTTGGAGTATGACCCTGCCGAGTACAACCACTTGCTCAAACCCATTCTCAATGGCAGCGCAGATGTGGTCTACGGTTCGCGTTTTATGGGCGGCAATCCCCACCGTATTTTGTTCTTTTGGCACAGCATTGGCAACAAACTGCTCACTTTCTTATCCAACATGAACACCAACTTGAACTTAACGGACATGGAAACCTGTTACAAGTTGTTTGATACCCAGATGCTGCAAAGTTTGACCCTCACAGAAAAACGCTTTGGTTTTGAACCAGAAGTAACCGCCAAAATAGCACGCATTCCTAAAGTACGCATCTACGAAGTTGGGATTTCTTACTATGGTAGAACGTTTGAAGAGGGCAAAAAAATAAACTGGAAAGACGGTGTTCGTGCCATTTATTGCATTGCTAAGTTCAACCCAGTGGCTACCCTCAAAAATACGTTCATCGTACTTACCTTACTTCTTCTAATTTTAGCCGCCTTAATAGGAATCTTAAAAATCTTTGTCTAGGAACTTGGTGTTTTGCGCCTTAGGCTTTAGTTTTGTCTTGGAAGTTGCTTGAGAGCAACCTTTACAACATACACAAATACATTCAATCACTTATCGAGAAAGGTGGAGGGACTTGCCCTGCGAAACCTTGGCAACCTGCTTCCACTTTAGCGCAAGCAAGGTGCCAACTCAAGCCAGATAGGTCGCCTGCCCACGTTTCTG
>CAYUZF010000134.1:4081-5656 GCA_964449615.1 uncultured Aureispira sp.
TTGATGCTGCTTGCACGATGCCCCCTCCTCGATAGTTTTACCTTTAACGACGGGTTACTATGAAAATCACGCTGCAACGACAAAACGACGCTTATCATTTTTCTGCACGCAACCAAACAGGTGCTACTATGCACTTGGATGCCTCCCCCACTATTGGCGGTGAAAACAAGGGCTTTCGTCCTATGGAATCGCTGTTGGCGAGTTTGGGTGGCTGCTCGGCTATTGACATAATTAGCATTCTTAAAAAACAGCGACAAACCATAGACAACGTTCGTATAGAAATTCAAGCTACCCGCCGCAAAAATCCTCTTCCGCTCATCTTTGAAACAATTACCGTAAAGTTTTTCTTTTCGGGGACAATTGATGCCCATAAGGTGGACAAAGCCATTGAAATGGTGACTGAAAAATACTGCTCTGTTTATAAAATCATGGCCGAAACAGCAGATGTTTTCTTTCGCTATGAAATTGCGCCAACGCCCAAACCGCGCCAAGCACAAATTCCAGCACCAGAACAGCGTTTTGAAACCTTAGCCATTCGTACACAAAGCCCCAAAACAACCAATAAAGAACATTCGGTACCGCTTTACTTGACCTCTAGTTTTACCTTCGACAGCGCAGAGGAGGCCGCTTCTGTTTTTGCAGGAGAAAAATCCGCTTACATTTATTCCCGCTTTTCCAATCCCAACGCGACAGAGTTTGTTAAAAAAATGTGCTTGTTGGAAGGTACCGAAGATGGTTTTGCTACGGCATCGGGCATGTCGGGTATTTTTGCTTCTCTTGCGCCTTTTTTGCAACAAGGGGATCATTTGGTAGCTTGCCGTTCGGTTTTCGGCAACACCCACCGCATCATCACAGAAATTTTGCCGCAGTGGGGCGTGGAATACACCTACGTAGACATCGACGCGCCCGAAACGTGGGAAGCCGCCATACAGCCCAACACCAAAATGCTCTTCGCGGAAACGCCTTCCAATCCTGCGTTGGACTTTATCGACTTGGATTGGCTCGGCAAACTCACCAAAAAATACGGCATTTTGCTCAATATCGACAATTGTTTTGCTACGCCGTTTCTGCAACGCCCTGCGCTTTACGGGGCAGATATCGTCTCCCACTCTGCTACCAAATGGATTGACGGGCAAGGGCGTGTATTGGGTGGCTTGGTTTTGGGTAGAACAGAACTCATCGAAAAAGTTTACGCGTTCTGCCGCCGCACAGGCCCTTCGATTTCCCCATTTAATGCTTGGTTGTTGTCCAAAAGTTTGGAAACGCTGGCCGTGCGCATGCAGCGCCACTGCGAAAACGCGCTGTTTATTGCGCAATATTTGGAGGAACACCCCGAAATTGATTCGGTTAAATACCCCCACCTCCCTTCTCACCCACAGTACACGTTGGCGCGCAAGCAAATGCGCCTCGGTGGTGGGCTTTTTACCTGTGTGGTAAAAGGTGGGTTAGCGCGTGGGCAGCGCTTTCTCAACGCCCTAAAGATGCTATCCCTTACCGCCAATTTGGGCGACACCCGCACCATTGCCACCCACCCCGCTTCTACCACCCACGCCAAACTCAGCCAAGCAGAGCGCG
>CAYUZF010000134.1:5666-14714 GCA_964449615.1 uncultured Aureispira sp.
GACGATATTATTGCGGACATCGATCAAGCGTTGGAAGCTTCTAAGAGGTGAGAGATATTTGTTTTTGAGTAGGCGTTGCAGGGAACCTTACCGTTGATTGTGCAATTTTTTGCCTTTTATCTAATTGTCGTACAAACAACTTTCCAATTGTATAGCACTTGAGCAACCACAAAGAATTGATTGAAATCGCCCTCTAACTTCTTAATTAAGTTTTTACCCGTTTTCTTTATTAAGATACCTTCTTAATTAAGTTTTTGCCCGTTTTCTTTATTAAGGCACATCCTTAATTAAGTTTTTGCCCGTTTTCTTTATTAAGATACCTTCTTAATTAAGTTTTTGCCCGTTTTCTTTATTAAGAAAAGTTTTTTTGTGGTACCTTATACTATCTAAATTTAACTTTAAAATCCAATTTTTATTGGCAATTTACTATTAATGAAGAATTTCCAAGCTGGCCATTACGTCAATCAAGGCTCCTACAAAAGTTTTCAACCTTCCCCTATTAACAGACAATGGGAGGTAGAAGATATGGAATTAGTACAACTTCTAGGTAAAGCTAATCGAGAATTGGGTCGCCTAGATATGTACTCTGAACATACTCCCAATATTGAGTTGTTCATTAGTATGCACGTTTTAAAAGAGGCGACACAATCAAGCAAAATTGAGGGTACGAAGACAAACATTAAAGAGGCTTTGTTGGATAAAGAAGATATTTCTGAAGAAAAAAGGGACGACTGGGAAGAAGTACAGAATTACATTACAGCTCTTAATGCCGCTATCAATGAGTTGGACCAACTTCCTTTTTCTTCTCGTTTAATTAAAAACACCCATCGTATTCTTCTAAAAGGTGTTCGTGGAAAAAATAAACTTCCTGGCGAATATAGAAGAAGTCAAAATTGGATCGGTGGTTTTTCTATTAAAGAAGCTACTTTTGTTCCTCCAATACACAACACCGTTCACGACTATTTAGGAGATTTAGAAAATTTTGTTCACAATGAAACGTTTTTCTTTCCAGATTTGCTAAAAATAGCCCTTACCCATTATCAATTTGAAACCATTCACCCTTTTCTGGATGGAAATGGTCGAGTTGGACGTTTACTAATTTCACTGCTTTTAGTAGAAAAGGGGTTGCTGAAAAAACCTGTTTTATACTTATCTGACTTTTTTGAGCGGAATAGAATGCAGTATTACGATTGTTTGATGCGCGTTAGAGAAAAAAGTGACTTAACGCAATGGTTTAAATTTTTTTTGAGAGGCGTCATTTCTACTGCTAAAAACGGCATTTCTACGTTTGATAATATTTTAAAATTGCAAACTGATGTCAACAATAAACTGCAAGGACTAGGTGCCCGAATGAGTAATGCGCATCAACTTATTAACTACCTCTATCAACATCCCATCGTCTCTGCCCAAAAGGCGCAAACCATTACACAACTCTCGCTACCTTCGGTTTACAAATTATTGGCGGAGCTGGAAGAACTGGACTTACTTGTAGAAACAACTCAGGCCAAACGCAACCGCTTGTACCTGTTTAGAGATTACCTTGACTTATTCCGATAGCTATACAATTAGTCTATACATAGTTCATAATCATACCACCAAGCACTATGATCTTGCCCCAAAATGTTCAAATCTACCAACACCTATCCCCTGTCCATTTAGAACGAGGCGCGACCTTACCTGCCGTGCAAATTGCCTACCACACCTTTGGCGCGCTCAATGCGACTAAGGACAATGTAGTTTGGGTGTTTCATGCCTTGACAGCCAACTCCAACCCACTAGAATGGTGGAAAGGGGTGGTTGGCACAGGCGCGCCCATTAATCCTGAGGAGCATTTTATTGTTTGCGCTAATGTGTTGGGCTCTTTCTATGGAACAACCAACCCGCGCACAGAAAATCCGCAGAGCAAGCGCCCTTACGGCATTCATTTTCCACATTTTACGGTGCGGGATGTGGTAGCGCTGCACCATTTGTTGCGAGAATATTTAGAAATAGAACAAGTAAAACTCGCTATTGGCGGTTCTTTTGGCGGTCACCAAGCCCTAGAATTTGCTTTCGAAGCGCCCGAACGCGTGGAAAGTTTGTTCTTATTGGCAACCAGCGCCCGCGAAACGGCTTGGAGCATTGCCATACACGAAGCGCAACGCATGGCCATAGAAACCGATCCTACTTGGCGCGACAATACGCCCAAAGCAGGGGCGCAAGGCCTCAAAACAGCGCGCGGCATTGGATTGCTCTCCTACCGCACCATTCAAAGTTACTTGGATCAACAAACCAGTCCCGACGACCGCATCGACGAGCATCGAGCCGCCTCTTACGTGCGCTACCAGGGCGACAAACTAGAAAAACGCTACCACGCCCACTGTTATTGGCACTTGAGCAAATGCTTAGACAGCCACCATTTGGGGCGCGGGAGGGGCAGTATCCAAAAAGCCTTGCAACGTTTGCCTATGCTCTCTACGGTTGTTGGCATCGACAGCGACATGCTGATTCCCCCACAAGAACAGCGTTTTTTGGCCAAGCACCTGCCCAATGGCCAGTACCATGAAATTAGCTCCCGCTTTGGTCACGATGGGTTTTTAATTGAAATTGAGGCGATTAATGTTATCTTACAACAACATTTGGCTCGTTTAGAGCAGTGAGTTTAACAGCTTTTTTCATAACCCTTGTTAATTTTTTCTTTATGCGCTTGTTGTTGTTCGTTCTCGTTTTTGGTGGTTTAACAGTTTCTCTCCACGCCCAAGAAGAATGGGTAGATTATTTGGTTGGGCGGCCCGATGTTTTTTACTTGGACGCCAAACGTGCGGAGGCCAAAGCTTGGGGCATTAATTACCGCGTGGAGGCAGCGGGCTGTGTGGATTGTGCCAACACGCGCTTGAGAACCGAGGAAGTGAACCAACAAAATGAACGCTATTTTGAGCTGCTGGAGCGCCGTTATGGCAGCGCTTGGTTGCAAGATTTTAACAAAGCAGTGGCCAAACGGCACAACGCTATGCGGGCAGCGCAAACCGAAGAAACGGCTGTTTGGTACGACTATGTTCCCCTCGATGGCGATTCTGAATATTACGATACCAAAAAAGAAGTTGCCAAAGAATGGGGAATTGACTACCAATTGCTTTTTCCCAATCCCGCTGCCGATCCTTTAGAAAAAGAACAGGAAGAAAAGCAGTTGCGCCAAAAAATGGCAGCGAGTTACGACTACCAGATGCGGTTGCAAAACCGTTTGGGAGAGCACTGGCAAGACTGGATTGAGCAACAGACACAACTGCGCCTATTGCAAAAAACAATTCCTCAAAAAGGCAGCTGGACAGATGTGGTTTGGGGAATGCCCGACACGGCTTATTACGAAGCTAAAAAACAAGTTGCCGAGGAATGGGGCATACAGTACCAAACCCGTTTTCTAGGCAATGAGCGCACGCCAATGCTTGTCCAACAACAGCAAGACCTTTTGCGCCAAAATGCACGCTATTTTTCTACGCTCAATCGCCATTTCAAAGGGGCTTGGTTGACTGCTTTTCACCGCGAGGTGCAACAAGCCTATGGACGTCGCCAACTATAAGGACTTTGTCAAAAAGTCCCCGCTTTTCACTCTTTTTGTTGGGCTAGCGCTGTGCTTTGTGTACTATTGCGGCACTTTTCTGTAAGAATCGCCTTTTCTTGAATCTTCTTTTCTTGTTTCTCCAGACAACCTTTATAAATCAATTTTAGATGAAAAAGATCGTTTACGGTGTTTACTTGTTGTTGTGGCTGGGCAGTTGCCAATCAACGCCTAATCCTGTTGCCAACAACAAGCGCTACCAATTTCCTGTTCAGAATTTGAGCGATGAAGCCTATCCTGACAACCCCGATATTGGCTTTAGAATGTCTGACTATGCGCAGCAGTATTTTACGCAAGGAACACTCGAACGCAACAACAACGAGCGGTACGACTTGTATTTTTACAACGAAACTGATACGCTGATTTTTGATCAATTGGATTTATCGGAGTTTATTCCTGCTATCCCAGACCAGTACAAACAAGATGCTTATTTGAGTCTACTTACTTGTGTTAATCAAGAGTGGAACCGCAACCAAGTGCGCTTTGATGGCGCCAGTTTTCAATCGACCAATGCGCGCCTTGTACGCGCGGACATAGCGCGCAATTGCCTCAATGCTTACCTTTGGGAAATCATTGTTTATGCAGAGGAAAACGGCAAAACGCTGCCTTATGCGCACGGTTGGTTCAACTTTCCAAGAGATTTGTATGCCGAGCTGTTCGAGACCAAAAATGGACAAGCCTTTAGCACTTACCAAGCTTCTATGGAAGCATGGATTGACCCGCCTAGCGAACCCATTCAATTGCAATTACTTCGCCAGCCGTTGGCCGCCTTGGATATTGCCTGGACGGACAGCAGCGATGCCATGTACCCGCTGGCAGGGGCGCGCCAAAAGAAGTTTAAAGAAATCATTACCCCTGTCGAATTTGCTACCATGCGTGATTTGCAATCGGATGCAACAACTTTTGCCACTTTTACCCCACCTGGCTTTTACAACAGAAAAGACCCGCGAACAACAGAACTCGGACGCTTACAACAGTTGCAACATGCCCAATTATTCCAAACCGTGAGTAAGGTCAACCACGATACCTTGCACGAATTGCAGTTGTTGTTTGCAGATGAAGCAGGGGCGCGTAAAACGCAGTTGGTGCTGGGGGGCTTGAACCTCAGCGATTTTCCGATTCTGCCTAGTGCTGAAGCCAACAAAGGCTGGAAAACTTCTATGGGCTTTGCCAACCACAGTTTTTACGAGGCTTATGCCACACAGGTAAGCCAAAAGACCCAACAAAATCCTTACTACGGCTATTTGGCAACTAACAAAGGCCGCTGGCTCGACAGCCACCGCATTGGTATTGACGGCCCTGTTTTTCATTTCTCGGATGTAAATCGCAAAGTGCTGCACTTGTGGTTGCTCTCCTTCGAGCGCCATGCGTTGGTGGGTCACTACATTTTTAAACTGCCCTAAATGCTTAGAATCCTGCGGCAGAATAGATTGAATGACCGTATAACTCCAGGCTATTTGTTGACGAAATTATCCATTACGCGTTTAAGTAAGGCGACTAGTTGTTGGTCTTCTCCGTCTGTAAATCCTTCAATTCCCTTTTTTCTAATCGTATGCGCTTTGGGTAAGATGTCCGCTACCATTTTTTCACCTTTTTTGGTCAATACGACTCCAAAAGAACGGCGGTCATCCCCCTCTGTACGCTCTATGAGGTACATTTTCTGCAAGGCGTCTAAATGTCTTGTTACAGAAGCAGGGTCTTTGTTGATGGATACGGCAATTTCGCGCTGTGTAGTGTTGGGGTGTTCACTGATGCGCTTGAGCATAATCCATTGTTCTACAGAGATGTTGTATCCAAATTTAGAAAACTCACTATTGGCATATTTCCTACTCACCTTATAGGTTTGCTCTATTAAAAAAATATAAAGTTGATCGAGTTGTGTATTCTTGTTCATATTATACTATTGGAGCAATTACCAGTTTAGTAATTGATTATTAGAATAGTCTATTCTGTTGTAAGCTAATCGGTTAGTAACCTAGCAAAATACGTTCTTTGATTTTGCCATTATTTTTGAGGGCGACGGTTAATGTCAAATTTCTTAAAATGGGGAACGGGTACTTGTTGGGTTGGGTAGCTTTTCCTTAAGTATCAAAGTTAGCGCACACGCGCAACAATAAGTCTACAAATACTTTCTCTTCTTCGTTTGTAAAACCTGCAATTCCCTTTTCTCGAATAATGTGTGCTTTAGGTAAAATGTTGTCTACCAGCTCATTACCCTGTTTTGTTAAAACAACACCGAAAGAACGGCGGTCGGGTCCTACGGTTCGTTGAATCAACTGTCGTTTTTGTAATAAATATAAAATTCTAGTAACAGAGGCTGGATCTTTGTTGATAGAAACGGCAATCTGTCGTTGAGTAGTTCCTGGGCACTCCCTTATTTGTTTAAGTATAATCCATTGTTCGACAGAAATGTCATATCCAAATTTAGAAAATTCGTTATTACTATAGCGACGCGCGCTTCTGAAAGCTCGTTCTATCAGAAAGATATACAGCTCATTGAGCTTTGTATTGGTATCCATAATGTTGAGTAGGTGGTCTGTTGATGCGATCAACGAATGGTCTGTTCCTACAATATAGAGCAAAGAAACGACATTACCGTGTAAAGATTCATTTTATAGTCAAATTTTCCTAAATGAAGTCTATTTTCATTAACGTTTCTTTATGGCAAGTTGTTGCCGAAGGACCTATTTAATGGCGTAATTTTTGGTCTTTTGTTTTTTCTTTTACTTTTGTAGTCAAATGCTACCACATACGGCAACATTTCCCTTCGGAAACAATTTGACAGAGCTGTTTTAAAATCTATATTTTGTGTTTGACAGAGATAAATGGCAGGAGATTTTCGGCACTATTCGGCAAAATAAACTCCGAACGGGTCTAACTGCGGCGGGGGTTTTCTGGGGTATTTTTATGCTTATTTTTATGATGGGCATGGGGGATGGTTTGGAAAAGGGTATTTTGAATGAGTTTGGAGGGCGTTGGGAACCGTTTACTATTGACGACATTAATGCGCTGCGACAACAAGCAGATTACATCGATATTCTTGCTCCTCGGCATGTCAACCGCAACGTATTAGCCAGCTACCAAACCAAATCCAATAATTTTGATATGCGGGGCGAATGGCCTGGCATTTTTGAAGTAGAATCGCTCCTTCCTATGCAGGGGCGCATACTCAACCAACGGGATGAACAACTGGGGCGCAAGGTGGCCGTTATTGGCCGTACCGTCAAAGAAGAGATTTTTGGAAACATCAATCCCATTGGTAAATATCTCGTCATCAAAGGCATTTCTTTTCAGGTTGTTGGGGTGGTAAAATTCGATGGCGAATCGCGTCGTTTGTTAGAGGCAGAAGAGACGCTTTTTATTCCGCTTAGTACTTCTCTCAAACTCTTTGGCAACGGCAAAGATATTTCTTGGTTTGTTTGTACCATTGTCGGCGACAAACGCGTCGCAGAGGTAGAGGAACAACTTCTTTCTTTCTTAAAAGCGCGCCACCGCATTGCCCCCGAAGACGACCAAGCCATCGGACGCTTCAATTTAGAAAAAGAATATCGAAAAATAACAGGCTTGTTTAGTGGCATCCGCGCATTTTTATGGATGGTTGGCATTGGTACGTTGATGGCGGGGGTAGTGAGTGTAAGCAATGTGATGTTGATTACTGTCAAAGACCGTACACGGGAAATCGGTGTCCGCAAAGCTTTGGGGGCAACTCCGTGGTCTATTGTTAATTTAATTTTATTGGAATCGGTGTTTATCACAACGTTGTCGGGTTATGTTGGCTTGTTGATTGGCACCGTTATTATTTACTTTATCAATTTATCGGTTTCGGGAGTGGATATGAGTGGAGAAATGTTTATGAATCCCGAAGTGGATCTAGGTGTGAGTTTGGGCGCTTTATTTGTCTTAATCGTATCGGGTTTGTTGGCGGGCTTGCTGCCTTCTTTACACGCTGCGCGCATCAACCCTGTAGAGGCTTTGCGCTCGGATTAATCCCAGCGATTTTCACTGATTTTTATTTTAGCTACAACATGAAAAACATTATATTAGGAGTTGTTCTGACGTTATTTTTATTGCTAACGGTCTGGCTTATTAGTTACTTCTATAATGGTTCGGGCAACGCAGCCAGCGAAGCCACAACAACTACCCCCTACCGCACCACTATTATTTCTAAGTCGGTAGCTACGGGTAAGGTTAAGCCGCGCATCGAAATTGTGATCAGTTCTCAGGTACCTGGTATTGTAGACGAAGTTTTTGTCAAGGGCGGTGATCTTGTAAAAAAAGGCGATCCCATTGCGCGCCTGCAATTGGTACCCAGCCCTACTGCGCTTAACAACGCCAAAGCTAATGTAGAACTGGCACGTCTGCGCCTCTCCGAAGCCAAACGCCGTTTGCAACAGCAACGCAACATCAGCAGCCAACGCTACGATGTGCAACAAGCAGAAACAGAACTCAACCGCGCCAACGTCCAAGAACAAAAATATGCCGAACTGTACAACGACGGTGTTATTCCAGAGTTGGAATATTTGCAATACAAAACAGCCTTAGACGTCGCTCAAACCAATTTGGAAAATGCCAAAATTGGGTCCAACAATTCTGTACGCGAAATCGAATCACAAGTAGACGTATTGGCGCAAGAATTGGAGTCTGCTGTCAACAATGTACAGTTGTTGCAAAAAGGCGTGGCCAGCAAATCGGGCCAAGTTGCCAACATCATCCACTCCACCGTTGAAGGCATGGTGCTGGATGTAAATGTAGAAGTCGGTGATGCCGTGACGGAGCGCAACTCGTTTAGCGAGGGAACCATCATTGCGACGGTCGCCAACATGCAAGATTTGGTATTTGAAGGCTTTATCGACGAATCGGACGTGGGACAGCTCAAAAAGGGCATGAAGCTAGAACTTACAGTTGGTGCCGTAGAGAAAGTTACTTTTAATGCGGTGTTGGATTATATTTCTCCCAAAGGCGTAGAAGAAGCGGGTTCGATTAAGTTTGAAATTTTGGCAGATGTGGTGCAGCGCGAAGACGTCTTTTTGCGGGCGGGTTACAGCGCGAGCGCAGACATTATCCTAGACCGCCATGAAAATGTCTTGGCTATTCTAGAGCGCGATCTGCTTTTCGAAGACGACGGCCGCGTGTACGTCGAGCGCCTGAGCGAAGATGGCAATGCCTTTGAAAAACAGTATGTACAAGTGGGCTTGTCGGATGGTATTAATATTGAAATTACGGGTGGCTTGCAGGAGGAAACGTTGATCAAGGAGCAGGGCGCTGGGGTGTAGGTTCTACCTACTAAGAAACTGTAAATGGGAAACGCGGATGCCACTGTTGATCTATTAAGGCAGAAAAAGCCTGTTGCGTTTCCCCTTCTTGTAGCAATCCCTGCACCTCAAAAGCCAAGCCCCAAGCTACGCCTTTTCGCAATTCGGGCGGCAGGTCGGCTTGCAACCGTTCCGACATCG
>CAYUZF010000135.1:0-214 GCA_964449615.1 uncultured Aureispira sp.
ACAATTCGGCCACTTCTATGCTGCCCGTTTCGCTCACTTTTGTCAAATCATTGCGCATCAAATCCACAATCATTACGTTCTCGGCGCGGTCTTTTTCGCTGTTGCGCAATTGCTGGCGCAGGGCTTGATCTTCATCAACGGTTGCCCCTCGGTGTATGGTGCCTTTGATGGGTTGTGCAATGAGTTGCTGCCCGCGTTTGCACAAAAAGCGTTC
>CAYUZF010000135.1:265-4540 GCA_964449615.1 uncultured Aureispira sp.
ACAAAACACAGCGCTCTGCATAAAATTCTTGACAGAAATTTAGTTCATAAACACTGCCTGCCTTGATCTGCTCTTGAATAGCCTGCACGACTTCCAGATAAGCTTCTTTAGAAATTCTGGGTTTCAAATCAATGGGTTGCCAAACCTCTTCGGCAGGTACAATTTGCTGTTGGATCGCTTCCCATACTTCGGTGGGGGCTTCTTGTTGCGATTGAATTTCTAATTGCCCTTTGTAATCGACTAATAAAAGATAAGTAGGCGAGAAAAAGTGCAGCACAGGAAAATTTTGCGTGGCTAGGTTTTCCGAAGTCAAGTCTTCTACCGCGTTTTTTAATTCGTAACTCAAGTAGCCAAACAACCAATCTTCTTGCGCTTCGGCAAAGCGTTTCAACTGTTCAAACGCTTGCACTGTTTCCCACAACTCCAATTGCCGGGTAGCGCCTACCGCCAATACAAAGGCATATTGTCCATAAGCATCGCTTTGGTGGTCGTTGCTGTCCAAGCAACAACAATGTGGGCTGCGCGCTTGTCCCCACGCTAAGGCTTGGTGCTTAAACTGGGATAACTCGGATTTGGAGAGTTGTTTTTTCATTGGTTGCGGTATCGACTGCTTAAAATACGGTCGCTCCTTTAGATTTTTTGGCCCGCAGTCTAACACGGTACAAAAAGCCCAAAGGAGCGAGGTGTAAATTTTATACTGGCCGCTATTGCTTTAGCGTTTTCTACTGCGGCTGTTTTTATGGTTGCTGCGCTTGTTGGTTTTTTTCTTTCCTTTAGAAGAGCTTTTTCCACGCTTGTTGCGTACGCTGGTCGTTGAGGTATTGGTGCTAGAACCGCTGTTACCGCCCGTTTTCTTTTTCTTGGGAGAAATCAACGAATCTAGGTTGGTGCCTGCTGGAATTTCCAACTCACCTCTGGATAATTTGGCGAACTCTTCGTAGATCACCTCATCCTGTACGCTCTCGCGGTTCCAAGCTTTGTACGACATTTTCATGTATGCCCCAATCACCTGAATGTACGCCTCTTGTTGCTCTTTGTCCTCCATTTTTTTCGCCTTTTCGATCATCGTGCGCACGTTGGCACCATAATGCCGTAGGCGGCGAGTAGTTATGGGATAATTAACTTTGTCGGGCTTTCGACGAGCGCGGGCGTCGGGTAAATTATCAGGCTCTTCGACTTCCAAATCGTAATCGGCCATTTTGAGCACGTGCGACCACACTTTCAATTCGTAGTCGTCTACGTTGCGGGTATGTGGGTGCATGGACATAATCAAGCGCACAATTTCTTCGATGTAGGCTTGGCGCTCTTCTTTGTCCTCGATTGTTTTGGCGTGGTTGATTAAATTTTGGGTATTGCGTCCGTATTCACGGATGAGCAATTGATCTTTTTGTGTGTTGTAATCGGCCATCTTTTTGGCGTTGTTTACAGGCTGGTCGTTCATATTATAGTTAGATTGTACTTTTTTAGGATTATTCTACCGTAACAGATTTGGCTAGGTTACGGGGTTGGTCTACGTTGCAACCTCTCAACACAGCGATGTGGTAAGCCAGTAACTGGAGCGGAATAACGGAGAGCAATGGAACCAATGGTTCGGCTGTTTCTGGTATCTCAATTACGTGGTCAGCAATGGTGGGAATGTGTTCGTCCCCTTCTGTAATAATAGCCAAGACTTTGCCTTTGCGCGCTTTGACTTCTTGAATATTGCTGATGATTTTTTCGCGGATGGTACCGTTGGTAGCAATAATGACCACGGGCATATTTTCGTCGATGAGGGCGATGGGGCCGTGCTTCATTTCTGCAGCGGGATACCCTTCTGCGTGAATATACGAAATTTCTTTGAGTTTGAGCGCTCCTTCTAGGGCAATTGGGAAATTATACCCCCGTCCTAGATACAACGCATTGTCGGCATCCTTCCACAATTTAGCGATGTACTTGATCTTGCTGTCTTGTTCCACTACCTTTTTGAGTTTGGCGGGCAGGGTGTCCAATTCATTCAGCAATTGAAAATAATACGATTGCGAAATCGTGCCTCGATCGTTGGCCAATTGCAAAGCCATTAGAGTCAACAACGTGACTTGCCCTGTAAATGCTTTGGTAGAAGCTACTCCAATTTCGGGCCCAGCATGTATGTACGAGCCCGCTCTAGTCACGCGTGCAATAGAAGAGCCGACCACATTACAAATACCATAGGTCAAGGCTTCTTTTTCGTTTGCTAAATCCAAGGCGGCTAAGGTATCTGCGGTTTCTCCTGATTGAGAAATGGCAATGACGACATCTTTGTTGGTAATAATCGGGTTGCGGTAGCGGAATTCAGAGCCGTATTCTACTTCTGTAGGAATACGCGCCAAGTCTTCAAACAAATATTCTCCAATCAAACCAGCAATCCAAGAGGTGCCACAAGCCACAATAATCAAGCGATCGGCCTGTTTGAAACGGGTTTCAAATTCGATCACCCCACCTAAGGTAATTTTGCCTTTTTTAACGTTGAGTCGCCCCCGCATGGCATCGGCCATCGTGGTGGGTTGTTGGTGGATTTCTTTGAGCATATAATGCTCATAACCGCCTTTCTCAATCGCCTCAATTTCAATGTCCAATTGTTCTATAAAAGGCGTTTTAATCTGGTTGTCTATGGTTTTTAGATGCAGTTCGCCAGAGCGATCCAAGGTAACAATTTCCTCTTCTTTGATGTACACTACATTTTTGGTGTACTCCACAATAGGGGAAGCATCCGAGGCCAAAAAAAACTCTTGGTCGCCAATTCCAACGACTAGAGGGCTGCCTTTGCGCGCTGCAACAATGCGGTTGGGCTCCTCTTCGCTGATCACCACAATCGCGTACGCTCCGACTACTTTAGTCAATGCAATCCGCACAGCTTCGTCCAAGGCCACTTGATCGCGCTCCTGAATCGCTTCTATCAAATGAATCAACACCTCTGTATCGGTATCCGAAATAAACTGGTGGCCTTCTTTGACCAAAGCCGTTTTTAGGGCTTCGTAGTTTTCAATAATACCATTGTGGATAATGGATAAACGGCCATTGCCTGCTACATGTGGGTGGGCGTTTATATCGTTGGGTTCGCCGTGGGTTGCCCAACGGGTGTGTCCCATTCCTATAGTTCCCGAAACGTTTTTCTCCTTTGTAAAATTAACCAAGTCGTTAACTTTACCTTTCTTTTTATAAACGTTGAGTTGGTTGTTCTCTTGCAATAAAGCGATACCCGCGCTGTCATACCCTCGGTATTCCAAGCGTTGCAGGCCTTTTATTAGAATATTGTAAGCGTCTCTAGGACCAATATAAGCTACAATTCCGCACATAGTTGGTTAATTTAAAATGGACTGGATGGATCATTATAACCCAACAGACTGAAAATAGTTTGACAGCAAAGACTCGGAAGCCCTTTGCTGTCATTTGCTATGTATTTTATACAATGTTGATAACGAAGTGCTAGGTACAAGGGTTGTATTTAGCCCCTTAGTAACGGGTATAGGTCAGAAACAACTTAGCGGGAAAACGCCCGTTGTTGTTGTACAGTTCCACCCGCTCTGCATCAAGCACAGAAGGCACGGACAAATACACCGCATTTTCCAGCCGTTCGTCCTCTACCATAGCTTGCAATTCCTCTGACAACGTCATTTTGTATACAAAACGGTTGTCTTCTATTTGAATGGCGCCGCCAAACAACAAATAAGATTGGGTATTGATAATCGAACTTGCAATATCGTTGATCACTTGCAACTCTCCTCCACTGTCCTTTACTTTGGCCACCACTTGAATGGGATTGGGATATTCCATAGACCCCGTATCCACCAAAGTGAAGACCAATTCTGCCCGGTTGATAATCACCCGCCCCAAAGAACGAATGTTGGGAAATTCTACTTTGGTGTGCAACCCATCCAAGCCCTGTACATAAACGATGGTATCGGTTGGCAAATTGTCGGTCAGTGCTACGGGGTGGGTGTGTTCTAGCGCGCTGAATACTTCTGCATCCTCGTTGGTCAAAAATTCAAACGTTTTAGGTTCTGGAACGCCTGTAGAATTATCCGTATAATAAAGGGTCAACCTAGTTATCGCATCTTTAGATCCCAAACGCACTACACTCCCATTGATGGGGTTGTTGGCTGCTGGGCGGATGTGCAGCCCCTTAAACCAATTTTTAAAATCGGTATTGCTGGCATAAATATTCGCCGCTGCGCCTGTAGGATTGAGCAAAGTATTGCCCAGGTCAATCCCTGCCTGGTCGTCCAAACGAATGCGAATGTGCGGCAACAGCTCTAC
>CAYUZF010000135.1:4591-8757 GCA_964449615.1 uncultured Aureispira sp.
TTCCGTCATTCGAGCCACCTCCCATATTTGTGTGGTAGGGGTCGGTTTTTCGTTGATTAGCTCGCCATAATGCCCAAACGTCTCGTAGCCCAATGTCAATACTAAAGAATCAAATGTAGCATTGGGAAAGGTAGCTCCTGTATTTCTCAATCTAAAATTCAAATAAGAAGAAGCGCGTGTCTCTCCCCAATAAGGATCGTCAAAAGAACCACAAACCATGCTGGTGCGGTCGGAAGTAGCCGTAGGCAATGCTTCTACAGTAGTAGTGACGACGGTACTAGTATCGGTATAAATGATATCCGATGGTTCTTGTTCTACCAAAGAAAGTCCCAATTCGCTGGACTTACTACAACTCATGGCAGAAAATAACCCTACCGACCAAAGGGTGTACAGTAGGGATCTAGTAATGTATTTCATTTTTTGTGTTGGAATTTGTAAGATGCAAAACATGGAAGATGTCCAATAATCTTGTTGTAGAGTATAACGCGTGCTTTTTGTGAGGCGTTGGGACTTTCCGATATTTTTAACAATTGGCGCGCTTTCTGGGCAGGTCAAACGCTGTAGGGCGCACCGAGTGGAGTCGAGGTGCGCCCTACAGCAGACCGTATAAGGAGTACTATACGTTTTCTTCTGTAGCAGTAGCGCTCAGTAATTCTTCGTAGAATTCTAAATAGCGCGTCGATAATTCTGCTTGATAAGGCAAACAAGTCCCTGCGATGTTATCGCCAGAAATATCTTCTGCGCCTAGTATCGTTCCTTCTGAAAACTTAGAAGCCCCTGCGTTCAAGTCTACAGTAGTACCGTCTAGATAAGCCGCACAAATTTCGCTCAATCCGTTGGCAGCTGCTTTGGCTTCAAAATCGTTGGCAAAAGCCGCATTGGCTTTTTCTGCATCGTAAGCCGAGTAGACGATTTGTGCATTTTGGAAGATAGGCTCGTTGCGGTAGGTTGTTTTTAGTAGCGCAGGCAACAGGCTTGTCATCCAACCGTGGGTATGTACAATGTCAGGTGCCCAGCCAAATTTCTTAACCGTTTCTACCACGCCTTTGCAGAAGAACAGGGTGCGGTCTAGGTTATCTTCAAAAAATTCTCCTTCGGCAGTTTCAAACATTTGTTTGCGCTTAAAGAATTCTTCATTATCTAAGAAATAGACCTGCATACGAGTACCTGGTAAAGACGCCACCTTAATAATTAGTGGGTAATCGTCGTCGTCCACGTTGATATTCATACCAGACAAACGAACAACCTCGTGCAAGCGGTGTCTTCTCTCATTGATAGTGCCAAATCTAGGCATCAAAATGCGTACTTCTACACCACTTTCTTGAATGTATTGAGAATACTCGCGTACCACTTCTGACATTTGAGAAAGTAGTGTGTATGGTTTCATCTCTTGCGTCACTATCAATATTCTTTTCTTATCGGCCATAAAACTACTCGTTCTAAAATTTAATGAAAAAATCTTTTGGAAGAGCGATTCCTGTTTTCTCAAAAAGAACGCTTTCCCGATTTGCAAATTTACGAAAAAAATACCAATTTGCCGTATTAAACCTATTTCTTATAACCCCGATAACAGACTTTTAGCGTCAAAAGGGGGTTTAAGCAGGTTGTTAAGCCTAAGAACCGTTGTTTTTTGGCGTTTTTTCTTTGTCCGCATTTTACCTTTTCCGTTCTCTTCTCTGTACCTGCTATGTACTTATTTAAAACAGTTTCAGCCTTACAGCAGCATTTGCAAACCCTCCGCCAGCAAGGGCAGCGCATCGGTTTTGTACCGACTATGGGCGCGCTGCACCGGGGGCATTTGAGTTTAATTCAAAACGCCCTAGCACAGTGTGATATTGTTGTTTGCTCTATTTTTGTCAATCCCACTCAATTTGGGGAAGCACAAGATTTGGATTCGTATCCCCGACCGATTGAGCGCGATATAGAACTCTTGGAAAGTGTCGGCTGTTCCGTTTTGTTTTTGCCCAATGTGGCCGAGGTGTACCCCAAAGATTGGCATACCCCCGCCTTTGATTTGGGGGGCTTAGACCGCACGATGGAAGGCGCCCAGCGGCCTGGACATTTTGCGGGGGTGGTACAAGTGGTACACCGCCTCTTGGCCATTGTGCAACCCGATGCGCTGTTTATGGGTCAAAAGGACTACCAACAATTTAGCATTATCAAACGCCTGCTGCAATTGATCGACTTGCCCATAGCGTTGGTGCGGGTGCCTATTGTGCGCGAAAGCGACGGCTTGGCCATGAGTTCCAGAAATGTCCGCCTTTCGCCCGAAGGTCGCCAAAAAGCCAGCTTGATTTCTACTATGCTTTTCCAAGCCCAAGAGCAGGCTCAAACAGAAGCGTTGGCAACGGTGCAGCAAAATGCCTTAGCGTTTTTAAAAAAATACGATTTGCAAGCGGATTATTTTACGATTGTAAACGGCGATACGTTACAACCGATTACAGAGTTTGCGCAAGCATCCACCGCTACGGCCTGTACAACAGTCCGCATCGACGGGGTGCGTTTATTAGATAACATTATTCTAAGAGAAAGCTAGTGCCTTATGATTACCAATGTACAAGACGTTTCTGAAGCTTACCAAGCCCTTAGCACGCCCCAAAAAGACTTGCTAAAGTTGCTGGCGCTGGTGGATGGTCCTGAACTGAAGGCCAAAATTCTACAACTGTCGGTCAAGGCCAAACTAAAAACGGCCAGCAAGCAATTGTACAACGCCATCAATTTGGGGCAGACCTTAGAATTACTGCGCCGACAGGGCTTGGTCAAAAAGACCTTGGATCAACAATACCAAATTCATCCCAAAGCCTACCATTTGGTGGTGCAGAAAGCTATTGCCGACCGCCGTCTGTCGACTTGGCGCAAAGCCCTGTTGCAACTCTTGCCTGGCATCAAGGAAAAGGTAGCGGCGCGCCGACTGCCACAGCAATTGTTTCGCGATGCGTCTTTTGCGCTGTACACCAACAACTACAAGATGTTTTCTAAAGCGGTGCAGTTGCTAGAGGAAGGGCGCTCGTTTTATATAGATAATTTATACAAACAATTATTTGTAGAGCGCTACGGCGTGGAGAACATTCCGCAATTGTCGCCCGAGTTTCAGTTCGAGTTTTACAAATCTCAACTCGGGGGTATGATTTTGTCGCTCAAAGACATGCAATCGCCCCTAAACAATATTCAAAGTATTGCGAATAGTCTCAACAGCGAAGAATTGGAATTGGTGCATTATTACGTCAGTTTGCATGCGCTTTTGCGCGGCGATTGGCAGATTGTACAAAAAATTTGGAACGACAAGGATTCTATTCCCGCTCTGCAATTCAAAGGCTGGTTGTATTTTGCACAAGGCTACAACGTCAAAGCCCTCAACCGCTATGAGCGCGCGCTTAAGTTATACCGAAAAAAAGAAAAATCTTACAAGTCTTATTTTAAAGACTACCACGGCGTTATTTATATTTTAGCTTTGCTCAAAGACCACAATACCAAGCACATTCCCCTCATCAAACAGTATTTCAAAGATGTGCTGTCTAAAACCGTGAGCAATGTGTATCTGTATTTGGGCAGTGTGGTAGAGCATTTGCAACAGCAAAACGAACGCGCCCAAGAACTGTTTGAACAAGAGTATTTGTATTACGATTTGCACGGCCTGCTCTACCTCTACGCCCAGCATTGGACACAAACGTATGCCCCTAATTGGGAAAACTACGCGTTGACTTTGCAACACAAAGCCATAAAAAACGGCTACTATTGGGTAGCTTATAATGTAGCGGTGTTGATGCAAGAGCAATCCAGCTCGCGCAAAGAGTTTTATACTGCCAAAGCCGAAGAACTGCGCGCTATTATTGGGAACCTGCCTTCCCTGCTCGATGTTGTGGGCATTCAGGAAGAATGGGAAGTAGCCTTGCAAGCATTGGCAAGCCTCAACGGCAGCAGCAGCGTGGCTTCCAACAACCAACAAAGCCGCTTGATCTGGCTGGTGGATTTTGAACGAGAAATTATTCAACCCAAAATACAACGGGTCAATAAAAATGGTACTTGGTCCAAAGGACGGAATGCACCGTTTGATAAACTCTTGGACGGTTCGGTTTTGGAAGTGACGCCCCACGATTGGCGCGTAATCAACACACTTTCTAAAACACCTGACCACTACCCTACCAACAGCAGCCACGGTTTTTACA
>CAYUZF010000135.1:8767-11350 GCA_964449615.1 uncultured Aureispira sp.
CGTACACTGATTGCACACCCGCTTTTGTTTTTACACAAATCGCCAGAGGTAGCTTGCGAATTGCGGCAAGGCAGTGTAGAACTGGTCGTTCGAGAAACCGAAGAGGGGTACGACATCAACCCCTCGATTCCAATCAAACGCGAGGGCTGTTACATTATAAAAGAAACGCCCACCCGCTACCAACTCGTAGAGGTGAACGACCAACAGGTAGAATTGGCCCAAGTGTTGGGAAAGGAAGGCTTAAAGATTCCGTTCAAAGGAAAAGCGCAATTGGAACGCACGCTAGTGGGCTTGTCGCGCATCATGCCCCTGCAATCCGATTTGGAATTTCAGAACGATAGCATTCCGAGTGTGGAAGCGGACCACCGCATTTATGTGCATTTGTTGCCTGTGGGCGAAGGATTTCACGTAGAGTTTTTTGTAAAGCCCTTTAGAGAATCGGCTCCTTATTTTAAACCTGGAGAAGGCTCTGCGCGGGTAGTGGGTTTGGTCGACGGTTTGCGCACGCAAACCAAACGCAAGTTGGAAGCCGAAGTCCAGGCTTACGAGGCGGTATTGGAAGCGTGCAGCAGCTTGCAAGACATACCCAATGAAAACCAGTTGTGGCGTTTGGATAATCCGCACAGTTGTCTGAGGTTATTGCAGGAGTTGGAGCCGTTCAAAGTAGACCACCAATTGGTGATTGAGTGGCCAAAAGGTGAGCAACTGCGCATCAAACGCCAGATTGACGCCGATAGTTTGCAGTTGTCCATTCAGCGCGAAAACGATTGGTTTGGCATTTCGGGCACCTTGCAGGTCAATGAGCATTTGGTGTTGAATATGCGGGATTTGTTGGTCAAAATGCAGCAGCAACAGTCGGAGTTTATCGAGCTGGACGACGGGCAGTTTTTGGCCTTGAGCGAGCAATTGAAAAAGCGCTTAGACGGTATTTATAAATACACCGATGAAGACGGCAAAATACACCCGCTAGCCAGTTTTGCCCTAGACGATTTGTTGGCCGATATGCCCACAGCGGACATCCACGAGTCTTGGGTGGAGCACACCAAAAAACTACAGGCGATTGATCAACAGAGCTTTGAAGTGCCCAGCGGTCTAAACGCTACGTTGCGCAGTTACCAAGTAGAAGGTTACCAATGGTTGTGTAAATTAGCCGCTTGGGGCGTAGGTGCTTGTTTAGCGGATGACATGGGCTTGGGCAAAACCATTCAAGCGCTGGCGGTGATTTTGAGACGCAGCGAGCAAGGGCCGAGTTTGGTAGTCGCGCCCGCGTCGGTTTGCCGCAACTGGGTAAAGGAGATTGAAAAATTTGCGCCGAGCTTGAGCACGATTTTATTTAGCGAAAGCGACCGCCAACAAAGTATTGCCCATGCAGAACCTAAGCAGGTTATTATTACTACTTATGGACTCTTGCAAACCGAACGAGAATTGTTTGCCACGCGCACGTTTGAAACCATTGTATTGGACGAAGCACAGGCGATTAAGAACAGCAGTGCCAAACGCTCTCAGGCGGCCATGCAATTGAAAGGGAATTTTAAAATTATCACAACGGGTACGCCCATCGAAAACCATTTGGGGGAGTTGTGGAATTTGTTCCGCTTTATCAACCCTGGTTTGTTGGGTAGTTTGCGCGCTTTCCGCGAACGCTTTGCCATTCCTATAGAAAAAGACCGCGACCGCACGACCCAAGAGCAGTTGCAGGCTTTGATTCGCCCTTTCATTTTGCGCCGCCACAAAAAAGAGGTACTCAAAGAGTTGCCTGAAAAGACTGAAATTGTGCTTAGTGTCAACCTTTCGGCAGAAGAGCAGGCTTTTTACGAGGCGTTGCGTCGTTCTGCGGTAGAGAGCCTAGAGCGCGACCCCGAGGTAGCGGGCGGTACACAGCACCTGAAAGTGTTGGCGCAGATTATGCGTTTGCGCCGCGCTTGCTGCAACCCCAAACTGGTTAACCCCAATACGCCTTTGCAAAGTTCTAAGCTCCGTCTGTTTGGAGAAATTGTGAGTGAGTTGATTGCTAACGGCCACAAAGCACTTATTTTCAGTCAGTTTGTTGGGCATTTAAAATTGATTGAGGAATACGTGCAGACGCAAGGCATTCGCTACCAGTATCTGGATGGGCAGACGCCTTCGGCCAAGCGTCAAGAGCGCATTGATGCTTTTCAGGCAGGACGCGGCGATTTGTTTTTAATCAGCCTTAAAGCGGGGGGTACGGGCTTGAATCTTACAGCAGCGGATTATGTGATCCATATGGATCCGTGGTGGAACCCTGCGGTAGAAGACCAGGCTTCGGACCGCGCACACCGCCTCGGCCAAAAACGCCCCGTAACGGTGTACCGTTTGATTACGGAAAATACCATCGAGGAAAAAATCATCAAACTGCACGAGGACAAACGAGATTTGGCCGATTCGCTGTTGGAGGGTACGGATGCGAGTTCTAAAATGTCGGCGGCAGATTTGTTGGATTTAATCAAGCAGCAGTAGTTTTTTCCTCTAAGCGCTTCACAAAAAAGCAAGGGCAGATAGGTCTATTCTAAAACAAAAAACCTAACTTTGCACCTTGTTAAAACGAAGGGTTACCTTCCTAAC
>CAYUZF010000135.1:11360-14444 GCA_964449615.1 uncultured Aureispira sp.
AACGATCCTTATACAATAATTTAGATTGATCTATTATGGCTAACGACAAACTACAAGAGGCGTGGAATCGCTTCGGCAAGCGGTATAAAGCGCATCCATGGCACGGTGTAAACATCGGCGAAGGCGCTCCCGAAGTTGTACGTTGTTTCATCGAAGTTGTTCCTGGCGACGAGATGAAGTATGAAATTTGTAAAGAAAGCGGTTACTTAATGATTGACCGTCCCAATAAATTTTCCAATACCATTCCCGTACCTTATGGTCTGATTCCTAAAACGTACTCGGCAGAGGCGATGGCAGAATTTTGCATGCAGCAAACTGGCCGCACGGGTATTGAGGGCGACGGCGACCCGCTAGACGTTTGTGTCTTGATGGATCGCAATTTGCCCCACGGCGATTTGTTGTTGGACGCCGTCGTTATCGGTGGTTTCCGTATGATTGACGGTGGCGAGGCAGACGATAAAATCATTGCGGTTCTAAAAGACGACCATACCTTTGGCGACATCAAAGATGTCAAGGATTGTCCTCCCAAATTAATCAAACGCATCAAGCATTACTTTTTGACGTACAAGGAAGATCCAGACGATGCGTTGGCGGGTAAGAAGGTAGAAATCACCGATACTTATGGCCGCGAAGAAGCGCTAGAGGTCGTGCGTAGAAGCCAACAGGATTACGAAACGCACTTCGGAAACTTAGGAGAAGAGCTGGCTAAAACATTAGCGGAAGCGTTAAATACTACAGCTTAGTCGATAAATGTTTCCTTTTAGTAGTATAAAATGATAAAAACGCTGTCCTGGCTGGTCTCGGGGCGGCGTTTTTCCTATTATTTAGTTATTTTAGGTGGTTAACCTTCCAATACCTCTTTCATTAGCCGTATTATGTCGATTAATTTAGAACAAATTTGTACCCAAACCTGCCAATTGAGCCAATCGGTGGGTACCTTTTTACGCGAAAAATTGGGCCAAGTTTCCCAAACGGAAATTGAGCATAAACAGCGCAACCATTTGGTGAGTTACGTGGACAAACAAGCGGAACAACAATTGATTGCCTGCGCGGCTTTTTGCCTGAAGCGAGCTTCTTGGCCGAAGAGGGAACGGTGGCTGCCGAGGCGCGTTCTTGGCAATGGATCATTGACCCTTTGGACGGAACAACCAATTTTCTACACGGATTACCATTTTTTTCCATTAGCCTGGCGTTGCAATACGAGGGCGAAACAGTTTTGGGGGTGGTGCACGAAGCCAACCGACAAGAGACTTTTTACAGCTGGAAAGGTGCTGCGGGTTGTTTTTTAAACAAAAAAATAATTACCGTTAGTCCGACGGCTGCACTGGCGGATAGTTTGTTGGCAACGGGTTTTCCTTATTACGATTTTGAAAAAATGCAAGCTTATATGCTTGTCCTTCAAGACCTTATGCAAGACACACGCGGCCTTAGGCGTTTTGGGTCGGCGGCGCTGGACTTGGCTTACGTCGCTTGTGGGCGTTTTGACGGTTATTTTGAATACAGTCTTTCTCCCTGGGATGTTGCAGCTGGCGCGTTTTTGGTGCAACAAGCTGGGGGGCGTGTCAGCGATTTTGCTGGTGGAAACAACTACATTCATGGTCGGGAGATCTTGGCGGGCAATTCTGCACTTTTTGAAACGTTATTAAAGCGGGTGCGTACCTACTTTTAAGTTTTTACAACCTAATGCCTTAATTGAACAACTAAACCTGTTAGACTACTTACTTTAATTTGATAGACATGAAGAAAATAAAGCAACTGTTTCAGCAGTATCAAGAGGCCCACAGTTATGCCTCTGACGAACCTAGAGCCCTTTATGAGCCGCTTGACTACATTTTATCGCTTAAGGGCAAGCAAATACGACCAACGTTGTCTTTGTTGGCTTGTCGGCTGTTCGACGGCGATACGGAGAAGGCGCTCCCTGTAGCCCTAGCGATAGAGGTCTTCCACAACTTTTCGTTGATGCACGACGACATTATGGACGCTTCTCCCCTACGCAGGGGCCAGCCGAGTGTACACGAGAAGTACGGCAACAACACCGCTATTTTGGCGGGTGACGTTATGTTGTTGAAGGCGTATGAAGAGTTGTATAAATTGGAAGGGGATTTATTTTTAAAGTTGTTTCCTATTTTCAATCGCGTAGCGATTGGCGTTTGCGAAGGCCAACAGCTGGACGTCGATTATGAGGAGCGCTTAGACGTGACGTTGGAGGAATACATCCACATGATCGAATACAAAACGTCGATTTTGCTGTACGGTGCGCTCAAAATGGGTGCGTTGGTGGGCAATGCTTCCGAAGAAGAGGCGGAGTTGATCGGCAATTACGGCCGTAATTTGGGCATTGCTTTTCAAATTAAAGACGACTTGTTGGATGCCTTTGGCAGCCAAGCGAAGGTAGGCAAACGCATCGGCGGTGATATTGTACAAAATAAGAAGACGGCATTGGTGATCAAAGCGTTGGAATTGGCCGATGAGGAGACCCGCGCTGAATTGCTGCAATTATTTTCCAAACCAACGTCTATAGAAGAAGAGCAGATCAAGATAGAGCGCGTCACTCAAATTTTTCGCGCGCTCAATATTGAGGGGGCTATGGAAGATTTGATGGATGTGTATTGCCACAAGGCTATAGATAGTCTAGAGCGGTTGCATTTGGGGGAGGAGAAAAAACAAGAACTGCGCGACTTTTTGAACCAACTGATGAAGCGGGAGCATTAGACATTATTAAGCGCTGGTTTGTTTTTTTAATGAATGAGAGGGCTGTCGCAAAACTTTGTAGTATTCGGGGCAGCGGCTGCGCGAGTGCAGCGGCTCGGTTAGTTTTTTACACCATTTGAAGAGGACAAACTGCTGCAAATTTCACTTAGGAATTGGAAAAAATGCGCGGCGGCTTTGTTGTTCTTTGTTTTTGTAAAGCAGTAGTTTTAGCTTAGTGTAGTCGTTTACTAGGTCTTTGCTCAAGGCTACTTTGCTGATCGAGTTTGTTTTGATGAACGCCCCTGTTTTCTAATAGGAGACACTGTTAAAGGTCTATTCATGGAAAAGGGTAAAGTTGCGAGAGAAAATTATGCTTACAGCAAACATGGTTCT
>CAYUZF010000136.1:0-2515 GCA_964449615.1 uncultured Aureispira sp.
ATCCTTACCCCCGATCATTTTTTTGAACCACAGCCCTTAGCGGAGCATTGGATTTTGCGCACGCACAGTTCCGAGTTTTGGAACCAACTGAAAAACGGCACGTTAAATCCTAAAGCTGCCCGTAAGATTGGGTTTCCTATGCGGCCCGAACTGGTGCAGCGGGGGCGCGTCATTGCGCGCGGAACGGTGGATTGCGCGTTGTACGCTTTTCAATACGGGGCAGCGATGAATGTGGCGGGCGGTACGCACCATTCTTACTACGGCCACGGCGAGGGCTTTTGTGTGCTCAACGATTTTGCCATTGCGTCCAATTTTTTATTAGACGAAGGTTTGGCGCAGAAAATTTTGATTGTGGATTTGGACGTCCACCAGGGCAACGGTACGGCCAAGTTGATGGAAAAAGAGCCGCGTGTTTTCACGTTTTCTATGCACGGCGCCAAAAATTACCCGCTGCGCAAGGAGCAATCCGATTTAGATATTCCCTTAGAGGACGGCCTTACGGATGAACCTTACTTGGAGATTTTGAAACATTATTTGCCCGATTTGCTGCAAAGTGTACAGCCTGATATTGTGTTGTACCTATCGGGGGTAGATGTATTGGCTACCGACAAACTCGGCCGTTTGGGTTTGACCCTAGACGGCTGCAAAGCCCGTGACCGTTTTGTTTTTGAAACTTGTAGAGCCTTTGGCAAACCAGTGGCCGTAAGCATGGGCGGCGGTTATTCTCCTAAGTTGGCGCACATTGTAGATGCCCATTGCAATACGTTTAAAATGGCGCAGGACATCTATTTTGAGGATTAGCAAAGTGGGGCAGTTCTAAAAGCAAGCAAGTGCTTATTCACTCTTTCCTCCTATAGTTATCCCTTGTTTTATTAGAAAAGATTGGTCAAGTAGAATTTAATTTGGTTGATAAAGGCCAAAAATAGAACAGGTTTTAATACCAATAAAAAAACAAAGCCCCAAATACTGCCCCAGTAGTGGGCATCGTGTCCCACATTATCCATGTTGCGCTTGCCCATATAATGGGAATAGGCCAAGTACAAGAGGCCGAATAAAATGGCTGGAAATTCTATAGGAATAAAGATTAGCCCTAGAGGTAAAAAAGGATAGAGTAAAATTACCGCAAAAACCACCGAGGAAATGGCTCCAGAAGCTCCCAACGCTCTATATCCAGGATTGTCCTGCTCTTTGTAATACGTATACAAAGAGGCCATCGGCAAGCCCGATAAATACAAGCCCAAATAAACGAGCCTTCCCCACTGTCCAAATAATTCGGGCATCACAAGGGTTCTCTCCAAAATACCCCCAAATAAATACAGCGCGTACATGTTAAAAAACAAGTGTATCCAATCCCCGTGTACCAAGCCTTTGCTCCAGAAGCGATACCAAGTTTTCTCCCGCTTTATTTCGTAAGGCACAAAGATAAACTGGTGCTTGCCCGACCCGCGTTCCATGTAGCGGACAGACGTAAAAATAGTCAGTGCCAACAACAGCAACGTCAAGGGTATCGACTGCAACAGCAGCATAAACGGAGGTGCGGTATCCAAAAACAGGTAGTTCATAAGTTGTAATTACAAAGCACTAATAATGTGTTGATTGCGAACATCGCTTTCTATCTCGCCGTCTTTGAGGCGAATGATGCGGTGGGCATACTCGGCAATATCAGGCTCGTGCGTTACCAAAATAACCGTGTTGCCATTGTTGTGAATTTGCTCAAACAGCGCCATGATCTCTATCGAGGTTTTGGAATCGAGGTTGCCCGTAGGCTCATCGGCCAAAATAATAGAAGGGTCGTTGACTAAGGCGCGGGCTACCGCTACCCGCTGCCGCTGTCCACCCGACAGCTCATTGGGTTTGTGGTCGACCCGATCGCCCAAACCGACCGACTCCAATACCTTCTGGGCTTTCGCCAAACGCTCGGATTTACGCATTCCAGAATAGACCAAAGGCAGCGCCACGTTTTCCAAAGAAGACAAACGCGGAATGAGGTTAAACGTCTGAAAAACAAACCCAATTTCTTTGTTGCGAATGGCGGCCAGTTCGTCATCAACTAGGGTAGAAACGTTCTGTTGATTGAGCCTATAATCGCCTGATGTAGGCGTGTCGAGGCAACCGAGCATGTTCATCAGTGTAGATTTGCCCGAACCAGAGGGGCCCATCAAGGCTACGTATTCGTTTTTGTTGATGGTAAGGGTCACACCGCGTAAGGCGTGTACGTCTTGTTCCCCCATTTGGTAGCGTTTACGGACGTCGGTAATGTCGATTACAGCAGACATAAATTAATCGTTCTTTAAGTGAATTAGTTGTTCTCAGGCACAAATTCCAAACACACGGAGTTGATGCAATAGCGTTTGCCACCCTGCGCTCTTGGCCCATCGTTGAAAATATGCCCCAAATGGCTTTTGCAGTTGGAGCAAACCAATTCCACGCGGCGCATGCCGTGGCTGTTGTCGGTGCGCTGTTCAATGTTGGCGCTTTCTAGCTCTTTGGTAAGGGCCGCGGCAACGCCTTTACT
>CAYUZF010000136.1:2600-3579 GCA_964449615.1 uncultured Aureispira sp.
TTTGTGGATGGATTCGAACAGCGGCATTTTGCAAGCGCGGCAGCGGTACGTGCCTTTGGCATCGTGCTCGTAATACTCCCCTGTGAAGGCTCGCTCTGTACCTGCTTGGCGCAATACACGGTACTCTTCGGGCGACAACTGCGCGCGCCATTCTTCTTCTGTTTTTTCTACTCTTTTCATAGTCAACATTGCTTATTTTGTTAGGTAAAACAACCCTATAGCTACAACAAAATAGATAAATTGTTTTAGAAGAAGGGGCTAGGCTGCCTTTTGCTGTCAATTATGCCACAAAAAAACCAGCTCTATAACTACTATAGACCAACCCTTGATTTGTTTCGCCGAAACCGCTGTCTTTAGCCCGATTTTTGTTTATAGGCGGTTGCAACTATTCTTATAAAATTAGCCGAAAGGCAAACCCTGTTCCCCTTATTTTTGTTGCTAATATAAACATTTACTTTCCTCTATTGACTATAGCTATGACCCGTTTTCTATCTGTTCTTGCGCTGTTTTTTATCCTGCTTTCCTGTGAAAAAGAATTTATTCCACAAACAACTTATCAAGGATCGCAACTGGTAGTAGAAGGCTATATAGAAGTTGGGCAAAATGCTTTGCCGCCTTATGTGCTGCTGACCAAAAGTACCGAATATTCTAACCGCTTGGGGACGGATGTACTCAATGATTTATTTGTCAATGATGCTACCGTACGCGTGACAGATGGGGTAGACACCATACAATTGTTGGAATATTGCATTAGTGATTTAGACATCCTGCCCCCTGCCCTACGCGATGCCGTTTTGCAGGCGCTGGGTTTGCCTGATTTTGACCCTAGTGAAAACGTGGATATCTGTGTGTATACGGATTTATTGGGCATTCTTATCAATCGCTTAGACATTCGAGAAGGCGGACGCTATGAGTTGCTGGTGGAGGCGGAAGGCTTTGAGGGCATTAGTGCTGTTACTACTATTCCCAATCTAGTGGT
>CAYUZF010000136.1:3589-5212 GCA_964449615.1 uncultured Aureispira sp.
CAATCCTCAATACCCGCTCAACGATTCTTTGGTAGAAGTAGAAGCTTATTTTACCGACCCTATAGGCCCTAATTATTACCGTGCCTTTACCAAGCGCAACAACGAGCCTTTTTATCCTGCCACCACAAAGGGCACCAACGGTTCGGCCAGTGACGATGCTATTATTGAAGGACAGGAAGTAACGTTTCAGATTGTGCGCGGACAAAACCAATTTGAGGTGCCTGACATTGAAACGTTTGGCTATTTTTGGCGAGGCGATACAGTGACGTTTAGAGGGTGCAACCTTGATTACGAGCATTTTCGCTTTTGGCAAACCATGGAATACAACTCCAATTCACAGGGGCCCTTTGGTACCTATACCCGTATAGAGTCTAATATTAAGGGTGGTTTGGGCATCTGGGGGGGACAGGTTTGCCGCGATTATACCATCATTATTCCCGAATAAGCAGGTACAAATTCTTACCTTTACCTTTTCTTTGCTTTCTTGTACTATGCAATTTATTGGTTTATGAAAAGGTGGCTTTGGGTATTAATGGGTGGTTTGTGGAGCGGGTCGTTGTTGGCCCAACAAGATGCGTTGCACCTTACTTGTGATTCTTGCCGCCGTCTGCGACCTAGTGTTCCTACTGTTATAGAAACCATTGATGTAGTGGTACCAATGCCGCTCTATGGGCAAGGGCAGCGCAGCGAGCGCCTAGATTCCAGTCGTTTACAGCGTTATAAAAGTCAGAACTTGGCGCAGGTCTTAGCGTTGGAAAGCACTTTTTTTGTTAAGAACTATGGGCCTAGCGGGATTAGTACGCTATCGGGGCGCGGAGGAAGCGCCAGCCAAACGGCTGTACTTTGGGAAGGCTTCAACCTGCAAAACAGCATGCTGGGACAGACAGACTTGTCCTTGATTCCTTTGTTTTTTATAGAAAGCGTTGAATTGCAGTACGGGGGTGGGTCTTCTTTTTTTGGAACGAGCGGTGGCGGTGGCGCGCTGCATTTGAGCAGTTACAATAGAGCGAACAACAAAAAAGGCTGGCATGTGCGGGCGCAATTGAGCGCGGGGAGTTTTGAAACCTTCCAGCAGGGTTTGGGCATTGCGTACAACACCGTAAAAAAGAATAAATTTTTGCTGCCTGTCTTAGATTACACGGTAGATTGGCGTTTTTTTGGTCGCCAAGCCAAGAACAATTTTTGGTTTACCGATAAAAATGCATTTGGATTTCCCAAACCTGTTCGCCAGCAAAGCCATGCGGCCACCCAACAGTGGGGCCTACTCAACACCCACACACTGCACCACAAAAAACACGATTTCTTTTTAAAGACTTGGTACCAATACAACCACCGCCAAATCCCCCCCACGCTGCTTACCCAATCTAGCCTTGACCAACAAGAAGACCAAGCTTGGCGCACAACGTTTCATTGGAAGTATAACATCAATAATTTGGCCCTTAAGACTCGTACTGCACTGTTCTGGGAGCGGCTCTACTTTGAAAGCGGAGCAGTACAATCGGAGAGTCAAACCCTCAGTTCTATAACCGAAGCGGAGGCGCGTTACTATTGGCAAGATCGGCACAGCATTCAGGCGGGGCTGCATTACGGTCATTACCGCGCCTATTCGCAAGGCTATGCGCA
>CAYUZF010000136.1:5222-14358 GCA_964449615.1 uncultured Aureispira sp.
GAGCGTACGCCAAGAATGGGTAGACTGGCAATTTCAGCGCCCTGCGGCCTCGCTGGGGGTGCGTCTAGGCCCTTTTAAGAATTTTCGCATTCATAGCCATTTTTCTCACAACTACCGCTTGCCTACATTCAACGACTTGTATTGGGAAACCTTGGGCAATCCCGATTTGATTCCTGAGTACAGTTGGAACAGCGAACTGGGGGGCAGTTACCGCAATTTTTGGGGCCATTCGGCACGCTTTAAAACTGAACTTTCAGCGACTGGCTTTTGCAATTTGGTCAACAATTGGATTTTGTGGAGTCCGAACGCGTCGGGTTTGTGGCGGCCCGATAATGTGGATCAAGTATTGGCGCGGGGATTGGAGGCCACGGCGGTTTTTAAGGCGGATTGGAACAAATGGGAAGCGCAACTGCGCTTGCAATATGCCTATACTCAAAGTACGCGTACACAAGGCAATGCCATACAAACCATTGGCAAACAACTTATCTACGTGCCTTCGCACCAAGCAAATGCAGCACTTTTGGTCGCTTTTCGCAAAAGCAGTGTGTTGCTTCAATCTCAATGGACGGGGCGCCGCTACACGGACGACTTGAACAACGCTTTCTTGCCAGATTTTGTATTGTTGCATTTGCGCTTTGAACAGCGCTTCGAATTCAAAAAAGGGGCTGTGGTGTACAAGGCAATAATTTATTGGGGACGGAGTATCAAGTGGTGCTGAACCGTCCAATGCCCTGGCAGCAATTTGAGGTGGGTGTACAAGTTTTTTTATAGACTAGCCAAGTAATTTCAAAAAGGAAAAAACGGTTCAAAATGAAAAGAGACAACACAGGACATCTCGACTGCGCTCAATGTCCTGTGTTGTCTACATGCTACATGGGTGCGGGAATGCGCTCTTTATTTTTGCGTAAGCTAATTTTAATGTAATGTTTGGCGGGCAGGTCAGAATTTTCAGCCGTTAGTTTTTCGGCCTTATAAGTACTTTGAATTTGAGCCAACGAATATTCTCTGTTGTCAACGCGGTAAACCCCTACTAAGCGCTGTAATAAATCTGCGGTTACGGCGGTAAATGCTTCGCCTGCTTGCAAGCAATGCGGTGGTAATCTACGTCGACGATCAATTCTCTAGATTTTATTTTGTCTTGTACAGCTTGTGGCAAATGTGTCCACCAATATTGCAGGGTTTGAATGTTGTCGTTGTTCACTTCGTTTTCTCTTAAGAAAATCTCTGTTTCAAACTGTTGCAATTTTACGGGTATTTGCTTGATCAATCGGATGTTGGTAGCGTGTTCCCCTTCTACATTGCTCTGCTCGTTTTCTATCAAAGTCGTACTGACGGTATACGTCATTCCTGTTTGACTTCCAATGATTTGCTCTAGTGTCTCACCTGTTTTCTCTATTTGTGAATCGTTGAGTTGTGGATTGATCACTTCTTTGTCGTTGGTACGAATTTCGGAAACAACTTCAATATCAATTTCTTTGGCTTTGATTTGCGATTGAACGGGTTCTGGCAAACTATCCCACCAAGATTCTAATTCCTTTACATTGGCATCGGACAATTTGGCTTGTTGCTGCTCATTTTCCCCTCTAATCAAACGAATCTCGTGCGACAATGGCATGGCAATGGTCATCTCTTCGGGTAAAGCGGCATCCACGCCTGATTCCACAGCAATTAAGGCCGTTGCTTGCCAGGGTTCACTGCTGTCTGGCAGCGTCGCCGTATTAGTAGAGTCGACGCTACAACTCACCAAGCAGCAGCTCCAAGCGAAGAGCGCAACTATTAACAGGGCAATCTTGGTGTCTTTTGTGTTCATCATATCGTCGTTGTTTACGGAAACAGCTTCTATGCGCTGTTAATTTCCTCTTATAATACATCAAAAATACTGCCAAATAGCGTATTTTCTTAACAAGGTTTTAACAGCTAAAGCAAATAAATGACAAAGTGCGGTGGCTGTTATTTTTCTAAAGAAATAGTTGCGGCACTAAGTCCAATTGCTTGGCCGCTCTCAACTCTATTTCTTCCAAAGGCTTCAAGCTCGGTATTTCCAATACCCCTACCAAATCCCTACTTTCCTGCTGGTAAGTTTGGTAGGTAAAATGGGTAGCAGTCAATTTAAACTTGGCTCCGTTAAAATGGTTCAATTTCAGCTTTTTATCTTTCACCGAGACAATATAAATGTCGTGCTTTTCTTGGTAGACAAAAATCAGATGATCCTGCACCCATTGCAGCGCCATACACAAACAGCCAAATACAGGATTGTACAATTCGGGTTTCCATTCCCAAAAATCTTCCTTGTATTTGATACATAGTCGATAGCTATTTTGGGCACTTGCTTGAAACCAAGCCAGCCTTCCTTTATGATAAACGATGTCTGTGCTGTAAACGTAGTACTCAAGTGCCTGTTTTTTCCATTTTATTTCTACTAAGTTGGTGTTCTCGTCAACTAACAACTGCACTTGGTGCCCCTGCTGCTGTAGACATTCCTTTAGTAGTCTTACTTCTTTTAACAACATAAATCGAACAACAGTTTGTGATTAGCAAGTTTTTACAATACACTGAATTTATAAATAAAAAAATCTTACTGCTCTAAGAATCAGAACAGCAAGATTGCAACGGCTAGTTTTTTTATTTTTTCACCAACGTTTGTATAGCCGCCGTTGGACTGATCAGCGGACCTGTTTCTCGGGTAGCTTGGGTAGGTTTGCCTGTTGATTTCAAAATGCGGTAGGCTTCTTGGGTGGTTAGCTTGGGTTGAATGGATTTCATCAAACCCAACAAACCTGCTACATAAGGCGTTGCCATTGAGGTACCGTTGAAAAAGGCATACTGGTCATCTGGAATGGTAGAATAGACATCTACCCCAGGTGCAGCAATGCCCATTTTTAAGTTGTTGACGCTGTTGCTGAATACGGCTTTGCTCAAATCTTTGTCCAGAGCCGATACGGTAATCACCCCGTCGACTGCTGCGGGTAAACGTTTGCTGGCATCTATGTTTTCATTGCCAGCGGCTACCACTACAATAGCGCCTTTTTTATTGGCGTAGTTTACGGCTTGTTCATAAGCCCGTATTCCTTGTGAGGTGGCTGCACCGCCCAAAGACATCGACAAAACATCTGCGCCTTTGTCCGCTGCGAGCAGCATACCTTGTATAATAATGCGCTGGGTGGTGTTGCCGTATTTTCCAAAGACTTTCACACTGCTTACCTCTACAAAATCACCCGTAGGCGTAAACGAGGCAATTCCTACCTTGTTGTTGCTGACTGCGGCGGCAATACCCGCACAGTGGGTTCCGTGTCCGTGGGGATCTTCGTTGTATTCTTTTTTGATAGAAACAAAATTAGCCGATAAATCTTCGTGGCCGCCATCTACTCCCGTATCAATAATAACTACGCGGGCTTTCTTTTTAGGTTTTATCTTTTGAGTTCCTATGAGTTGGTACAGGGCTTCTACTTCCATCGCTTCGTAGCCCCACACGTTGCCAATATCGGGGTCATTCACCGCGTAGGTTCCTTGTTGGCGCTCTTCTGCCGTAGCGGTCTGCTGCTCCATAGGGTCTAAGGATAAAATTTCATTGGGTTCTACATGGTCGACTAGGCCGCTGTTTCTTAAGGCGCTAACAATATCCTCGTAATTTTCGGTTTGGTCATCGGGAATATTGACGGCGTAATAATCGTCTAAATCTGTTGCCGCGCCGTCTTGTGGATTAAAAGCGTGGGTTAAAGTTAAGTTGTACTGCTCGACAATATTTCTCAATTCAGAACTTTGATGCCCGTTGCTAACTTCCACCAACAATTCATTGTCTGGATCTAAGTTGTCTAATGCACTACTGCTTACGAAGGGGTTGTTTTCACCCGTCCAGGGTTTCCAGCCCGTCATTCCCAAAAAGTACCCCACACACATCAAAAACAGCATGGGTATAAAAATCATTCGATAGTTGCTGAAAGTATTTAGAAAGAAACCACCCAAAAACAACAGAGCAATATGCCCACTTAAGGACATCCAAGACACAACGCCAGGCACGAGCAAGGAGATTCCCAAATAAGCGGCCAAAGACAGCAGGAATCCGTTGCCCATCAACGGACGCACTTGATCGTTGTGTTTAAAATAAAACCATAAAGACAGCGATAAAAAGGCCGCCAAGTAACTGATAATTAGAAAGAGAGAAAACATAGCAATATAGTTGAGTAAAGGTTGGACAGCTTTGCTGCTAGTCGTATAAGTGCCCTTCCTTAATTGAGTTATGATTAAATTTGTTTCTTAAGTAGTTTCTCAAAAGGTCTACTTTGTGAGGCCTTTGTTGCGTCCTTCGGTTCTGAGCCGCAGGGCGGGTTCGGCATTCGCATTAAAAAACAGCTATTTTTGCGTACCTACTTGAAGGTAGTTTATAGCACTTTATGCTCCTTAATGTCTATATTGGTTCCCCACATAAATATGGACATGACATTAGCTGACTTTTCGGCTTCTACTTCTACTTTTAAGCCTTCTTTTTGTAGGGCTTTGGGCATGTTAACGGGTTTCCATTTTTGGCCATCGTCGCCGATAATCCCCCAAAAGCCCCCCGATAGAGCTTGATGTTGAACGGTTCCTTTTATAATCATTGGTTGTAATTTTTAAGAAGTGTGGAAAACTTTTTAGAACGAGTTTGTTTTATATTGGCTATACTTACCCACTGATAAGTAGTCCCTCAAAAGTTCTCGCATTAAAAAGTAGTTATTTTTACTACGTGTTGCCTTCGGCGTTCCCTATTCCAGCGTTGGAAATACTTGCTTCACGTGAGACCGCTTCGCTAAGTTAGACCACTAGCGGTTCACTCCGTCAAATGTACTTTGGTACATTTGTCCTTCGGATGCACTCGTTCATGCCTCGGACTAGTAAAAAATCTTCTACTTTTTATTCTACGGTTTCTTTTTTGTGCCTACTTAAAAGTATTCTATGGGTAGTGGCTGCCAGATAATATAGGCATTTTTATGCTTATCTATAAACTCTAACGTCAAAATTATAGAACTAGTCTTTGGCTTTGTTATTTTTAAACCGTTATTATTCTCTTTTCGTTTATGACAGATGTTTCTGCTATAGAAATAGAAATTCTTCAATTGGTGAATCAACACCGTGCGCGCTTGAATCTAGCGCCTTTGGCCTTTCATGCGCCTATTCAAGAAGCGAGTTATCAACACTCTAACAATATGGCTCAAGGTTCCGTTCCATTTGGGCATGCTGGTTTTTCAGAACGCGCCAACCGCTTGGTGCAGGCGCTGGGGGGCACCGCTGCTTCAGAAAACGTCGCTATGGGTCAACGCAGTGCGCAAGAAGTGGTTCAGAGTTGGATCAACAGTGCGCAACACCGCAAAAATATAGAGGGAGATTTCAACCTTACGGGAATCTCTGTCGTCAAAGATGCAGCGGGCGAACGGGTTTTTACCCAATTGTTTATCCAAGCGCCTTTACCAGACGCTACTAGCAAAACCAATACCAGCACTCCCGACGGGGCGAGCAACCTCAACTACCATTTGTTTGAACGCATCAACCAACACCGCAGCAAACAATATTTGCCGCTGTTGCAGATCAATCCACACATACAGGTTGCGGCCACACAACACGCCCAAGACATGGCTGCGGGCAAGGCCGCCTTTGGACATGCGGGCTTTGAAGAGCGAGCGCGCAGTTTGCTCAACAAACTGGGCGGCTCTAGCGCTGCGGAGAATGTCGCTTTGGGCAACAGCAATGCTGAACGGATTGTACAAACTTGGCTGGACAGCAGCGGCCACCGCAACAACATAGAAGGGGATTTTGATTGGACGGGCATTGGCGTAGCGCAGGCAAGCGACCAGCAGTACTATTATTGCCAATTATTTATAAAAAAATAAGTAACCCTAGTCCGTTTTTTACGTTTAATAATGGAGGGCTTCTTGGATATGCTTACAACCTATCCCGTCGTTCTTTGTTGTATTACTAACCCCACTCATTGATCCTACACGACAGACCACCCAAACACTAGAAGAAAAGAAACGCGATAGTCCTATTTCTTAGCACAACATCCATTTCTTTTTATAACTTGAGGTGCTAAACGTTACAATAGACCGTGACGTTGTTGGCGACCTCCTTAATTGACAGACGTTGAGTAAAAATAAAGGAACAGCTTTGAATGCTGGAACATTACTGATTGCAGAACCTTATTTACTAGATCCCAATTTCAAGCGTGGGGTGGTCTTGCTATGCGACCACCAACAAGATGGTTCTTTTGGATTTATCCTAAACAAACCCATCAACATGAATATCCAAGATCTCATTTCTAGTTTTCCCGATTTTGAGTGCGAGGTGTATTACGGAGGGCCTGTACAAACCGATACCATTCATTATTTGCACACCAAAGGGGAGTTATTGCCCGATAGTATACAAGTCTTGTCAGGCGTGTATTGGGGCGGTGATTTTGAAGACCTTAAAACCTACGCCGCGCAAGGCATTATACAGCCCGAAGACATTCGTTTTTTTGTAGGCTACACGGGCTGGTCGTCTGGCCAATTGCAAGCCGAACATTCTATGGCTTCTTGGCTTACAGCACAAGGCCACCGCGAGTATGTATTTGGCGGGGGCATGCACCATTTGTGGAAAAATGTCCTAGAAGAGCAGGGCGGCACGTACAGCATCATCGGACAGATTCCCACGCCTATTCTCAATTAATTTTATTGTTGGTACGAGTATGTATGCAATACGCTCCTACTGGTATCGTATTTTTCCAGCACCTATTACGGTGCCTTCGGCTGTAATGCTGTAAAAATAAATACCTGAAGGTAAGGCGGAACGGGGTTTCCATTCTACCTGTTGGCGTCCTTGGGTCGGCATTTTATTTTGTGTTAGAACGGCTATTGTTCTGCCTTGTGCGTCGTATATAGTCGTCGTTGTAGGCACGGGTTGCGTTAACGTGTATTCAATTACCGTGCTGTGGGTAAACGGATTGGGATAACTGCGGCTGTTGGAGGCGTTCAACGCATTGGGCAGTTCTCGGACGTTAATCAAACCACCTTCTTGGTAGACCCACAAATTCTCATCAATAAAAAACCAAACGTTGTCGCTGCTGTCTACCTCCACGGTGTAGATTCTTCGATCTCTAAAATTCCAAGACGGATCGGTAAATGGTGTATTGGGGGTATTAAAATTCACCGTTTTCCAAGCCACGCCGTCGTAATGCACCAACCCACTGTCTCTACTTCCCATCCAGACTTCTCCCGTAGTACTCAAAGCAATACAGAATAGAAGATCCGTAGCAATACCTGAATTTTGAGTAGAATAGGTCGTCCAAGTATTGTTGTTGTATTTTAGCAAGCCTGCTGAATCGGTAGTCGCCCAAAGGGTGTTGGTGGTCTGGTCGTATTCTAAGGCGGTAATGTCCGCGTCGGGTATGTTGGTGGTGGTGTGGTCGTAAATAACCACGGTGTTTCCATCGTATGCTAACAACTGGTTGGCTTTACTGATCCACAGCGTTCCTGTGGGTGTAGCCACGATATTTTTTAAATTGGTATCTAAGGGTGCGGGGTAATTGCCCGTCCAAGTTTGTCCGTCCCATTTGAGCAGCCCCTCTCTTTGTGTTGACAACCAAACGTTGTTGTTTTGTACCGCCATATCTCTTGCATTGGTGGTGCGCGGGGCTACTTGGGTATCTATTTTTGTTTCTGTCCAAGTATTGCCGTTGTAGTGCAATAAGGAAAGCGTGTCTGCAAATCCAGCAGAGGAGAACGGAAATGGAGACCCAGCACGAAGCACCCAGAAATCGTTGGGCGCTATTTCTTTTATTTTGGTATAATATCTATTGGTGATGCGAAAGCCACCTGTAATATTGGGTTCTAAAGAAAACTTAAACGGCTCTTCTACCTCTACGGTGCTGCTGTTAAAATTAATCGTTCCTACCTCACCGTTAGACACCCACATATTTCCTCCAGCACTGCGCTCCAGGTCGCTTTGCGTAACACGGCTGCTGTTCATGCCTACCTTAAATCGATCGACCGTTGTTCCATCAAAAGAAAATCCATCTAAATACGTTCGCCCCCAACAATTGTTGCTACTATCTACGGCTATGGCACGACTCAAATCAACGATACCATAAGTAGCCGCATCGTAAAACGTCCAACTTCCTTCGTCGTAATAAGCCATCGCTTGCGGATAAGCAAAGGAGGTCCAAAATTTATTTCCATCGCCTCGAATAGACCTCGCTATGACATGTGTAGTATTGAGATCACCCTGGGTAACCACCTCCCAAATAGTATCGTTGTACGTCAGAAATAAATTACTATCCACACAAGGCACTGTACTAGTATTGGCACAGTTGAGGTTCCACCATTTTTTGTTGTCCGCATCTATATGTGCTTTGTCAACTGTGTAATCCAACGTAATTCCAAAATCATTGGCTCCGTAATTGCTCCAAGTGGTGCCGTCGTAACTGAGAATTGACAACTGTGTATAAGCTAGCAGAGAACTGTTGTTAAACCAAACTATGTTGTTTTGGTCGACCGAGACAAACTGTATAAATGCCGCATTGAGCGCGCCCCTATCGTAATGGGTCCAAGTTTGCCCATCGTAGCGCCAAATACACTGCAAAGCAGCCAACCACATCACATTGTTCTGATCAAAATCTACCGAAACGAACTGGTGCATATCAAACCCTGGGGCTCCAGGCGGGTATTTGTTGAGTACACTGTCTGGTACGGTAAAGGGTTGCCAGGTATTTTGCTGATAGGTATACAATGTATTGTTGACACCAACGCCCCATGTTTTTCCATTTCTATCTTCCTTAATATGAGTGATTCTATAGGTGGTAGAAAGATGCTGTCTTCCAGTAGTCATATCGTATTGTTGTACCCCCAAATCGTAATCGGTCATCCATAAGGTTTCTCCTACGATGAATAAATTAGTGCGGAAATTTCCGCCGCTGGAGGCCATATAGCCACGCCATTCATTGCTCCACGGTTGCGCTTGTGTTGAAAAATAAATGCCTACAGTTAGGAGCAATAAAAAGAATAATTTCATGGACATTGATTTATAATTTAGTGTTGTTAGGAGGTGAGGTTTGTTTGCCAGCTGCCTGTATTATTAAGTACATTGTAACAGAAGTAATCAACCATTTTTAAGCGAGCCTTTTTTCCCAAAC
>CAYUZF010000137.1:0-5907 GCA_964449615.1 uncultured Aureispira sp.
GTTATGTCTTGTGTTATAAGATCAAAAGAGGCAAAAGGCGCTTCCAAGATTAACTTACTCGGCTGCATGCTGCGAGGCCTAGCTGTTAATTCCGTAGAAGGTGCAGACCCCATACTAAAGCCGTAAATAATCAACCGATCATCGGTAAGACCTCTGCTTTTGAGCCATTCCATACAGGCATCTACGTCCTCGTACAACCCCTCTTCGGTAGGGGTTCCCGTCGATTTGCCATAGCCCTTGTAATCCATCATTAAGACCCCAAAACGATTTTTTCCGCCCGCATTGGCCAGCAATTTAGCGCGTTCCCAATACCAATCCAAATGGCCCGAATTGCCGTGGCAATACAAAATAACAGTATCCTGTGTAATCCGCGCTTGATCGCCCAAGTAGACCGCATAAAGCGTTTCATCGCCCGAAGGAATCGTCATTAAATCAATTTTAACAGGCTCCATATCATACTGGTCGTCAATGACAAATTGTTGATCTTCGTCGTAAAAATCTTCCAATAAATATTCGTCCGTCTCGGTCGGATTAAATAAAAAACTATCCAAACGAAGACAACTCTGAAGGCTCAACAGCCCTCCCAATAACAGTAATAGCAGTATCTGACGCATGCTTGTTTTTTTTTGTGAGATCGTATTCTAAATCTATTGCTAAAATTTACGACTAATACTAAAATATACCCCTACGGCACCGCGCCCACCAATACCTCGATAGGTCACGGGAGTACCACCACTCTCCTCTCCAGGCAACATATATTTGCCCTCTATAGTGTAGCGCATTTTAGCATTTTCAAACGTATGCCCCAGCCCAAAAGAAGGACGCGCCATCTTACTGTTGGGCGCACCGTTCGCCCGATCCCAGAAATCAAACCAAGTACTCCAATTGGCATACACATAGTTGTTGCCACTTTTGAGGTACTGCCAATAAAAATTCAGATCCACCACAGGATAAGCTCTAAACGCGCCTGTTGACGAATGCAGCAGTAATTGAGTGCTCAATCCCGTACTAATACTAGGCAACCAACGCTTTTTTGTTTGATAAATTCTATGCACCACCCCCAAATCCAACTGCACATTTTCAAACCCCAACGCCGTCAAATGCAGCCCTGCAAAAGCCGTCAAATTGGAGTCGATTCCATAAGCACCCGACAGCGACGAATAAGGCAAGGGAACCGTCCCCCCTCCAAATTCAATCAAGGGGCCACCAAAATCCAGCCCCACTAGTACTTCTTTGGCTTTCAACGGCTTAACGATGCGCGTAGTACTACAGGCCGTTATTCCGCAAAGGTATACCAAAGCGACCAAACCTAAACAGGCATTTACAAATTGTTTATTTAGCATAACAAATAGGAGTTTATTCAACATACAAAACCAATCCCTTGAGGTAATTCCCTTCGGGATGAAAAATATTAACGGGGTGGTCGGCGGGCTGTGTCAAGCGGTGCAAGACGCGCACTTGACGCCCTGCCTCAATAGCTGCTGCCGTAATAGTGTGGTAAAACAGAGGATTATCCACCACCTGAGAACAGGAGAACGTCAGCAAAATCCCTCCTTTGGCCACCAATTTTAGCCCTTCCACATTGAGGCGTTTGTAAGCTTGTACCGCCTTGTGGCGCTTGGCTACTGTTTTGGCGTAGGCAGGCGGGTCCAAAACCATCACATCATAAGGTTGTTCCTGCTCTTTTAAAAACTGCATAACATCTGCTTTGTAGCTTTGGTGCTGGGTTGGATCAAGGCCATTGAGCAACACATTTTTATCTACCAATTCAATGGCTCTTGCCGATGCGTCTACAGAATCGACAAACGCCGCACCCGCTTTGAGGGCATAAACAGAAAAGCCACCCGAATAGCAAAACGCATTTAGAACGCGTTTGCCTGCACAGAAACGTTGCAACAAGTGGCGATTATCGCGCTGGTCCAAGAAAAAGCCCGTCTTTTGTCCTGTCTGCCAATTGACCTCGAAGCGGCAGCCGTTCTCTAAAATCACATCCTGCTCCCGCGCTTCGCCCCAAAGATAGCCGTTTTCCACCTGCTGCGCGTAATTTTTAGGCAACGCATTTTTACTTTTATCATAAATAGCCGCGATGCGCTCCCCCAAAACGTTCTTTAGTGCCTCTGTTAGCAGTGTCCGCAGTTGGTGCATTCCAATGGTGTGTGCTTGCAATACCACCGTCTCGTGGTAAACGTCGATGATGAGGCCGGGCAGTCCGTCGCCCTCTCCATGCACCAGCCGATAGGCAGCCCGTTCGCCATCGGTCAAGCCTACCTTTTTGCGCAAAGCAAACGCCCGTTGCAATTTATTCGTCCAAAAATCCAAATCAGGCGCGCCCTCTTCAAACGAAAAAATCTTAATGGCGATGCTGCCCTCGTGGTAATGACCCTGTGCCAGAAATTCACCTTGTTTGCTGTAAACTTTAGCAATGGCGCCGTCTACCGCTTGGCCTTCTTTGCGCTGTATAGCGCCCGAAAAAATCCAAGGATGAAAGCGTCGAACGAAGGTATCTTTCTTGTTTTTTAAATAAATGGAAAGTGGACGATTGTTCATAAATAGAAGTTGTGCTAAGAAAGATACGTATTAATTTAAAATAGTCTGCTAAAGCGCCCTTTTTTTTTGAGAATCAGAACGCTAATTGTAGCTTCTTTTTTATAAAATTAAGAATGAAAATAAAGCGGTAATTGGCGACTTAATTCCTGTACATGTAAGTTGAGCTGTTGACTGTTTTTGCAACAGGCATACACCACGCGATCAGGCCGCAAAATCAGAAAGCACGCCCGTTGTTTTTTGAGCCAGTACTGCAAAGCACCTGTACGGTCGTGCAGTTGTTGGGCATAGCGCCGATCTAAGGTGAAACGCTGTTGCTTGGGCGTAATTTGTATAAATTGTATACCTAGCGCCGCAGAGTAAGCCACCTGCTGGGGACGCAGCGCATCTACAGGGTTACAATCTAGCGCTAAAATAGCAAAGCTGTTGTCTAAAACTCGATTTAACGATTTTACTTTTCCTTTTTGGTCGGTTACTTTAGGCAACAAAGCCATGCGTCCTGTACTGGCTTTTTTGCTGCTGCTAACAATGCCTTGATAGATTTTGCTATTGGCATTCAGCTCTTTTTGCAAGACCCTTTTGGGCAATATGGGCACCAAGTTTTTGATCCAGCGCAGGCGACTCGACTGAAACAGGCGCTTGACCCACATGTTGAGGCGAATGAGGTGTTTGATGTGCGGCAAACGCTCTTGTTGGTAGCTGTCCAGCAAATCTAAGGGGGCCTTTTTTTGTGCAATGCGCTGCAATTTCCAAGCGAGGTTGTACACATCTTTGATGCCTTCGGAAAGGCTCATTCCCAAATAAGGCGGAATCACATGGGCGGCATCGCCTGCAATTACGACCCGCCCCTTGCGCCAATGTTTTAAAATCTTGGTGTCAAAATGATAGATAAATGCTGCTGTTACTTGCGCGTCATTCATGCCCAATTCTTCCAACAACGTGCGAATTTTTTGAGGCGTTTGCTCCGCTTGTAAATACGCTTGCTCAATTTGAAATTCCCAGCGTTGGTATCGGTCGTTGTTGGTAATGCGTGTAACGGGAAAAGCAGCGTCATAAATGGTTTGCGCATAGGCATCCGTTGTAGTGTTGGTGTCACCGCTTTCGCGTAAAGTATCCACACAGAGAATGGAGGAACGATGCTTGTAATCCAACATGTCCAAATTCAGCAGGGCGCGGGCGCGGCTTTTTTGCCCATTGCACACCAAAACAAACTGCGCTTGCAACGCTCTGAAAACTTGACGTTGAACAGGGTGTATGTAAACAGTGACTTCCTCCGCTGTTTGTTCTAGGGTTTCTACTTGATGCTGGTTGAATACCGTAATCAAGGCATGGGCGCTGGCGTGTTGTTGCAAGACGCGCTGTACATCGGGTTGGTAAAAACCCACCCACGGTGCGTGGTTACTGCGTGCAGTTTGTTGAAGTTGGAATAGAACACGACCTTTTTTGTCGATGATTTGGCTGCCTTTTAGTGGATGCAAATGTTTTTGGAGGTAAGGCAGCAAGCCCAGTTGCTCTAAAATTAGCAACACTTCTTCGTCTAAGCGGGCCGATTTAGACAACAGCAAATCACCATTGCGCTTGCGCTCTACTACCGCCACAGAAAGCCCTTGCTCTGCCAAAAGCAAAGCCGCCACATTCCCCAGTACCCCGTAACCAACAATGACCACATCAAAGCGCGTCTGCTGCTCTATCATACTTTTGCGTTCTCCCGTTTTCTAGTTCAATATTTATTAACAGCTATTACAGCTCAAAACTGCGCTGCTCTATACGCTCAATCGCCGTGCGCCAAAGTTCAGGAATGCGGACGCTCCGCCCCGTTTTGCCATTGATAATAACAATGGTACATTCCGCTACGGCTGCCAAACCCACTTTAGGACTGTGCATCTCACAAGTCATTTTGAGGCTGGCCCGCCCCATACTCTCTACCCCAACTTTCACCGTCAGCATGTCGGGATAAACTACTGGCTTTTTAAAGCTACAGGCAATATTGGCCAAAACAGGAATCTCGGTTCCTTGAAAACCAGCCAATTCAGGTACCGCATCAAAATAACGTACCCGTGCCGACTCAAAATAACGCAAATAAATAGTATTATTGACGTGACCGAAAGCATCCATGTCACCCCAAGCAACAACTTGCTCAAAAGCAGTGGTATATTCCATTTTTGTAGTTTTGTTAGTATAAGAACAGGAGGTCTTATTAAAAGACAGGTGTAAAAAATTTGCCCTAATTTTCCAGACATCTGCCGCCAAAATTAAGAAAGACTTTCAACTTTTGCAGAAATCTTTTAGCTTTAGGAAACTAATTTTTAAAAGTTAGCGTATTGTTAATAGAATGCATAATAGTTAAGCTTTCATTAACAATAGCATTACTATTGAAACAATGGCCTGAATTTTAATTCTAATCCATTTATTTTTTTAATTTTTATAACCCGACCTATGAACGAGCTAATCACCGCAGCCTTTGCTGCTCCTAACATCGTATTCACGGTCTTGTTGATCATCATCTGTTTTTATTGGCTTACGGTGATCATGGGTGTAGTGGGCTTGGATGCCTTTGATGTGGATGTAGATGCCGATTTGGACGTCGATGTAGACGTAGATGCGGATGTCGATGTAGACGCGGATGCCGATGTAGCGGCAGCGGTTTCGGCAGGTTCTATTTTCTTGGGTACGCTGCGCTTTTTTAATTTGGGACGCGTGCCCTTTATGGTGCTGCTGTCTATGTTTATCCTGTCGTTGTGGTCGCTTTCGGTTTATTGCAACCACGAAGGGAGTTGGATCAATCCTGATAATTCTGCTAGTATGGCGGCGATTCTGCTGGGTCCCATTATTTTAGTAAGCCTGTTTACAACCAAGATTATTACCATGCCGTTGGTGCCTATTTTTAAAAATGCCAATACGTTTGCCAAGCCATTGGTAATTAATGGTAAAATCGGAACGCTGCTAACCAGTATTAAAGGCGAAGAAACAGGACAGCTCAAAGCGACTATTGATGAATCTATTGTCACTTTAAGGGTACGTTCCGATACAGGCGCGCCACTCCAAAAAGGAGAAGAAGTAGTTATTATTCAGGCAGAAGACGAAGGAAAAGTTTACTTAGTTCAACGCCTCAACCGACTTTGATACGCGCTTATTTTCTTTTTATAATTATTATAAACAACAACTTGGCATGGGAGATACACTAGTCTTTGTTTCCATTGTGTTTACTTTGATTCAGATTCTATTCTTTGTCGTATTCATTATAAAAACTTTTCACAAAGTACCGACTAATAAAGCATTGGTACGCTCTGGCATGGGCGGTGACCGTGTTGTTCTCAGCGGGGGCGTAATGGTCGTTCCCTATTTGCACCGCATAGAAACCAT
>CAYUZF010000137.1:5917-7902 GCA_964449615.1 uncultured Aureispira sp.
CCATAGATTTGTCTTTGCAGACGCTTGCTATAGAGCGCAGCGCCAAGCAACCACTAGTTTTTAAAGACGGCGTAGCCGCTACGGTTAAGCTGGTTTTTACACTAAAAGTTCCTATGGAAGCGGGGGCGCTCTTATGTCTTGCGACGCTGGTCGGCTGTCAAGAAGCAACCGACCCTACAACCTTAAAACGCCTATTTGAAGGAAAATTTTTAGAGGCCGTTCATACCATTGCCCAAAAGCACGATTTTAATACTTTATACCAAGATACCGAACAATTCAAATTCGCTGTTTTAACGGCCATTGGTACGGATCTTAACGGCTACGAATTAGACGACTGCGCCATTGAGTACTTAGAGCCTTTGGCACTGTTAGAGCGCTATCAATAGACCTTATTATACAACAATCCTATTCATTACAACAGCACCTTTTAGCTGAACCTTATTACTAAAAACGAACTAAAACAAACTATTATGGGTGAGATTCTTTTTTATTTAGCTATAGTCCTAGGCTCCATCATCATCATAGGCTTCTTTATCCTTCTACTAAGAACTTACCGCAAATCGCCGCAAGGCAAGGCGCTCGTCCGTACAGGTATGGGCGGCACCCGAGTGGTACTAGACGGTGGCCTAATGGTCGTTCCTGTTTTGCACAAAGTAGAAGAAATGGATATTTCTTTAAAAACCATTGAAGTACACCGTACAGGCTCGGAGGGGTTGATCTGTAAGGACAATATGCGCGCCGATATCAAAGTGGTGTTTTTTGTGCGCATCAACAAAGACCAAGAATCCGTTAAAGAAGTCGCACAAACCATTGGTTGCCAGCGCGCTTCACAGCAAGAGACACTCAACAACCTGTTTGACGCCAAATTTTCCGAAGCCTTAAAAACAGTAGGTAAAGGTTTTGATTTTATTAATCTTTACACCCAGCGCGAAGAGTTCAAGAAAGAAATTCTAAAAACAATTGGTACCGATTTGAACGGTTATGAACTGGATGACTGTGCCATAGATTACTTGGAGCAAACTTCTATTGCAGACTTGGATCAAAAGAACATTTTAGATGCACAGGGTATCAAAAAAATTGAGGAACTGACTTCCGTAGAACAAGAGCGCACCAACCAAATTCGCCGCAACCGCGAGCAAACCCTCAAAGAGCAAGATGTAGAGGCTAGAAAAAACATCATTCGCTTAGAAAAACAGCAAATCGAGGAAGAGCAAAAGCAGCGCCGCGAAATTGCCGAACTGACCAGCGAGCAGGAGAACGCCGCCAAACAAGTCGTAATTGAGAAAGATTTGCAAACCGAACTCATTCGCAAACAATCCGAACAAAAATTGGGCGAAGCCGAAGAGGAGAAACAACGCCAAATTATTCTAGCCCGATTGAACAAAGAAGAGCTGGAAAAAGTACAAATTCAACTGGTCGAAACCGAAGAGCAAAAAGCCATTGCTAACAGAGAAAAAGTAGTGGGCGTTGCTGAAATCGAAAAAGAGCAAATCCTAGAAGAGCGCAAACGCGACATCCAAGTAATTATCAAAGAGCGCAAAGCGGAAGAAAAGAAAACCGTGGAGGAGGATCAAAAAATCGAAGATGTGCGCGAATTGGCCATTGCAGAACGCGCCAAAAAAGTCGCCGAAATTGAAGCTTCCAAAGAAGCCGAAATGCAAAAAATCATCCAAACACGCCGCGCCGAAGCCGACAAACTTTCTGCAGAGGTCAAAGCGCAACAAATGGTGATCGAAGCCGACGCCAAAAAAGCCGCTGCACAGAAAGAAGCCGAAGCGCGTAAAATTAGTGCCGAAGCGCTCGCCGCAGAGGAAGCTACCGTAGGACTCGCCGAAGCCGACGTGATGAAAGCCAAAGCGCAAGCTAAGGAGATGGAGGGCGTAACACAAGCCAACATTCTACAGAAAAAAGCGGAGGCGGAAGCAAACGCCATTCAGATGAAAGCCGAAGCAGAGCGCATAAAAGGTATGGCCGAGGTGGACATC
>CAYUZF010000137.1:7912-10956 GCA_964449615.1 uncultured Aureispira sp.
AATACCGAAGCCGAAATTATTGAAAAACAGGGCTTGGCCGAAGCCAAAGTAACCGAGCAAAAAGGCTTGGCCGAAGCACAAACCCTAGAAAAACATGGTCTAGCCGAAGCCAAAATTGTCGAAGAAAAACTAGCCGCAGAGGCCAAAGGCATCGAAGCCAAAGCCAATGCCATGAAACTCCTCGACGGCGTAGGCAAAGAACACGAAGAGTTCAAATTGCGTTTGGAGCAGCGCAAAGAAATTCGCATTGCCGAAATTCAGGCCGAACTAGGCATCGCCAAAGCACAAGCCGAAGTATTGGCCAGCGCGATGAGCAGCGCCAACATTGACATCGTAGGCGGTGAAACGGAGTTCTTCAACAACGTGTTAAATGCTGTCAAAAAGGGCAAAACCATTGACCGCTTGGTGCAAAGCAGCGAAGAGTTGCAAGCCGTGAAAGGCGTGCTGCTAGGTGATGGCGAAGACAACATTTTTGGCCGCATCGGTAGTTTTGCCGAGCATTACGGCATCGGTACCGATACCATTAAAAACATTACCATGTCGGCGCTGCTGGCACAGCTGTACAACAAGGCAACAGGCGACGACAAAGGCGTGATTGAAAGCCTAATGGACAGCGTAAAGCGTTTGGGCGTAGGTGATTATTCTGCCAATAAAGTACTTTAAATTCAGCACCATACAGGGAGCAGTTTCGAGCAACTGCTCCCGTTTTGTTGAACCCTAACTTTTGAAACAACCATGTTTAATACAGTGTAACAAAAGAAGGTGAATATTTTTACAGAGGATTTTTAGTGCGATTGGAGGCCGAGAGAGCTTGATGCAGTGCATCAACTGCGCCCTTAGCTACGAAGGCGAGTATCCAACGAACAAGCGTGCTATGTCCCGCACTTGTTCGGGAAAAAAGGCTCGCTTAAAAATGGTTGATTATTTTTGTTACACTGTATTTAACCTCCTGTATAGTTTTTCACACAAACATTACGACCGCTGCCCTATTCTCTCTACCAGTAGTTTTGGAATTTGCTAGAGAGCGATTAGAAGCGCATCACCAATTAGCTATTTTGTAACAACACAACATCCCCCCTTAAACACAGCAGCACAGAAACCAATCCAACTATGGCCGACGATAAAACAACCAACCTTCCAGAAGAGCAGCCCAAACAGTCCCAACAATTGGAGGGCGGCACATACGAAATTATCAAAAACCGTCTGCAAAAAAGCGGCAACGAGCTGCGCAGTCGCTTGGAGCAACTCAACCAAGCGCGCAAAGAAATTTTTGGTTCTATTGAGATGAAACTCATTAGCAACCAACGTATTGAGACGCAGCACGAATGCATCGCCCGCGATATTTTTTCGATCGGCCGCTATTGTATTTTTGGGTATAACATTCGAATGGGACTCAAAAATATTGAATTGCAGGATGTGTTCAGTATCTACGAATTTAAGGCGGATCACAGTTTTAAAGAAGTAAGTCTGGATTTGTTGCGCGCCAAAGGCAGTGAGAAATTTGAAGCGGATTTCAAAAGCCTGTACCGCTATTCTAAAGAAGTGTATTTTCTAAAATTTGCCCGCGACAAAAATGAGCCCTTTTTTTATATGGTGTTCAAAGATGGCAATGGAGAAAAAACCTTCAAATGGGAAATCCAAGAGGATGCGTTGGTGTACGATTCTAGTCCTGGCGATAAGCGCTACCGCTACCCCAACCAGTTTGAATTTGAATGGCAATCGGTACGCATGGAAATGTACCGACAGGGGGCGCATCCGCACATTTCTATTCTGGATAAGGTATTTGTAGAAACCGTAGGCGGTGATTTGACCATCAAAATAGAAGACAACACCGATACTGGCAAAGGAATTTATGCCGAAGAGGTCAAGCATACCAATCAAAAATTAAGTGATGCAACCGTTAGCTACGCCGACTTGGGCAACCTCATTGCCATTCGCATCAAGCCATACCAAGAGGATTTTAGGTATTTTGTGTACAATGTGAAATTGCAGACCGTGCAGCGAGTCGACGCCCTAGAACATTCGGGTGTTTTGCTTCCTAGTGGACAGGGCTTGATTTTCTCCAACGGCTTTTATTTGCAAACGGGAGATTTTAAAATGTTTGATAAAACGGCGGGGCAAAACAAACTTTTCGAGCAGCACCTACAATCGCCCAACGGCGAGGATCATTTGTATGTGTTCCACAGTCCCGAAGACGGCGCGTACGTTCTCCTCTCCTACAATGTGATTGAGCAGACCGTTACTACCCCCATCGTATGCAATGGCTACAGTTTGTTTCCCGATGGCGAATTGTGTTATTTCAGAAGTGAGGAAAGCAAGACTTCCCACCATTTGGTACAAGTCTGGCAAACGCCTTATATCAAAGGTAATATTTTGCCCTCTGAACATGCCGATTCTTATATTTATAAGATTAGCAATAAGGACATTGTGCGGGCAATGGCCGAAGCTCAAGAGTTGCTAAGTTTGCTGGGACAGGACGACAGCTACGACGATTTGTATTACGATCTAAACAAACGGGCAACGGTAATTTTGGATTCTTACTACTGGATAGAAAATGAAGAAGCCTACAATTTGGCCGAACCCATTACCAGTATTCGCAGCTCGGCCAACACGGCTATTGATGAGTTTGAGAAAGTACAAAACATTCGCAAAAACACCCGCGAGACCATTCGCGAGACGCAAAAAGAAGCGGTAGCTCTCTTTCGAGAAATACAAGGCACAACTTACTTAAAAGTTGATCAGTTTGTGCAACATTTGGCCGCCTTGCGGCAAATTCGAGGCGCTGTGATCTCTCTAAAATCCTTGCGCTACACGGATTTGGAGTTGATTGCGGAGCTGGAAACCGAAGCGGCGGAAATTAGCGCCGAGTTGTCGCAGTCTTGTGTGCAATTTTTGTTGCAAGACGACGCTTTAGAGCCGTATTTGCAGCGGGTGGGCGAGGCACAAAGCAGCATAGAAGACGTAGAGACAGCACGGCAGGGCCAGCAATTGGAAAACCGCATTGATGAGATCGGGTTTGGGATTGCGCTGTTCCGCCACGCGCT
>CAYUZF010000137.1:10966-12697 GCA_964449615.1 uncultured Aureispira sp.
GGAAAAGAATTGGAGTTGTTGATCGAAATTGTTTCCAACCTCAAAATCGAAGACGCTACCCAAACTACGCGCATTATTGACAACATTACATCTATTTTTGCTACCCTCAACCAAGCAAAAGCAGGGATCAAACGCCGCTTGCGCGACCTAACAGGAGCAGAAGCCGTAGCCGAATTCGCGGCACAGTCTAAGCTCTTGGACCAGGGGCTCATCAACTATTTGGACATTGCCAATACCGTCGAAAAAGTGGACGAGTATTATACCAAAATGATGATTCAGGTAGAGGAGTTGGAAAGTAAATTTGCAGAATTTGATGAGTTTATTTTAAAAATTGCCGACAAACGCGAGGCGATTACCAGCGCTTTTGATGCCCGCCGTTTGTCCATTATTGAAGCGACCAACAAACGCAGCGCAGCCCTGCAAACGGCTGCCGAGCGCAACTTAAAAGGCATCGCCAACCGCGTCAAAAATTTCAAAGAAGTCGATGCAATCAACGGCTTTTTTGCAGCAGACTTGATGATTGAAAAAGTACGCGACATTATACAAAAGCTGCAAAACTTGGGCGACTCCAACAAAGCAGACGATGTGCAAACGCGTTTAAAAACCATCCAAGAAGACAGCATTCGCCAATTGCGCGATAAAAAAGATTTGTTTTCTGCCGATGGCAACGCCATCAAGTTTGGCCGTCATTTTTTCTCCGTCAACAAACAACCATTGGGCTTGACCATGACACTCAAGGAGGGCAACATGTATTACCACCTGACGGGAACGGGCTTTTATGAAGAAGTACAAGACCCTGCTTTTTTAGAGACAAAAACAGTTTGGGAACAAGCGCTGGTCTCGGAAAATGCGCAGGTCTATCGCGCCGAATATCTGGCCTACGTGGCCTTTTTGGAGCTGCAAGCGGAGCGCAAAACCCTCCTATCCGAAGAGGTGTTGCCTTTTGTACAACAATTGGTCAATAAACGCGCCACTAAGGAAGAAGGCTACAGCAAAGGCATCCACGATTTGGATGCTGCTAAATTCTTAGAAACGCTCTTGTATTTGCACCAACACATCGATTTATTGGTGTATGAAAGTCAAGCGCGAGCTTTGGCGGCACTGTACTGGCAGAAATTTATAACGGAGGAAAACAAAACAACGTTTGACAAGCAGTTAAAAAGCGCAGGTCTAATTTTGAAAGTCTTCCCACAAACCAAAGAATTTGACTTTCTATTGGAGCAATTGGAAGAAGGTTTAGAAGCTTTCTTGGTGCAACACCCCTTGTTTAACACCCATTTAATTCCCTCGGCAGCGCGGTATTTATTCGATGAATGGTCGCGTCAGAACCACTTCATTGTCAGTGGTACGGCACATGACTTGCAGAGTGATTTTAGACTGCATTTGGAAGGGCAGAAAGCCGTAGAATCCTTTCACAAGGTGTTGCAAAGTCTAGATGGACAGTTGGAGGAACAATTTGAATTGTGCCAGAAATGGTTGAGTGCTTTTATTCAACAGGAAAACTTGACGGAGTATGCACCGTATTTAAAAGAAGCGGTAGTGGTGATTCTCACTGAAAACTACCAAGAAAGCCACGTGGTTAATGTCAAAACTACCCTAGAAATAACAGGCTTGCACGGAGCGCATTCCGTTATTGAGTCGGGCGGGCGCTATGTATTGGATTACAATCGCTTTATGAATAAAATGAACCACTACAGCAGCCATATTGTAACGCAATACGAGCAGTTTGTA
>CAYUZF010000137.1:12707-13355 GCA_964449615.1 uncultured Aureispira sp.
CGCGCCCTAACTCAGGATTTTAAACAAGCATTGCGCTTAGAAGAGTTCAAACCCCGTGTGCTGAGTTCTTTTGTTCGCAATAAATTAATTGACCAACTCTATCTGCCTATTTTTGGTGATAACCTAGCTAAACAAATTGGTACGGTAGGCGATACAACTCGCACCGATCGCATGGGTATGTTGCTGCTTATTTCTCCTCCTGGTTATGGTAAAACAACTTTGATGGAATATGTGGCCGATCGTTTGGGGTTGATTTTTATGAAAATAAACGGCCCTGCTATTGGACATGATGTGGTTTCGCTAGACCCTCGGGAAGCAGGCAATGCCGCTGCCGCCAAAGAGTTGGAAAAACTGAATCTAGCTTTAGAGATGGGCGACAATATTATGATTTACTTGGATGATATACAGCACTGTCATCCAGAGTTTTTACAGAAGTTTATTTCTTTGACCGATGGGCAGCGCAAGATTGAGGGGATTTATAAAGGTATTACTAAAACTTATGACTTGCGCGGCAAACGGGTGGCGGTCGTCATGGCGGGTAATCCCTATACCGAGAGCGGCGACAAATTTCAAGTCCCTGACATGTTGGCCAACCGTTCAGATATTTACAATTTGGGAGACATTATAGGCGATACCAAAGAAGTATTT
>CAYUZF010000137.1:13365-14121 GCA_964449615.1 uncultured Aureispira sp.
TGAAAATTCGCTGACCTCGAATGCGGTGTTGCAAAAATTAGCGGCCAAAGGGGCTAAGGATCTTTATGCCATCGTCCAATATGCGCAAACGGGCAGCCGAGACGGCGCAGAACTGGAGGGCAACCACAGCAGCCAAGAAATCAATGAATTTGTGGCGTTGGTAGAGCGCATGTTGGTCATTCGCGATGCCATTCTAAAGGTGAATTTGGAATACATCCGTTCTGCTGCTATGGAAGACGCTTTTAGAACCGAACCTGCGTTTAAACTACAGGGGTCTTACCGAAACATGAATAAATTGGTGGAGAAATTGACGCCTATTACCAACAAAAAAGAACTGCAAACGCTTTTAATTTCGCATTACGAAGGCGAGTCGCAAACGCTTACTACTGGGGCAGAATCCAACATGCTCAAATTTAAAGAAATGATTGGTGCGTTGACTCCCGAAGAAGCACAGCGCTGGAAAGAAATTAAAGCAGCTTTTAACAAAGATAAATTGTTGCAAGGCAACAAAGACAACCCCATTATTCAGGTGGTAGCGCAACTGTCGCAGTTTTCCGATCATTTGCAACGCATACACGAAGCGCTGGAAGAGGGCATCGAGCAAAACGCCAACCGCGAAGTAGTACAAGCCCCCACGCCAAAACTAGGCGGCATTGTGTTTAAAAAGTAGGAAATATTTAAAAATTGGCTGCCTTTTTGCTTGTTCTCAGTTATACGATTTATTTTTAGGAATGTACACAGTGGTCTTGTTCCTTT
>CAYUZF010000138.1:0-2940 GCA_964449615.1 uncultured Aureispira sp.
AACTTTTAGTTCCCTTCGTTCATGAGCGCTACGCTTTAGTTGAGGGACTACTTATCTTATTGTTATGTAAGCATACTTGTAGGAGAATTAGAACGTACCAATCTACACGCCAGCCCTGCTTTTCAGAAAAAACTCGCAAAATTAGGTATTTTTCTCTTTCTGGGGTTCGTACTTGGTTTTATTGCCATTAGTCGTGCGTTGTGGGGCCGTTATTTGCGCCGTACCTTGCCCTTGCGCAAGCAATTTGAGGCACTGGTAAAAGAACAAGTCTACAAACAAGTTTTTGCGGCTTGGAACAGCAGCGTGCAGTATCTTCCTAATCAGCGAATTTCTACTCGTATAGTAAATAATTCTAGGCTTTTTAGAGGCGATGCGGTGTTGAGTGGCGACGATTACTGCCACGGGCAATTATCCAACGGACGTCCTTTCCACCTTTCTGAACTACAAGTTTTTAAACGCCAAAGCGTAAAGACCAGCGAAGGCACTAGAATAGAGCACGAAGCGGTTTTTAAAGGTTTGTTTTTTGCTGTGGAACGCACCAAGTCCATCCTTAACAGTGACCACCCTTTATTCATTCGCGCACTAGACCAGAGCAACAATTTTAAGATCCAACAACCTCTGCCCAGAGAAAAAAAAGTGCGAGAGCCAGCCAATGCCCAACACAACCTAGATATTTTGGATGCCGATTTAGCACCTATCCTAGCGCCAGCTTCCGAACCCAAAAAGGAAGCAGCAGAGGAGGCAGTTTCGTTGTTCGACCAATTGTATTCCGTCAAAAGCAAGGCGCTCGACGCACGGGAGCAACTGCCCGAAGAGTTTTGCCAATACCTCAACTATTTGCGGGTGCGCTTGAAACAGCCCGTTCTTTTATCTTTTAACAAAAAAATGGTTTGCTTAGGTGCGCCGCAGCAAACTGATTTTTGGGTGGTCAATGCCAATGAATCGCTGTTGGCGCCGCAGCGCGTGCGTTATGCCGCTTGGAATTTTGCTCTAGCGTTTGAGCTGTTGGGGCATTTATCGCGTATGACGGCTATCAATGGTCCTAGTATTTAATATTTTCTTCTTAATCGCTGTATATGCTTCAACTTCAAGAAATAGAACAACTTTTAAAAGTACAACTCCAAGAATTAGAAAAACCTCGTGTGCGCGTTGCCAAAGAAATAAAAGGCAATAGAAATGCGGCACTTGTCATTACATTTGTATTGGTTTTTTTTGCCTTTTGGGCAATATTAGCTTTACTAAACGTTGCTATTTTTACAAGAACAGAGACCAGTCTTGTTCGTTGGATTCTCCTTGCAATGATCCTACTTCTATTGGGTGGCATTCGCCTAGCGCGGGGAGTATTGGAGAGAAAAAATAAAGACCTAGCCAACGATTTTAAACAGCGGGTCAAGAAAGAGGTTTATGAACAGATTTTTCAGGCGTGGAACCCCAGCATTCAATACCGCCCTAAGGGCAAAATGGCTGCCATGAATTTGAAACAAACGCAGTTGTGTCCGCCTTTTAATACCTACAGAGGCAATGATTACTGCAAAGGCCAAGTAGAAGATGGGCGTTATTTTCATTTCTCAGAAGTCTTGGCCAGCAAGCGCGAAACAAGCCCCACTAATGGCGACAATAAGCGCGTAGCTGTTGTACAGGACAAGGTGTTTAAAGGCTTGTTTTTTAGTATAGAAGGGCCGCACCTATTCAACAACCTTTATTGCAACAGTTTAGTTGTTCCACAAAAACACCGCAAAGCTTCTAATAAAAAAACAATTCGACAAAAAAATACACATCCTATAAACGATGCCATTTTAGACGCCGACTTTTTTCCAACACCAATAACTCAAAAAATCTCCAACACCACGCTGTTCGATCAATTATACAAAATAAAAAGTCCTAAACAGTGGCCCATTAATCGGAAAATCACCAATGAATTTAAAGAGCAACTCACCTATATGCAAACGGCATTGCGCCTAAAGGTGTCTCTGAGTTTTCAGGAAAACAGAGTATACATGCTCCTACCACAGCGCTTTAATTTTTGGACGGTAGAAGTAGAACAATCGCTGTTGCAACCACAACGGGTACAAGCGCTTGCGCGAAATTTCAGAGTGACACTAGAGGCGCTGGATCGCTTGGCACTGGCAACGCGAGTTCCCGCTCCATAGTTCTTTGGGCAACCTTAGTACTATTCCTAACCATCTCTAATAAAAAAGAGCTATTTTAGCGGCGTTATTAATTTCCACCAATCATTGCCAGCTAGATTTATATGAAACAACTAAGCTATTTGTCGATGACATTGCTGTTTTTGGGGTGTTTAAACAGTTGTGTAGGCACTAAGAAATACAAGGCGCTGCAAGCAGAAAAGGAGAAAATCACCGCAACGCTGCTCACGACCAAAGAAGAGTTGTCCGTTGCCAAGCGCAACCTCAATAAACTGGAAGACCGCTCTTCCTCCGACCAAGAAGAATTGGACGCCTCCATCGAAGCACTTCAAATACGCTTGACAGAGAGCCAAGCCAAACTACAAGCCAGCCAAACACAAAACGAGCGCCTACGCGAAGCACAAACCGCGCAAAGCAAAAAATGCAACGAGCAAAAAAAACGCTACGAAGCACAGCTTAAACCGATTCGCGACGCTAAAAATACCCTGCAAAAGGAGCAAGCACAACTGGTACAACTCTATAGAGATTTAGAAGAAATTTTGGTGGAAGACTCGCTGGTACAGATGAGCAATCAATTGGAACAAGGGCGATTAGTTGTAAGGTTGGAACAAGCCTATTTTTTGAGCTCAGAACACGCAGTAAGCAGTGCAGGCCGCAAAGTACTACAGCGCATTGCTCAAGTTGCCCAAGAACATCCCACTGTTTACCTAGATGTATTGGGACACATGCCTGCCAACAGCGATCTGTTGGGTTCCTGGAAAAGCAGCACGCGCAAACCCTTGGTCATTCTGTA
>CAYUZF010000138.1:3026-7053 GCA_964449615.1 uncultured Aureispira sp.
CGAACGCGTCCGCATAGTTGCTTACAGCCAATACGCGCCACTCCTAGCAGGCAATAGCCGAGAAGCTGCCGCCCGCAATGCACGCACCGAATTGGTTTTTCATTACAAAGCCGAGCGTTTTATACCTACTTTGGTGCGTCCTTAGAACAACAAAACAGCTACTTTAGCTGTTGCTAGCAGGTTGACCATGGCCACCCTATTAATGAAATCTATTTTTTTATAATAAAACACCACTATGTTGAGATATTTGAACCTACTACTTGTAGTGCTGGTATGTAGCAGCCTATTTTCCTGTGTTGCCAACCGCAAATACCAAGAAGAGATAGACGCCAAAAATACGGCGCGTCAAAACGAACAAGCTGCCCTTGTTAAAGCACAAGAAGCCGAAGAACAGTTGGCTTTGGCGCAACAAGAGATCGAAAAAGTACAAACGGAACTGAGAACGATTGAAAAGGATTACAATTTGGTAAAAACGCGTTACGAGCAGCAACAGCGCTTAAACAAAGATTTGCAAGACTCTTACGACAAATTGTTGGAACTCAATGAAAAATTGACTGCAGAGGCCGCAGGCAAACGCCGCGAGTTGAGCGAAGAGGTAGCGCGCAAAGAAGCAGAGCTGCGCCGCAAGGAAGAGGAATTGCAACGCCGTGAACGCGAAATGAAAGAACTGCAAGCCAAAATGGATGCCGAGCGCGCCGAAATCAACCGCTTACAAGCTGATTTGGAAGCCCAAACAGCCAGTGTCAACAATTTGCAAGGGGATAAATCAGCCCTTCAGGCCGATAAATCGGCATTGATGAAAGACTTGGAAGCGCGTGAAGCCCGCGTCAAAGAATTGGAGGCGGCTATTGCAGCGCGCGATGAGAAAGCCAACGCGTTGAGAGATCGCCTAAAAGAGGCTTTGCTGGGTTTTGAAGACTCGGATTTGAGCGTAGAAATGCGCAATGGCAAAGTTTATGTTTCTTTGAGCCAGAACTTGCTGTTTGCTACGGGCAGCTCCAAACTCGACAGCAAAGGTGCGGATGCTTTGACCAAATTAGCCAGCGTTTTGAAAAAAAATAAAGGCATCAACGTATTGGTAGAGGGACATACGGACAGCGATGGAGACGCCAAAATGAACTGGGAATTGAGTACCAAACGCTCTTTGTCTATTGTTGATTTATTGACCAAAAACGACGTAGCACCAAGCCGCATTACAGCAGCAGGCCGCGGAGAGTTTGCGCCAATTGCTAGCAACGACACTGCCGCAGGCAAAGCACGCAACCGCCGTACGGATATTATCTTGTCGCCACAATTGGACGAGATTATGAATATTTTGAAAAAGTAACTACCCCGTAGTACTTAAAAGCGGTCGTAAGGAGTATGCAAGGAGCAACTAAACCTGCTCTTTGTACACTTCCTACGACCGCATTTTTTTTGTACTGTTTTTGGCAAAAAATAGTGCCCTTTATTCTTCGCTATCGTCGGTTATTACCGTTTCTTCACTGTCATCTTCTAAGCTTAATAGATCACGTGTTTGCAGATAATTGAACCACTTAATCAATTTTTTTATATCGCTCACCAATACCTTATCGCGGTCGTATTCGGGCAGCACTTGCTCAAAATAGCTTTTGATTTCCATAGCGCCTGATTTGGAATCTACAGGTGGATTGTGCTCCAACTGTTCCAACATATTTCTAAAAACAGTCTTTAGCTCTACGGTATCTTCTGCATTATCGGTATAAATGGAAATGGATTCCAAAGGGGTAAACTGGTGTTTTCTACTGGGTGCAAATATCTTCTTTCCTGTATCCAAGTCCTCGATAATCAATCCATTAGGCCTATTCGCTGCCATTCTATAAATACCAGGGCGGCCGCTCACTGCAACCAACTTATGTAGGTTCATAATCCATTCTAATTTTGTACGGTTAATTTTAGTTCTATTCTTATTCCTGTAGACTGTTTGGAGGTTGCTCCAAGTACAGCCTCGCAAAAATACAAATTTGAGGCAACTCCCCCTATTTAAGCGCTATTATTTGTCCTTGCTACTCCTACGAATCTACTTTGAATAATCGACATAGCTACTATATTATTGTCTATCTCAATCCTATTTAGTTAAACATTTTCGTCCTATTTTCTGTTATAAATTACGAACACTGTGACAATGATAGGCCTATCACTATACAGTACACACACATATACCCTGTATCAAATAACATCATTGCTCCACGTCCCAACGCGCCATTCTTACTATGAAACATATAATCTACATAATTGCTCTATTTTGTCTTCCTTTTGCCTTACAAGCCCAGACTGCAGCAGCTGCCACGGCTGTTGATGCTTGGAACCAAGCCATAAGCCGATTTAAAGCCAAAGATTTTAAACAAGCCAAAATTCTCTTCCAGCAGTTAAACGAAGTAGAATACGGCTCAAGCGAAGCCCAGTCTTATTTAGCGGATTGTTATTATAATCTTCAAGAAATTGATTCTGCAGTAGTGCATTACGAAAGTGCCTTGTTGAATATGGAAGCGCCGCATAAAATTAGACGTTGCCGTGCGCAAATCGTGCGCTGTTATTTGCAAAAGCAAGATTTTGAACGCGCCTATGATTTGGCCATGCAGAATGTGCAAACCTATGCAAACAGCGAATATTTTAGACAAGAACTGCAAGATGTCTGTTTGTGGGCTTATTTAATTAAGAATAATCGTTTGTCTGCCGATTATTTGACCGATTTTCATTTGCAGGAAAGCTACATTATCAATTCGGTAGCCGCACAACAGTTGATTGCTAGAAACTTACGCAGTGAAAATGGAGAGCGTTTTGTATTTGACAACCGCAAGAATGTTGGTTACGCACAACGCTGGTATGGTAGGTTTGCCGATGAGCAAGACGAAGCAAGAGATTTATTTTTCTTGTTTACCAACACTAGATTTGACGAAGCACTCAAAAAACAGGAAGCTACAGCCATGAAGGTGTTCAAAGATACGGAACGCCCTATGTACGAACGCATCGGTGCCTTGTATTTCCTAACGCCGCTTAACGATCAGAAAATGAAAACTTTAGTTAAGTACGATGATTTGCCTATTCGTTGGTGTACTTGCAGCGAAATGCGCCCGTATATTGCCAATAAATTCAAAAAAGCTTGTGAGAAAGACGAACGCGAAGAAATTCAAAAAATCGTATCCACCAATAAGTCTTTCGAATAAAAAGACTACATGATGCCCCTTTTATAAACTACACTAGAACTGTGAAGCACTGTTTGATGTAAAATCGGACGGTGCTTTTTTTTTGTAATTTTTTATAAGAATACTTCTTACAATTACCCTCTGAGGCAAAAGGTATTTTGAAAGCCCTGTAAAATGCCTTATTTTTGTTGCCAACGCTCGAAAAGGGATTTATTGAACATCATTTTTATTTTGAGTATTTTTGTAACGATAAGTATAAGCGCGGTATGAAGAAGCAGGAATTGTTGTATGAGAAACTAAAAACGCATTTTGGCTACGATAGTTTTAGACCACAGCAGGAGGAGATTATCAGCCACATTTTAGAGGGCAACGATACCATTGTATTGATGCCTACAGGCGGAGGAAAATCCCTGTGCTACCAAATTCCCGCGCTGCTGTTGGAGGGCTTGATTGCACTGATGAAAGACCAGGTGCAACGCCTCAACTCGAATGGAATTCCCGCCGCTTACCTCAATTCTAGCCTTACCAGCCAACAACAAAACGAAATAGAACAACAACTAGAACGCGGGGAACTGCGCTTGCTGTACGTCTCTCCTGAAAAAATCTTTTCTGCCAATTTTCTCTCCTTTCTAACGTTGCTTAATGTCCAACTCATTGCCATTGATGAGGCACATTGTGTGAGCAGTTGGGGCCACCACTTTCGCCCAGAATATCAGAAATTATACCTCTTAAAAAACAAACTGCCCAATGCCTGTATGGTTGCGCTTACCGCAACAGCCGATAAGGCCGTGCGTTCGGACATGGGTGAATTGTTGGGCATGCGACAACCGAAGACTTTTCTGTCTTCTTTTGACCGTCCCAAT
>CAYUZF010000138.1:7063-13989 GCA_964449615.1 uncultured Aureispira sp.
GTTTTGCCTGGTCAAAAGAAGTGGGAACAAATTCGCCGCATTGTCAAGAAATATGCAGGCGACAGCGGTATCTTGTATTGCAGCAGCCGCAAATCTACGGAATCGTTGGCGGCCAAGCTCAAAGCCGAGGGGATAAAAGCCGCTTGCTACCATGCGGGAATGCCTTCGCGCATCAAAGAGAAAGTACAAGATGCTTTTATTGAGGGCAATGTGGATGTCATTTGCGCAACCATCGCCTTTGGAATGGGAATCGACAAGGCCGATGTGCGTTACGTCATTCATTACAATATGCCTGGCAATTTGGAGAGTTTTTACCAAGAGATTGGTCGAGCAGGACGCGACGGTCAAGCTTCGGACACCATTTTGTTCTACAGTTACCGCGATGTACAAACCCACTTGCATTTTGCTTCCGAAATCGACAACGAGCAATACAAAGCTATACAACTGGCTAAATTGCAGCGCATGCAGGAATACGCCGAAGCGCAGGTTTGCCGCCGCAAAATTTTGTTGAGTTACTTTAGTGAAACGGTGGAAGAAGATTGCGGGCATTGCGATGTGTGTAAAAACCCGCCTAAGTTTTTTGACGGCACCCAGCATGCGCAAATGGCCTTGTCGGCCATTGCTAGAACCCAGCAAAAAATCAGCTTAAGCACCACCATTGATATTTTAAAAGGCTTTTATTCGGAAACAGTGCGCGCACACCTCTACCACGACATCCGCACCTTCGGCGTCGGCAAAAAAACCACTGCTTTGGCTTGGCAGCTCTATTTGCAGCAGATGATTCAGCAGGGTGTTGTTGAATTGGATTACAAAGATCATTACAATTTAAAACTTAACAGCCTTAGCAAGAAGGTATTAAAAGGCGAAACCACTGTCAAACTGGTCAGTTACGACGTCATCAAGGAGCGCCAAGAAGCCCAGAAGAAGCAAACGAGCAAAAAGGAAGCCCTTGCAACCGACCAAAATCCCGATTTATACGAGCATTTGCGCGGTTTGCGCCAGCGTTTAGCCCAGCAGATCAAAAAACCCGCTTTTGTAGTCTTTAGCAATGCAAGTTTGAAAGATATGAGTGCCAAAGCGCCCACGACCATAGATGCGTTTCTGGATGTGAGTGGCGTAGGAAAACACAAAGCGGCGCAATACGGAGAGGTGTTTATCGCGGCCATTCGTTCTTTTCAAAACAACAATTGATTAAAAAACGGTAATTACGGCTCTATCTCCCAATCGTCTAACAACTCCTCTTCCGAAGGGGCAAAAGCGGCGCGGGGTTGATATGCATACAACCAACAGCACAATACTGCATTGGCCACTAGCCATATCCAGTAGCCCGCCTCAGCAGTCTCAAAGTACGTTTCTACGTGGTAATCAATAATCATAACAAATAGGAAGGCACCGATAATCAGCAAATTGAGCCAAAAAATAACCTTATACACCTGAGCCACATTGACCTTTATACTGGTAATGTTGATCAGCAAAACAACCATCAAGCAAGCGATGTAAAACAGCGGAGGCAACAATACTAAATTGGCATTCAAGACATCCATTCCTTTATAAACTACCCATTCTCTCCTATCCGCTGCTTCAGCGGACCAACGCAGCGCTGTTGCCCATTCCATTTTCAGAGTGGTCAAGGCTGTACCTAGCGCCAAAAAAGGAATTAAAAAGAGTCTGTCTTTGGAAGTTGCTTGCATCTGGCGAACAGTGTTTGGGTAGAATTTTAAATCAATATAGCTTTTTTGGGGAATAGTTTTATTAGTAAAGGAGAACTCCAAAACAAGTTTTTTTATTACATTTGATTGTTCTACTATAGGCCTTGATACTATTACAGCACTATCGTTGAAAAAATTACCATTATTTAAAACTTAAAACTATTTGTATTATGCAATCCACAACTTTTTTAGACAAATGCAAAGGAATCGCTTTAATCATCTTTGCTACTGCTGCCCTTATGTATTCTATTAATCCTGTACAAGCAGACACCCCACAAGCCAGTTATGCTGCTGGACGATACCAAATGAACTTGAATAGTGTAGATACTCAAGGAAGCGGTACTTATTTTTATATTTTAGTCTGGGACACGGAGACAGGTCGTTCCAAGATGTACTACGGTTCTACAAATTCTAAAAAAATCGGTCCTGCTTATCAAACCTATCAGTTGCCCAGCAGCCCTCTATAAATACAATTTTATAAAAATACTTTTACAAACCTTTTGGAAATTCCAAAAGGTTTTTTTAGCTTTAAGGGTACTTACTTACATTCCTTAATAAAATCTAATATCCACATGACATCTAAAATTCCCTCGTTACTTTCAGGAAACAGTGATGGTGTTGAACGCTTAACCATTACTTCCCATAAATTGAGAGACTGCACAGACGCTCCTTTATCTACTTTTACCGTTCAAGTGAACCCCCAAGAACTGGAATACGAATTTGGCTACAACGAAGTAGGACAAAGCAAGAAAAAAGATGATTATACTATAGGCGCTCCAGGCGATTCGGGCGATATGGGAGGCTTTACTGCTTACAACAAAATGACCTTGGATTTCAAATTCTGGGCAGACGCTACAGGGATTGTACCCATCAAGGAAGAAATGAAAGAGCAGTTTGAGAAGGGAGGCAAACCAAGCATACGCAAGCATTTAAATATTTTACAGAATACGGTTTATGGTTACGAGAAGGAAATACATGGCCCACCTTATTTAAAATTGGTATGGGGAGAAGTATTTCCAAACAGCACTCCTAACAGTGGCGACAGCAACCCTTCTATTTTTAAAGGCACACTACACAAGTGCAAAGTAAATATTAAACTCTTTTCTTTGAGTGGTGAACCTGTTAAGGCTGAAATTAATTTGTCCCTCAAATCCCAAATGGCTCCTGAAACGCGCCCAATGGGAAATTCGCCAGATTTAACCCATGTTTACGAAATCACCCACGGAGAGAAAATGACGAGCTATTGCAACGAGATTTATGGCCGTTACGATGTCAAAATATGCAGTGCGGTAGCTGATTATAACAATATGATTGATTGGACATTAAGAGGCGGTATGAAAATCATCTTTCCTTCTATTCATTTACTCAACGAAAAATACCTCAACAACCTAGAAGAAGAGCCAATTAAACCGATGTCGGAAAAGACAGAAGAGGAAATCATGCGCCAGTTAATAGGCAATAAACGCGCTGATCAATACTACAAATTATACCCTGCTAAGAAGAATAAAATCTTCAAAGCCTAGTATTGACTTTACCTTCTAAACACCCTTTTATTATGATTAAATCTAAAATTGATCCCAGTCAAGTACAACTTTTAGCTTGGAAAGATTATGTTAAGTTATTAGAAAAAGATATTAGACAAGCTAAGAGTAAAGGCCTAGATCGCGTACCTTTGGTTATGGTTGCTAACTTTGAATTTGCCTGCGGAGAAACGCACGCTTTATTGTTGTTGGGTAAGCAGTCCGTAATGACTAAGTTTTATAAAGGTTTAAAAACGGATGGTACACGTAAAAAACTAAAAGACTATTCCATCGGTTTTTGCTATTTCGACAAGGAGGAGGACGGTAGCAGTAGTATACGCCTTGCCATCGAAGGTTTTGGAAAGCCCACCCAGATGAAGAAAAACAGCAAAAAGCTTGCAAAAAAGTTGGGGCTGAACATTAAGGAGATCATCAAAGGGCAATACACGGATGAAATTGCACAAACTATAGAACAGGAGGAACTAACCGACGTAGAGTTGACCCAACAAAACTCTCTAAACAAACAAGCATTTGTTGCACAACAAGAAGCGACGGCAGCCAACGACCACCAATCCTTACAGGAGGTTTATAAAACTTTTGTACTCGCCAATAAAAAAATGACGACTATTATTATTCCCTTACTCAAAGACACAGACAATTCTTCAATATATACTACCAACCACGTGCAAATTACTGAAAAGGCGTTTCGTACAGCTGCTAGTTTGGTAGATAAATACGAAGAGCTAAATAAAGAAGAGCATAAGTTGATTAAAACAGCTCCTAAAATTACCGCTTTGAAAGCTGCTATTGTAGAAAAAGATTTGGTTCGAAAGTATAGTTCTATTTGGAAGAAGGTGCAGCGTATGTATGATGAGCAATTGGAAGAACTAGATATGCCGCTGAAAAAGAAGTTTGCACAAGTAGATACTTTAATGAAGCGCCTAAAACAATTAATAGCTAATCAGTCTTAACCCAATCTTAAAATGGAAGAATTAATAGAAGAAATAGACCAACTATTATTAGAAATAAAGGAATTATCGGATAACAATCCTGTAGCTAACACTTTACTAGAAGAAAAAAGAAAAGAATTAGAAGCTCTGCAAAAAATTGTTAAAGATGCCTCTGTTGTTGATGTCAGCAATGCACTAAATTCATTAAGAGATGTTACTTTGATTTATTATAATGACCTTGCTAGATTCTACCTTATACAAGAAAAGTATAAAAATGCAGCAGAGGATGAGATGAACAATATTTTAAAAACTGTCAACTTCCAATATCCTGTAGGGTTGTATAAAGATGTTTTCATAGACAAAGCTATATCCATGCTATATGGAGTAACAAAAAAAGGATTTAAAATAAATTGGATCCACACCATTATTAATACTTTAGAAAGTCAAGACAGTCAAAAACGTCTTATAGCAGAATTCAATGCAAAAAGCGCTGCGATTGCTAAAGAACATCAAAAAATAGTCGAGAATATCAAAAAACTTTCTGACCTAGAAATTACGGGAAATCACGTCAAAAAATATTATATAGATATAGGAGACTTCATTGCTAAATCTTCGTTAGAAAACTATGAAAAAGTCTTGATGATTGATCGGTTAGCTAACAAACTGCGAGATAAAATAGACCAATCGCAGTTACCCGCAGGAATTGCACTTGGTAGTAAAGATTTCGATGGGTATTTAAAACCTTTGATCATTAGGTTTGTAAATGATAAATGTTGCTTTCATCAACAATATGGCACATTAGAAACTATTGGAACCAACGTTTTAGGCCAAGAAAATACTGTTATCAAAACAGAAGTTGATTTCAACAAACCATTATATACTTTCTTGAAAAAAGACGGCAGGCCTATTCGTAGGGTGTTAACTATACTAAACAGGTATGGCATTACTATGGATAACGATTTCCTCAGAACAGAATACATTAAAAAACACTTTCCTGAAGTCTGTATATTAAATGAATACAACTCATCTGTCGTTAATAAAATAAATCCAGAACGCGGCGACCGCCACCGCCAAATTAAAGAGTTTTAATGAATCTAATTTTTAGCTTTTTGGCTGTAGTATTCGTGCTTTCTGCTTGTTCTTCTGGCAAAGAGCAGGTTGCAGCACCTTTAGTACTTCCAAGTGAACCCAATACGGATAAGCACCTTCCATTTTTTGCAATAAGTTCGCAAACCTATAGCAAAGCTGTCTTGACAAATACCAGCGTTTGTATGCTTTCAGAAGATGGCCGTCGTATTTTGTGGACGTATAGATTACCTGATAGCTTGCTCTTTGCACGTGTAACCAACCACGAACCTTATATTAAGCACAATAACAATCATGTAGGTTTAGTAATTAGTAATATTTTTTTAAAATTTAATAAGCAAGGTGAACTAATAGAACAGTGGAAAATCAAAGATACAGCTATAAAAACATTTCATTTAGATACAAATTTAGAACACTTATACTATTTCGATTACAAGCCAACAAATAAAAAAGGTTGGCTTGTTTGCCTTCACCTACCTACGAGAAAAGTGGTCTGGAACTATCAAGCTATATTTTACAACTACTATTACGATGATCATACAATAGCATTTATTGACTCCCGAGTATCAGATGAAGTTATGACGTGGCAAGTCTTAAATAGTAAGACAGGACAAGAGCTGAACAATTTTTCTCTTATTGATACTTCTGCGATAACTAACAGAAAAAACAAAGCAGACAGAAGGAACAAAGCGGAATTTGTCATTCCCGTCTACAGTAATCGTCATCTATTTCTATACAACAATTTACAACAGCAACTAGTATGGAAATCTCCACGACTAGCCACTCCTTATAATTTCAGCACAACGACTCCTCCAGTTTATGCTTTACTAGAGCAAACTTTAATTTATAAAGATAGTGCAACTCTAACAGCTGTAGATCGAGCTACTCAAAAGGAGCTTTGGAAACAGAATATATCTGATCCTGATTTTAAATTGAAGATAGATCAATACTGCTATCTAGTATTTGAAGATAAAAGCATTATTAGGGTCGACGATCGTACAGGTACTCTATCTAAACGTTCTCGCCTACCTCATTTTGCTTATAATTTTGCTGCTTCAATCTCTAAAGACGAATATATAGGGTATTACAAGGATAGTCTTTTCTATGGGCGTACAGAGTAATTATTAGTAACGAATTATTCATAATCACCACACGTAAAGAAAATAGAACGCGCCGCCCAGCTTTTAGCAGAGCTAAAAGAACTAGCAGGCAACAACCCCGTTGCGCTGCGGTTCCTTCCAACTGCCGTTTAGAAACTTATATTTGGCTCAAAGCTTCTTTTATGGACGCTGGGCGGTTCATCAATACAGACGAAGTTGATTTTACCATGCACTATACTTACCTGTATGATATTGATAAAAAAGGACAGCTTAAATTGGTGGACAACATTGCCAAACAACTACACGGCGATTCTAAAGGTGCTTACAGCATACGCACAACCCGTATTCCAGCAGTAAAAAACAAATATTTGCGTTTTAAAATAGAAGGTTTTCTACCAGGCCAATCTTACCAAGAAAAAAACCTTAGCGGCGACCGAGAAGTACTGCGCAGCATTCCCGACAAAACAGTATTGGTAGAAAATAGAGTCTTGAACATTGTTACCTGCTGTATCGGTATTGGTTGGTGAGTAGTTTCTGTCGATTTCTATTGATGGTGCATGG
>CAYUZF010000139.1:0-2264 GCA_964449615.1 uncultured Aureispira sp.
TAGGTACCTGCTTTGCGCGGTGGTACTAGGCGGCCATTTTTGTCGTGTTTAACCAAGCGTCTAGTTTGTGTTTTTTTGCCATTAACTATTTTTTTCGCTCTTTTTTTGAAAAATTAAAGGCTGCTTGTGTATCAGTATCCACTGGCGGCGTTTCGTTGTTCGGTTTTACTGGTAGATTCTTCACGGCGGCAAAAGTTAAACTATGGTCAGGTATAGAGATACCCAGCGCTTCAAAATCAAATACATAAGCCGAAGTATTTTTATTGTGAAAACGGCACCCGTTCTTATACTCAACAAAAGCACTATGATTTTTTAGATAATGCACTAGAGAGGTTTTGTTTAAGGGGTTCTTATTGCTGCGCTGCTTCTTAAAAACTTCCGCGTACAGTTGATAGAGGCGTCCGAAATTGATGTATAAATGTGTACCATCTACTTTAAAATCTTGTCTGCCTATATCACTGTTAGTAGCTAGAAATTCGAATATCTGCCAAAAAGAAGCTACTTCACTTTCTGTGCTTATCTGTCGATGCTGATCCATCAGATTATCGGCGCAGATGTGGAAGAGTTCGTCAGCAGTAAAAGGGAGTGTCAACACCTCCGATAATACGTCCACAACGGCCAATAGTACGGCATTATTTTGGATCATCCTGGTTCTAATTTTTTCGCGTTCACCTAAGTCTTTGCGCAATTGTTCGCAGTGAGTTTGTAGCTCTTTAACATATTTGGCGTAAAAAGGGGGGAAGGCTTCCGCAACTTGGGCGCGATGGGTTGATACTTGTGCCATGATTCCCGATAGTTGCCCGCGCAGCCTCATCAGTTCCTCGGCTCGCTCTGTTTGTTTGGTGGTATAGCTGGTTTTAGTGAATGCAAGTGTAATACAACGTGTAAATAAAGCGGGGTCTATTGTGGGCAGCTCTTGTCCAATCACTACGGCTGTCGATAAAACTTCCGTCCGTTTGTTGCGGCTCACCGATTTTTGGCCAAGCTCTCGCCCTAATCCATCAAAAGTATCTTTTAGAGCTTCAATTACAAAGCTTGGTAAACCGTTATTGTATTCTTCAAAGATCAGTAACCCATCCCTAACGGTAATTAGTTTGTTGGCAAGACTTGCACGAGTACAAGAGTTCAAGTTCATGCCATTGGTAGACAAACAAAAGAGCGCTACGAGGTTTTCGGCCAATAAACTTTTCCCCGTAGAGGGCATCCCAAATAAATTTAATAGCGGCACTTTAGCCGTTTTCAAAATACTAGAGCGAAACAGCGCCGCGAAAAAATAAGCTAGGGCAATTTTTCCGTAATTACCATGTACTTCGCAAAATAACGAAGACCATTCCTCAAACGAAACAGTAGATTTCACGTATTTAAAATTCTTTTCCTCCTTGAACGTATTTTGCTCATCTCTGTATAAGTCGCTATTTGCGGGGAGAAAATACTGCTTATCCTTATATAGAATAATGCCGTGTTTGTTGGCGGGAAGGAATTTTTTTTCAGGTGTGAAAATTCCATTTCCAAAGGTATAAAACCCATCCAAATGATACCCGAGTGTATTAATTTCTAAACAAGAACCCATAAGATCGTATATTTTAGCTTTTAAATAATTGTAGGCTTCGTTATCGCCTGTGAAAAGATAATTCCCAAAACGTTCGACTAAATCCTTGAACCGTTCTAGTTTACCCAAATTGGGCGTTTCTGTAACGACAAGGGCTTCATCTCCTTTTATATTTTTAATCTTAAAAATCCGCTTTGGGGACTCCGTAGAATACAAATGAAACAACGGCTCTACTATAAAATTAGACACATCGTAGTGCGTCCCACGCGTTATATTATTGCACCGAAGCCGCCGTCCGTGTTCATAAATTTGATAATTTTTTAAACTTGCTTTTTGCTCTTCGGTTAGGGTCATCTCTGTTCCACCGCCGCCCGTTTGTTGTATCATCAACTGCTCGCGGGCTTCGCTGTAAGCCATTTGAAAAGTAGACTTTTTTACCCCTAGTAGCTTCGCCAAACTTTCACAATAGTTGTCCGCTATATGCCCCGTATAATGACGAACAAGATTGACAACATCCGCCATTATATCATTGATCGTAAAGGGGTCGTCGCCACGTGTGGAGATCGCATCCGTAACAAACCATTCTAAACCGTCCTTTTTTTCTTGTTTTATGTAGGCTCTAAAGGCTTCTATTCCTTGACTGCGCAAGAAACTGTCAGGATCATCGCCTGCGGGCAATACCACCACTTCAATAAAGATTTGTTCTACTGCTAGG
>CAYUZF010000139.1:2298-13989 GCA_964449615.1 uncultured Aureispira sp.
AGTCCAGCATTCACGGGCTTATTGGCGTCGTTGTCGGCCATACAGCAAATACGCGCGCTGTACGTCTTGGCCAATTTGATTTGCTCTTTGGTGAGCGAGGTTCCACAAACCGCCAGCGCGCCAGTAAATCCTTGATCGTAAGCGGTCAAAACATCCCAGTACCCCTCCACTAAATAAATTTGCTGTTGGCGTCGAATCTCTTTTTCTTGTTGGTGTAATCCGTAGAGCAGTTTATTTTTTTCGTATAAGGCAGTTTTTGGACTGTTGTAATATTTAGGGCCCTTGTCGCTGGGGTCAATTTTTCGACCCGCAAAACCTGCCACGTAACCCGTGGGGCTGTGGATGGTGAATAGCTGTTTCTTTCTAAAAACATCGTACATACCGCCATTTTTGTTCTTTTTTATCAGACCCAATTCCACCAAATCAGCCGTTAGAAAATCGCAGCGCTGTAAGAAACTCCAATCCTCGGGCGTTTCGCAAACGGAGAAGGCTTCGACGGTTGACTGGGACAAGCTTCGTTCTTGATCGCCATGACGGAACACAACCGTTTCGGGTATTCCTTCGGGGTAAGCTTGGCGTATGTACGCCTGAACTACTTGCTGGTTGACAGTTTTTAAGGTAGCCAAGCGGTTCTGCTTCCTCTTCGCTTCTTTGGCCTGCTCTGGATCGTAGACAATTTTTGAACCTTCGTGCAAGCCGACAAGTTGCTCCACTGCTTCAACCAGTTCTAAGTTACATTTTTTCATAACAAAGGAAAGGCTATCAAAAGAGCCACAGCCACCAAAACAAGTGGCAACATTTTTTGAAGGGTGAACGGAAAAACTCGGCGTCTTTTCTTGATGAAAAGGACAACAAATTTTAGACTTTCCGTCCCAGTCGGGTTCGTATTCTTTTACTACTGTGCGTATGTTGAATTGGTCGCGCAGTGTGTTTAAATTCAGTATGTAAGGCATTTTTATAACGCTAAGAGGTGTAAAAATGGTGGCGGTTTTTTGGGGATTGGTAAAGTGATCAATCAAGGCATAGGTGCCAAGAGGGATACTTCTTAGAAAGGAATTGCTTTAATCGCTTTTTTTTAGATTCGCGATTAAGTCCTCTTAGTTCAAGTGTAATAGGGGTAGGCAAAGGAGGAAGAGAAAAGGAAGAAAGAGAGTCTAAGTCGAACAAAAAGTCGGGAAACTCTAAACCGTCGCTGTCATAAAAGAAGGTGGTAAGTTTTTTTAATCGACTCATTGTAAAAGGAAATCGCTTAGTTAAGACATTACCGTATAAGTTCAGGTTTTCGAGTGATTTTAAATTACCGAAATAGGACGGCAAGCGATGCAACTTATTGTCTGATAAATTAAGGTCTAGTAGTGAGTGTAACTTAGATAATGCTAAGGGAACGCTACGAAGTTGGTTGCTAGATAAATCCAAGTATTTCAGGTTACACAATTTTTCAAATGATTTCGGTAATGTATACAAAGAATTATTGCTTAAATTCAATACTTCTAACGCTTGTAATGCGCCAATATCAAAAGGCAGCGTTCTTAAATAATTACCCTCTACATTCAGTACTCGAAGCTTTTTTAAACGGCAAAGCGAAGAGGGCAGCGAACTAACGATACCATTAGAAATATCTAACTCTTCAAGCTCTGATAAAAGTCCAATCGAAGGAGGGATATGATCCTCACTTTTAGGCGACCACCAATCCACTACATATAGGCATTTGCATGTTTTGATAAAAGCGATTTTGGCTGCAATCGATGAATCAGGGGCTAATTTAGACATCTTCACCAACCAGTGCCCCAATTCCATATATTCCTCCCGTGTTCTCCCTGCAACCATTTCAAAAGGTATATCATGAGTCTCTAGTTGTAACAAGCTTAACGCTATGTTTGCGCGCTGCCCTGAATTGAATAAGTCTTGTAATTGGGGTAATAGACTTAACTGTTCTGCGGTCAAAGTATTGTTATCATTCATCGTCATTGCTACAAAGGTGGTTTTCATTGTGATAGAATATTATTTTACCCTTTTCTTGCGCCCAGCCCACAATCAGTTTAATTTGCTCGGCTTGGCTGTCGTCTTCCTTCATAAGGTAAAGCGCGTCGCAGTGATCCAATGCGGGAACCCACACACCTGCAAACGCCCAAAGATCCAAGAGCGCAAAGGCTAAACGGCCTATAAAAGAGGGGGACGGCGACTGCAGTGTAATTGTAGAGGAATCAACCCGAACGACTGACCAGTGCGCAGCGATGAGTTGCCCCTCTATGGCGTCCACTTTTTGTCGCTGGATACCTAGCGCGACTATTAATATTTTCCCTCTCATGACCTATAGGTTTAGGTGAGGAGGTGTTACCTCGTTTAGGAATACCTTTTTTCTAAAATCAATATGCGGTAACACCTCAGAAACAGGACGAACGGACGATCTGTCCCCCGTTGCAAGGCATAGCGTATTAGTGGTACCCAGTGCGTAGTCGTTAGATTCTTTCCGATAAACACCCCCTTCTTTTTCTAAGGTAAAAGCCGCACCCACAGGCAAACGCTCAAATATCCAACTTTCAGCTTTTAAGCGGTTCTTTTTTGTTTGCATTGCTTGATCGGTGATCATGCCATACAAACAGCGGGTTAACAGCTCAGAAGGAAGAAACAAGGAATTCACTAAATCAAGAAATTCTTCACAAATTTGGAATAAATCGCGGCGAGTATCTTCTGGCGTGTCTTGGTCAAAATCGTCAATAACAGCCCGTAGGCATCCATTTTTATCAGACATGTGTATTGTTTTAATGGTGAGAAAAAGAGTTATTTATCAGTAAGTTGAGTATACAGCAGTTCCAAAATTTGTATAGCGGTAGCGAAGGGGCCATAATTGGGGCCAAACGCTACGCGCTGCTCCGCTTTAAACTCGTCGAGTGTTCCCGAAAATGCATCCGTATTGATGACCGAAACGGATCGGTTCGTGGTAAGGAATAGTAACGATGAGCCAAAGGGGCCAAGAAATAAGTAAGAATCATCATGGACGTTAAATGTAATCTTGGCACGATTACCAATTCGTGCAGTACCTGAAATTTCTGCGCTTTTGGAAACGCTTGCATAATCGTATAATAGGGCTGAGCCATAAACCATTGCAAAGTGGCGAACGCTTGCATGTCCAATAATTACAGCGTCTTCGAATATCTTGGCGTATCCGTATACCTTAGCGTTATCGAAAACCCTTGCACCACCAAAAATCCGAGCATGACCAAAAATCCAAGCATTGTCCCCAATTAGGGCATTATCATAAATTTGAGCTTGGTTATAAATTTGGGCTTGGCCATAAATTCGAGCCCGACCAAAAACCATAGCTTGCTCACCAACTCGCGCATTACCTGAAATTGTGGCGTTGTCGTATATTTTAGCCGTTCCATAAATAAGGGCGTTGCCACTAACTATGGCTGACCCACTAATGACGGCACCATCAGAAACCTTAGCATTGCCCAAAACACGCGCACCAGGAAAGACCCAGCAGTCCCCCTCTTGCTCTAAATTGGAAGGGTTGGCTATGTGTCCGCCTAAATCACCTTTTTTTACTGTCCCAAAATCGCGTAGGGCTTTTAGGCGGTATAAGGTTACAGGCTCTTGGCGAGGTAAACGACAAGTAATCGCATCCGTTAAAAGCAATTTATATTTATTGTTCTTGCTCATGGTTATAGTTGTGTCTCGTTTTCAGGCGCATCAATCAGCCCCCAATCAATTGTTTTATTGGTAGCATTAATGTTCACCGCTGGCTCGCGATGGTTGCGGTAGTACGCCGTAAACTCCAGTAAAAAAGCTTTGGATTTAATAGCGCTAGGGTCTGTGAAATAGGCTAATAGATTCGCCTCGTTGATCTTATTAAAAGCGGCTTTATGATTCTGTTGTCCCTTTTGAACATAGGGCTCTGATCCGAAGACCAGTTTTTCCATGAACTGTCTTTTTCGGAAAAAATAGTTTCTATTGTCTTCGCCTATTTTCTTAGGGAAGACCAGCACAAGACGCCCTGAGTTTTTGTAATATTTTAGCATGTCCTTTTTATGTGCTTCCTCTTTTTTTGATCCAACTATAATAGGTTCACGCTTATACGACCAATCCAATACCGTGTAAAAATCTCGTTTTAGTTCGCGGACTTCGTCGCGATGGGTGTAAGTCTTCTGCTCTTTACTTTTTTTATGCAGCTCTAACAATATATTCAATAAGAGCGCAACAACGATAATCCCTCCCCCAAGAAGCACATCTGCACTATCAAGAGCGAACCAATTGCTAGTCAACAGAATAAAAAGTACACCTGTGGAATTTTTTGTACTTTCAGTGTACTTTGCCGTGTTTTTCGTGTACTTCTCGTCGTAGATTTTTTTGTATAAATAGACGGTGTTCCTAGAAACACCCGTTCCGCGATTTATAGCCGTGGGGGTTCGCCCCTGGCACAACCATTTTTTCACAATCAGTACTTTCTCCAGATCATAGTGCAACAGCTCGGCCCGGTGCTGCTCGCTCGCGCTCAGCTCAACAGGTTGCTGATCCTCTCGTTTCCAAGTCAAAGACTCGCCCACAGCAGGCACAAAGAAGTGGACGACGCCATCCTTGCCCCGAAAGCCGCCACCTGGTAGGCGGGCGACTTCTTGTTTATTGGTTTTACTCATGCTCCTTGTTGATTTCTAGGTTATTCAAATAGGCACGCAAATCTTCCAGCTCGCGACCGCTCATACCATCAAATCCCCAACTAAAGCGAGTAAGGAATTCAGCGGCGGGAAAATTGGACGTAGTATAATCTAGCACAGTGGTGATTTGCTCGAAAGTCCAAGTGTTAGGCTTTTTAAATAAGGCTGCAACTTTATGTTTGGAGACGCCAAGTATATCATCCAATGTATTAAAATGGACCCCCAGCATATAGTGGCCCAACGAACGTTTGAAGTTTTCCTCCCCTTTTTGGATAGGTTCTTGTGTATGCTGTTCTAGTTTAGTCATAGTATTGTCAGTAAATTTTAAAAAAGGCAAGGTGTGACCCAGCTACAGAGGACACTGCAACCAAGCCACTAACCACCAAAACCCTAAAGAGGAATGCAACTAATATTTTTACAAAGCACCCATAAGAAAAAGAAATGACCGCACAGCAGTAGCCCCAAACAGCGCTGCACGGCCAATCTTTGCAAATGAACCCCTTAAAAACTATTCTTAAAAGAGAGTATCCGCGCTAGAGTACTGAATCCAAGCAGTTGCCCCAGCGGCGGAACTCTACTGTATATGACGGTTGTACAACCGCTTTTTTACGGTCGTTGAGTTAGACGCCGCGCAGACTTTTTCTGTACGACGCCTACAATACACCTCAACTTGACACTTTAGTCTTTTTTGTTGCCCATGATTTGTAGCAACAATGACAAAACCACCAAAATTTTATGAATAACCACATACGCGTCTAAAAATTGCCGCGTGGATAACACTCAACACTCCACGCGGCGCTCTACTATTAAAAAAAAATCTATGATAACCATTACAATAAGGCAAACCTCCCGAAAGAGGCGCAGCTCTTTGCCCAAGCGCAGCATAGTTTAATAAAGCACCCTGCCGCCCATTTGACGGCAGGGGAATCGCTTTTGAGAATAAAAAAGTCTCAAAAAGTTGACACTGGGCACCCTTGCGGAGTGGCGATTCATTACGCTGGTTTGTGTAGTGCAACGTATTTCCCCTACAGAATAACAACCAATACACGTTGTTAACAGGGTTAGGTAGGGGCGCTGCTCGTGCTGCATTGAATAAGTTATGCGCTTAGAAACAAGTATCTTTTATACTTGTCCATTATAGTACGTATAAATAGAGGTGATTTTTTACCTAGCATTATACTTTTTCCTTATATTGGGCAGTAAAACAGATTTCAGACACCCCTAAAAACTATTTTACCACATATTAGAAACGCGTTTCTAAGGGCTTTAAAATTGATTACCCAACCCTGTACTATCCGTTTCTTGATGTTACAAAGTAAGTACTTTTATTGCTTAAATGCAAGTTATTCAGGTGTTTTTTCGCCAATAAAAATAACCTAAAACTCAAAAATAAATTTAAATGTCTATAGGTCAGAGGCTTAGCGATTTTATAGAATCGGTAAAAAAAAACCAAACGCAAGCTGCAAAAGAATTAAACGTGGCACCAAAAACTCTAAATAGTGTAATTTTGGGTCATTCAAAGCCTGGTTACAAAGTACTGGAGCCATTGGCGCGATTAGGTGTAAATATAAATTGGTTGCTGACAGGTGAGGGCGAAATGATGAGAAGCGAGTCCCCTAAAAATATATCAGGGGATGGCAACCTCGTAAACGTAGGACAACATACCAATAGTACAAATACTATTGCGAATAATACAGAGAATGAGAAAGAAATTACTTACCTGAAAGACAAAGTTAAACTCTTAGAAGCTCAACTAGCAGATAAAGAACGCCTTATCCAAATGTATGAGGCAAAAAATAAGTAGCAAGTAGTGGCCGCGTCCCCATTGGCCGTTACAAAATCCCTATTGTATTATTTTTTTAATTTTTAATCATTATGAAAGATTTTATTAAATGCTTTGCTTTTGCGCTTGTACTGGCGCTTGCTTTTTCGGCTTGTAAGAAAGATGAGCCTTATGATCCTTGTGAAGACAAGACATGTTTTAACGGTGGTGTTTGTGACGATGGACGCTGCGACTGTCCCCCTGGTTTTAGTGGCTCTGAGTGCGAAATTCAAGATTTATGTTATAATATAACTTGCTTGAATGGCGGGCAGTGTGTTAATGGGACTTGTGATTGTCCTACGGGGTATAGTGGCCCCAGTTGCGCAACAGTTCTTACTCCTGTTTCTATGACTATAACTAGAGTTGTTGTTACTAACTACCCATTGGTACAATCTACTGGAGCGGGTTGGGATCCAACAACGGGGGCAGATCCATTTATTACTCATAATGAGGGGACAACCCCTAATTTGAACTATTACAAGGCATCACCTTGGTCAAATGTAACGGGACAGGACTTAGAGTATTCAACGGCCTATGCTTCAGACAATCTCCCGTATACTGTAAACAATCTAAACAATTCACATACCTTATATCTATGGGATTACGATAGTTCAACAACTCAAGACGGTATGGCGGGGGTCTATTATACGCCACTGGCTAGCTCATCAGGCTTCCCTGACTCATTTGTATTATCTACAAGTAAGCTGACAGCGCGCGTATACGTAACATGGAATTTCTAAAAAACTGTGACAATTTTAAAAAATACCATATCAGCAAAGTGTTTCTTTTTTTTGCTCTAGGATTTTTATAGGCGGTTCAGTTTCCAACATCCCAACAAAAGTACACTTTTAGTCTTAAAGTGTTATAATTCAGTAGTTTAGGGTGTTGGAAGTCAGTAAAAAAGGCTTAAAAACTGTTGGAAAGTGTTGGAAACTCGTTTTTAACACATAAAGAAATAAAAATTAGTTGAGTAGAGAATCCAACAAATATGGGGTCTTTTTCCAACACTTCCCAACAGTTCCCAACAAATACCAACACTTTTTTTCTGATAAAATAGGGATTAGAAAATAGAACTAAAGAACCTTATAGTATTCTATAAAACAAGCTTTTAAGTACAAAAAAAACTTTTCCTCTTAGGAGCCGATATAAGAGCAAAAAAGCTGGTAAAAAAGACGCTTTGTTGGAATGTTGGAGGATTTCAGAAGTATAAGTCGCGTAGGGGATAGGCCTTTCTTTTTAAATTCAATTTTGCGCTGTTTTTCTTAATTTGTGACAGGGTAGCAGTAATTTGGATACAGCAATTGAAACGCACAAAAATTACAACATCATAAAGCCAACTATAAACTATCACCTAAATAAGAAAACAACTAGGAAACATTAGACGTTTCATTTAATATGTATTTGTTTTTACATCAGAGTCTTACATCGGTAAGGGTGTTACCCCATCGGGCACCCCTCTAAGGGTTTGACATTGATTGTCAAGCCCTTATGTATTAGAATGATACAGCAATTGTTTCCATTGCGTTTCTTGCCCCATCCTGTCAAATGACACCCTTATCGTTCTAGCCCTTGACACTCTAGGTTCCATCGTCTCTCGCCGTTTTAAATTCAATTACGCCTTACTGACACCGCTTTCTATGCTTATTTTGGGAGTGGTGGGCGCCTATGCCGCTCAAGCGAGTACGTGTTCTACAGGAGGATTATCGGCGATGCTGGTTGCTTTGTTTGATGCAACAGTGGGATAGAAAATTGCGCTTAGTTTGCGCGCCAATAGGCTAATCAGCGAAGAAGAGGACTCGGTACTAGACTGGAAAGCTGTGGTGGTTGTTCTATTGTTTGGGATGGTCTGTGGTGGGGTGGGCGCTTATTGTGGGGTTTAGTCTTTTTAAGAAGAGTCATAAGAACAGCGCTTTATTTTTGGCCTTATTTTGGTGCCGCTTCCGCTGACCAGTTATTTTCTACTTAATTTTTGTTTATGAAGACGATCGTACAAACTTTTGCCTTGCTCACTACCCTATTAACTGCCTTCACCGCTTGCCAAACTAGGTGTGTAGAAAGCCAGTGCCTAAATGGTGGTTATTGCAACAACGAAGTCTGCCATTGCCCCGAAGGTTTTGCAGGCACCGACTGCTCTGAAATACTGACGCCTGTATCTATGATTATCGAAAAAGTGGAGTATCAAGCGGTACCTGACTCTAACAGTGTCGGATTGCCCTGGGATGTCAACGATGCCGCAGATCTATCCTTTGAGCTAAGAGTAAACACGGGGGTAGTGTATACGTCGGGCGTATTGAATAATCCTTCTTTGCCTGCGATTTACCAGTTGCCTGTGCAGTATGAAATGGATGATGTAAGCGCTGTTTGGAACTTCGATTTGTACGACGACGACAATGGGAGCAAAGAACTTATAGAAACGATTTCTTTTGTTCCCCTAGATTACGCTACCGCCATTCCCAATAAAATTCAAATACAAGGTAGCAACACACAAAGTGCTGTTTATTTGCTGGTAGATTGGGATTTCTAGCGTTGCTTGGTGCAAGGTGTTGTGTTTTTATAAATATAGAAAGAGGAACAAGCTGCGTTCTACATGGGGCAGCTTGTTTTTTATTTTAAAAAATTTTACAACGCTTTGGTAGGTCAAGTCGTTTTTGAGGGACAACAGCGGTGGCTATACAATTTTTTATGCACGATATACAATCCCTTTTTACGTCATGAAACAACACTCCATATTTCTGTTATTTCTTTGGTTTTGTCTGCACCTAATTGCTTGTAAAGATCCGTGTGCCAGCCAAGTTTGCCTAAACGGGGGCATTTGTTACGAGGGGACGTGCCAATGCCAGCTCGGTTACCAGGGCGAAGATTGTTCCGAATACAGTGTTCCTTCTTCGGTAACCATTGAACATGTCGAGGTGCTGGAATATCCCGCAACCAACGTTTCTGACCCCAACAACCCACTATGGGACTCCAATAGCGACCCTGATGTTTTTCTAGAATTCACGCACTTTGGTACGACCATCATTACTAAGCCCTATCGTTCCACTACGAAAGAAAACGCTACACCTCCGATCAATTTCTCTCCTTACTTTAGCTTATTTTTCATGGAATCGCTGTGGCATTTCACGCTACTCGACGACGATACGGATACTAGTAGTTCAAACTTGCCAGTACCCATGGCAACTTTCCGATTTGTTCCTATAGAACACTACGACGGTTTCCCTGATGTTGTCTTACTAGAAAGCATGTCCTCTGTTGCCAGTATTCGAGTGTATGTTTCTTGGAATTTTTAATCTAAAACCAACGTTGCTATGAAGTATATTGCAAAAAAAACACCATTGATTTTGTTGCTAATAAGCTTGATGCTTAGTGCTTTTCAATGTGAAAAGGAGTGTGATGAAGTTTATTGCAAAAACGGGGGCTACTGTATAGGTGGTTTTTGTGAATGCGAACTAGGTTATAGTGGGCGCTATTGCGAAAATAGATTGACACCCGTCTCCATGCACATTTACAGCATAGAAGTATTGGACTACCAACGCGTCAATCAACAGGGGGATACTTGGGATGCGGCAACAGGCACCGAAAGCTTACCTGATTTACTGCTTCAAGTGCAGCTTTCACCGCTCCAGCCAAATCCACCTACGGTCAACGGGTGTTTTACCCCAGCCGCTGAGAACTTAGCAACAATGCCCTATAAGTATGAATTGCCACAAGCTTGCACTATTGATCAACTAGATCAAGTTTGGGACATTGTGTTATACGATCAAGATACTAATAATTTAGAAATTGTTGGTCATCTAAATTTCACGCCTCTCTTAGTCGCTTCCGACTATCCAACCAATATAACACTCCACAGTGCATCGTCTCCCTACAGCATCATTTTACATGTTAATTGGACATTTTAATAAAAAAAGCGTGCTGTTCCGCTAGAAAGAGAACAGCATGCTTAATACATTGCTTATTTTTGAGATGCAAATTTAGTCGCGCAAGTCGATTTCAATAACACCTGGATATTTTTTATTGTCAAACGTAAAACTGTTGCTGGCGGGTTGCACATTTTTGATGTTCTTGATTAAGAAATTCATACGGCTGCCATCTTCCGAAAAGACCTTGACTGATTTGATCGTTTTCTGAGCGCGGTCTACTAGTAAACGCACTTTTTTGATTTCAGAATCACGGTCACGCGGTTTGAACTCAATGCGATAGCCTTCGCTGTCCTCCCCTGTAATTACATACACAAACTCATCATTTTCACCCATTCTAAAAATCTTAGTGGGTGTGAAATAATCTTCCTCTTCAATGTAGTCGTTGATTTGTACTTCGTTCTGTTTTTTGATGTACATCCAAACAGTTTTTCCATCGTTGATGATCAAATTGCCGTTGTTATTGATGTAGTATTTGCCTCCTTGTTGGAGAATATTCCCTTTCTGCACCTCTTTGTCTTCTCCATACTCCATTTCTAAGATATAGTCTAAAGCAATACCGTCGTATTCGCCGTAGATTTTCTGAATTTTCTTCAAAATTTTAACGGCATCTGGATCGGATTTTTCTACAAAAGGCTTGGACTGGGCATGCACTGCACCCGCTGTCAGAACAATTAATAATAGACAAAGACTAACAATGCGATTTACAATTTTCATACAATACAATTAGTACGTACAGTGACGTAGGTTTAAATAGAAGTTATGTGGATAACTTCTGTCAATAAAAGATTTGGGGTACAAGGGCCGCAAAGCAAAATTGGCCTTCAAAACATTGCGAAATGCAACAACTTGACTCTGCTATATTCAAATGCGATGCCAAAAGCAAAACAGCAATTGTTGCGCTTAGTTGTGATGAGAAACAACTATTCTGGTAAACGGCTGAATGCCATCGGCTATGGTTTGTAGATTCCTAATCTCATCGCTGCCCAATAAACCTAAAAAAGCGCTCTGACATAAAGCCAGAACGCTCGCGCTTGCTCTCAACAAGCTACTCATTCGAAAATGAGTTTTCGTATAAACAAGGACTTTACTTAGCCCTGTTTGATTTCTTTGCGTCCATCGCCATACTTGGCAAAACGGCCCAAATTGGCGGCGTGTACTTGGTCGTATTTTTCCCACGGCCAACCACCAAAACGCGTTTGCTGAAATTCGGCAAACGCCTGTTGAATTTCTTGGCGCGTGTTCATGACAAAAGGCCCGTGTTGTACTACTGGCTCGCCAATCGGACGCCCTTGCA
>CAYUZF010000140.1:0-13878 GCA_964449615.1 uncultured Aureispira sp.
GCCCTGTTTCCATTTTTTCTGGAGCCACCACCCAATTGTTACTGCCGTGCATGGGGCGCAAAAAAGGTCCTTTGAAAGCTTCCAGCAGCTCTTGCGTACGGCGGTTGGTTTCTATGCCCTCTAAAAGCGGCGCTGGATTGCTCTGCGGATACTCTGGAAACAGTTCTTGCGCTTTTTCCAATCCATATTTGGCCGTCAAATGCCAGCGCTCGATCTCGTGCAGCCACCCTTGCGACATCTGCAGAGCCAAAAAACGGGCAATAGCTAGGCTGTCCACAACCGTCCAGGGTTCGGGTTCAAAACGCAAGAGTTTGTATTCAGCAGGCAGCTGCTTGGCTGCGTAAGCTTGAATAGCTTGGTGTTCAGGAGACTGGTTCATCTTCTTGGCGTCTTGCTCTGCCAAATGGCGAAAACCCAGTGTTCGGTTTATTTTATCAACAGCTACCGTATCTTTTCCTATAATTTCAGACAAGCGCCCCGACACAACGCGCCGCATCAGCTCCATTTGCCACAGGCGGTCTTGTGCATGAACAAATCCTTGCGCGAAAAACAGGTCTGGTTCATTCTGCGCATAGATATGAGGTATCCCCCACTTATCTCGAATAATTTCTACAGTGGCGTTGAGACCTTCTAACTGTTGATTTTCATTGTAATCGGGCAACTCTTTGCGTGCTTGGCGATGGACAAACCAGCGAAGAATGGGACGTAGAAGCGCCGTGGTAAAGGTCATAATACTAAATTGTGTGAATTGGAATGCTGTATAGGAACTTGTGAAATCAGTCCTTCCCCTAAAAATAAACTTTTTTACTATAAAATCAGCAGCTGTTCTGAAAGAGCAATAACAACAACAAAAGTAAATTGTTTTGTTTGAGCATGCGGGCAAGGGTCGTACACAACTACAAAAGCGCCTTTGCAGACCATCTACAAAGGCGCTTCTAATTTTTCTAGCTTACCAAAACGGTTTTATAATTCTACTCCGTTCTTAGCTAGGAAAATAGCGGTACTCATTTTTACGTTTTGGGCGCGATCCATCGACTCTTCCATCACGTCTTTGAATTTGTTTTGCGCGGCCTCATCTTCTGGATTTTCTTCCAGTGCCGTGGTTACATCCGCAGGAATACGCGTTTTGAGCTTATTCCAATAGTTTTTGGTGTCGCGGTTCAATTCTACACGCTCTTCGTTGCGTTTTTTCAAAGCAGGAACAATCAGGTCTACTAAGTGGTTAACAGCAAGTCTTGTATCTTCTGCCATTGTCTTCTATCTTGTATTGGTTTGATAATTATAGTTTATAGCACTTGGAGCGTGCTTGTGTGCTAAATATATGCGTTGTTTATGATAATACAAAGTCTAGACTAGAGTATTTTAGTGCTGAAACGCCCCTAATAAAGTTTTAGGCTAGGATCTAACTTCTTGGCTCGATCCTGGTACTCTCTTGCCAAATTGTAGTTGCCCATTCTATGATAAGCGTGTCCAATGATTAAGTGAGCTTTTGCAAAGTTGGGATTCTGTTGTAGAATTTTTTCGGCAGCTGTTATAGAGGTCTTGTATTCACTCATTTTAAAATAAGCAACAGCGATGTTGTACTGCGCTTCCCAATATTGCGGGTCTATTTCCAATGCTTTGCGCATGCTTTCAATGGCTTTGTACTGTTTGTTTAGCGCCAACTGTGCCGAACCCAAACTAAAGAAAAAGTGTTTTTCTTGATCGTTGATGGCAATGGCTTTTTTGTAAGCATCTATTGCTTTTTCATATTGGTTGAGCTTGTACCAACAACTGCCCATTTTGTAATAAACGTACTCATCGCGCTTGCCTGCCTCCAACGTCGCCATGTAATAAGCCCCCGCTGTTTTGTATTCTTCTTGCTCGTAGTGCAGCATTCCTAGTGCTTGGTAGGCTTTGGCGTGGTCGGGTTCCAGCTCGACCGTACGCGCAAATTGCGTTCTAGCTTTTCTCATATTTCCCACTTCCAAATAATTCAGCCCCAGATTAAAATACAAAGAAGCTTCTTCAGAATGTTCTTCAATCGCCTTTTCCAATACTTCAATAGCGGCTTCGTATTTGCCCGCTTTGGTTAAGGCTCGTGCTTGGTTGCCTTTATCGGCGATGTCTGTAGAAATGCGTTCGTACAAATCTTCGTCGCCTATGCCGTATTTTTTGGCGCGGTTAAATGCCTGGGCTGCTTCTTTGTTTTTGCCCAACTGGCTATAGCTGGTTCCGAGCATGCGCCAAGCCTCGCCGTCGTCGCTGTTGCGCTCCAAATATTTTTCCAACTTTGAGCTGGCCGCCACTTGTTGTTCATTATAATAATAGGCTTGCGCCAAATCAAACAGTAGTTTTTGATCATTGGGACGACGCAGGTGTGCTGCTTCCAAGTACTCCACAGAAGAACGATAATCGCCATCGTTGTAAAACATTCTACCCGAATTCAAATTGCTGTTGAAATGCTCTTCGTCTACGCCCAATGCTTGTTGATATAACTTTTTGGCTGCTGCCCGTTGCCCCAACTGCTGCCGCGCAATGGCCTCCAAATAAAAAAAGTTGGCAGATTTAACCGCTCCTTCGTAGCTTTCTAGCACGTTCAAGCAAGTTTTGTAGCGTTTTTCCCGATAAGCCTCCAATGCTTCTTGGTAGTGCTGGCTTTCTGGCGAGTTGCCGATTTGCACAGTTTGAGCCTCTAATGTACGGCGCTTTTTAACACTCAAATATTGGTCAATTTCCTCCAAACGGTTGATGGCCTTAGCGTAAAGGGGATCAATTTTGAGTGCTTTTTTGAGGTATCTCGTAGCTTGGTTGTACTCTTTTAATTCTATGTAGGTCATTGCCAAGTTGTAACACAGGCGTTTGTCTGAAGGAGCAACTGCGATGGCCTGCACATAAGCATCTATTGCCAGCTGCGTTTCTCCCAATTGTTCGTAGCAATCAATTAGGGAGCGGTGCGCGTCTATAAAGTCGCGATCCAGTGCCACGGCCGTTTCAAAGAAACCTTTGGCTTGTTCGTAATTGCGTAGGCGGTGGTAAGTTACTCCTGATTGGTAAGCGTCTATAGCCTCGGGCTTTTGTGCCCAAGCTGCCACATTTCCTATAAAAAAAAGAATAAATACTATAAGAATCCCTTTCGGTAATCGCTGCATAAAGATGTATTATTTGTACGGGGTGTTGTTATTGCTACAACTACTATTCCAGCCAATGAGATCCCCGTTTTATAGGGTTTTGTTAAAAATTCAAACAAACTTAACATAGCGAATAGAATTCTGTCAAAGTGATTTTTTAAAACTACCAGTCCCTACTCAGGCATTTCCCACAAAATATTATTCTTGCGATAACCTTATTAGGAGATAGACAATGGTAGTCTCTTATCGTTTCTGATAACGCATCTGTCTGTTTTTGTGTACTTTTGTTCCTAGTTTTATAGAAAACCAATTCCAAAATAGGAAACCTGTTCCAAAACAAGTTTCACCTAGATTAACGCTTTACAAATTAACCAACTATGAGAAAATTATTTTCTACACTTTCTATGTTGTTGTTGCTTCAAGCAGCGGCTTATTCTCAGGTAATTATTACCGAAATTTTGTACAACATTCCTGGTAACACAGAGGATGTAGAGTTCATCGAGTTGTACAACAACTCTAGCAACCCTGTTATTTTAAACGATTATTCGTTCACACAGGGCGTCAATTACACGTTCCCTTCTTCTGCTTCAGGTGTAATTACGCTTGCCGCTAATAGCTACTACGTAGTTGCTGGCGATTCTGCTGCTTACAACAGCACTTTTGGTATGAATGCCGACGCCATCTGGACTTCTGGTGGTTTGCTTAACAGTGGCGAGGACGTTACAATTGTGAACGCTGTGGGATTGACCATTGATTCTGTAGATTATGACGACGATGCGCCGTGGCCTACTGCTGCGGACGGTAGCGGTCGTTCTTTGCAATTGTGTAATCTATTGTCAACGGATCGCAACTTGGGCACCAATTGGGGAACAAGCAATGACTTTGCAGGCATCAACACTACTATGGATTCTATTTTTGCTACGCCTGGTATGGCCAACAACTGTACTACTGTAACGCCTCCTCCTCCAGCCTCTTATCCTTTGTATACTATTGATATGATCAATGGCTTGGATACTAATGGGGTAGCGGATTCTTTGAACGTAACTTGTGAGTTGCGCGCAGTTGCTTACTGCATCAACACCCGTGGCGGTGGCGGGTTGGATTTCCCTTTTGCACAAAGCGACAACAGCACAGGTATTCGCGTATTTTCTTTCTCTGATGTAAGCAACTACAGCCACACACCAGGTGATTCTTTGCACATTTGGGGTACGGTTTCTCAATTCAACGGTCTGTTGCAATTTGCGCCTGATAGCATTGAAGTAGCAACACAGGGTATTGCTACACCTGCTCCTATGGTTGTTACACAGCTTTCTGAAATGACGGAAAACAGATACCTACAGTTGAACAATGTTTCTGTAGTAGATACGGCTGACTGGAACCCTAACGATCCTGCCAATGCTGCTGGCTTTAATGTTGATGTAACAAACGGTACAGACTCTATTCGTGTACGTATTGACAACGACGTAGATTTGTACAACCAACCTGTACCCATGGGTACGTTCAGCTTGACTGGCTGGGGTGGACAATTTGATTCTTCTACGCCTTACAACGAAGGTTACCAATTGTTGCCTTGTAGTGCCAACAACATTGTCAACACTACTAAATTGGAAACGCCTCTAGCCGTTCGCGTTTATCCTAATCCTGCTAGCCGTTTCTTAACCGTTGAAGCAGGTACCGATTTGGAAACTGTAATGATCACCAACGCTTTGGGTCAAGTGGTTTTGTCTTTGAACAACATCAACACTACAACTACTCAAATCAACACCAACGAATTGGCCAATGGTATTTATACCATCAGCATCGTTTCTGGCGACCGTGTGAACAGCCAATTGTTCCAAGTAGCTAAGTAATAGACCGTTGAGATAAAAAAGGTCGGGACGCAATAAAAAAGTCGGGACGCAAAATTTTGCGTCCCGACTTTTTTATTGCTGTCTAGGTGCGGTTCTAGAATTCAATTACTGCATTCGGAAAGCGTTGTTGGGCGCGCTCCAGTACGGTTGCATCCATTGGATTTTCCGAAAGGTACAGCTCTTGCAACTGCTCGCTACAAGCGTCAAAGCAGGTGGGAATGTCTTCAAATTTATTGTTGCGCAGATCCAAAAAGCGCAGGTTGGTCAAAGCAGCAAATGCCGCCCCAACGTCTGACAACGCATTATCGGACAAGTCTAGTTCTTCCAATTGAGTCAAATTGGCAATGGCTTCGGGCAATTCGGCAAACTGGTTGTACTCCAAATTTAGACTTTGTAATTGCTGAAGCTGGCCTATTTCAGGGGGTAGGTTTTGGAGTTGGTTGTGGCTCAAATCCAAGCGTTCTAGTTGCGTGAGGCGACCGATTCCACTTCCGATTTCTTTTAGTTGGTTGAAGGCCAAGTACCACTCGCGCAGAGCCGTCATTTCGTACACTTCTTTGGCGATGTACTGCAAGTGGTTTTCTTTGCAATCCAGCCAATTGAGTTGCTTCAAATTGCCCAGTGCGGCGGGCAATTCTTGCAGCGTATTTTCAGACAAATCCAGCCATTCGAGGGCTTGCAATTGTATAATATCGTCAGGCAAAGTATGCAATCCTGTTAGGGTTAAATCCAATTCTTTGAGCTGGGTCAATGTACTGACGATGGGCACCCAACCCCCAAAATCATTTTCTTCTAAATTCAGGCGGGTGAGGCGTTGCAAGGCACCCAAACTATCGGGCAGCGCTTGCAATTGGTTGTTGCGCAAATCCAACCAATCGAGCTTGGTTAAAGCGCCAATACTTTCGGGAATGTCCAGCAGGCGGTTTTCGGATAGATCTAACCATTCTAAATCGGTTAGATTTCCCAGCGCTTCGGGCAAGTGTTCTACCCCAATATCCGTTAAGTCTAAGCCTTTTAGTTGGGTCAATTCGCAAACACAAGCAGGCAATTCATCCAAAGGATTCACCTCTAAATTCAACCAAGTCAAGGCTTGCAGTTGCGCCAAACTGTTGGGCAATTGCGTCAGTTGGTTATCGGATAGATCCAGCCATTCTAATGCTTCCAACATCCCTATAGAGTCGGGCAGGGTTGTTAATTGGTTGGCTTCCAGATTAAGCTTTTTGAGTTTTTGCCAAGTTTGTAGATTTTCGGGCAAGCGCTCCAGCTGGTTGCCCTTGAGGTCTAGCCATTCCAATTGGTCGAGCTGCGTCAACGTATCGGACAGTTGGGTGAGTTGATTGTTAGAAACATCCAGCCACTCCAACAGGTGCAAGCGGCTCAAGGCGACTGGCAATCGACTAATAAAGTTGTCAGAAATATCCAAGCGTTTGAGTTGCTTTAGGGCGGCTATTTCTTCGGGCAATTCTTTCAAATTATTACCTTCTAAATTAAACTCTTCTACGCCTTCTACTAATTTAACAGCAGTGGGCAGTCGATTGAGCTCTTGTCTTCCCCAATTAATTTGGCGTACAGGGCCCCCTTCTAAATATTGCTTAACTTGTTGTTTTAGGTTCTTACTCATGTAAATACAGTGGTTGTCCTCGCTTATTCTTCTACGTCAAAATAAATATTGGTATGCGGTAGAAGTGCGATGATTTGTTCTTTTTCTTCTTTATCAAAATAATTTCCTTCTAAGTATAAATCTTCTAACACCGCTGCTAAGAGCCCCAACTCAAAGGGCAATTCGGTGAGTTGGTTGTTGCGCAAATCCAACCATTTGAGTTGCTGTAGTTGTGCAATCGCTTCGGGCACTTCATTGATGGCATTGTCCGACAAATCCAATTCGCGCAAGCGCAACAAACTCAATACCTCTTTTGGAAATTCGCTAAACGCATTGCCTTCCAAGTTGAGCCATTCCAACCGCTGGAGCTGTGTCCAGTTGGCTGGCAGGTCGCTTAGTTCGTTGTAACTCAAATCCAAGCGCTTTAATTTCACCAACTCGCCTACACAAGTTCCCGCCTCCGTAAATAAGTTGTGCGCCAAGTACAACTCCCGCAAAGCACGGCAGCGTTCCATATTTTTGGGCAACTCGTGCAACTGGTTTTCACGGGCATCTAAGAGGCGCAATACCGTCATTTCTCCCATAGATTCGGGCAACACTTCCAAGTAATTTTCCGATAAATCTAAGCGTTTGAGGTATTTCAAACGACCTATAGAATACGGCAGTTGGCTGAGTTCGGTACCTGTCACATCTAAATCTTTGAGGCGCGGCAGCGCACAAACGGACAAGGGCAAATGCTCAAAGGGGTTGAATTCTAAATTGAGAATTTCTAAGGCTTGCAACGCCTCAAATCCCTGCGGCAACTCTTCGAGTTGGTTGTCGCTGATGTCTAATTGTTGCAAGGCTTTTAACTCCGTTAGCGCCTCAGGGAGTTCGGTGAGTTGGTTGGCGTTGAGGTTCAAGTATTCCAATGCTTGTAAAGCGCGGATATTGGCGTTGATTTGGTGCAATTGGGTACTGGCCAAGTTAAGGCGTTTGAGCTGTGGCCAATGGGCAAAGGCAGGCGGCCAGTCGGACAAGGGGTTGCCTTCCAAGTACAATTCTTCCAAACTGCTCATCCCCGCTAAGGCATCGGTGAGCGTTGTAATTTGGTTGTAACTGGCATCTAAGTAACGCAGTTGCACGCAGTCTAGCAGCGCTGTTTCTAAACTTTTTAATGCATTGATCGATACGTCCAGTTGTTCCAAACAAGTGAGTTCGGCGCAGGAGGGCAACTCCGAGAGTTGGGTGTCCACCAAGTCCAATTCTTGTAAGCTGTTTAATTTTAAGACAATACTCGGCAAGGTTTTCAATGTATTGCCTTCTAGTTGTAGAACACGCAGGCTTTTCAAATCTGCTAGCGCAGCGGGGAGTTGTTGAAGTTGGTTGTTTTTGAGGCAGAGGGTGTGTAGACTAGACAGCTGGCCGATCGCTGCGCACAACTCGCGCAATTGGTTGTTGGCGCAGTGCAACTCGCGCAGAGCTTTGCAAGCCGCCAGCGCGTTGGGCAATTCTTGAATAAAGTTGTCGCTGACGTTCAGGTATTCCAGTTGTGTTTGTTGACAAACAGAATCAGAAAGTTGCTCCAGTGCATTGCCTGACGCATTGAGATGACCAATATTGGCCATTGTTCCTATTTTGGGGGGCCATTCGGCCAAATACTGCTCGCTGTAGTCTAGCTGTGCTAACTTTTTGGCCGAGCGCTGTTTTTTTGATTCTTCCACAACATAATTCCTATCCATACCAACGCATTGTATCTGCCTACTTAAATTATTACTTGGGGGATTTATAATTTGGGCGGATATTTTTTCTGTCTACTCTATCTTATAATTCGAAACTTCTTCTAAGTTAGTATTTTTTTGGAAATTGTAGGCCTTGTGGAGGGATAAATGGTGCTGTGTTTAGCACATCTTTTTGTAAAAAAGCACCGTTATCGCTGTTGGATAACCGTGCTTTTTAGAGGGTTTGGGTAAAGCTATTGCTTCAGGAGCTTTTCTTGCCAAACTTGGTCTCCCTGCTTTAGACGTAGGAAGTAGACCCCTGCTGGTTGCGCTGCTAATGAAATTGCTAGTCGTTGTTGTCCCTTTGTTTGCTGTTGTTGCAGGATGCGCCCTTGTACATCCAGTACCGTTAGCTCAACAAGCTCGCTGGTAGACTCTATGTCTACATAAAAAATATCCTTTATGGGGTTGGGATATAGGGTGAAACTGGGGGATGCTCTTTGGGCAATGGCAATGGGGCTACCGTCCACTAGAGTCACTGGACGGCTGTACAACTGCAGCGCGTAGTTTTGGTAAAGGTTCGTAAATATGCTGTTGACTACTCTAGCGTTGTACGTTCCTGCGTCCGTTGCCTGAAAATTACTAATGGTGTATTCGTTCACTCCAAAAGTACTGTCTATTAACACGGTGTCTTTGTACCAATAATACGTATTGGTCGTTACGGTATCGTCTATTTGTAAGTCTATAGTGTAATGATCCCCCTGCATTAGCACGATGGTATCGGTGGTACCTATGCTGTCCTGATCTCCAAAACCAAAAAAAGCATTTGCAGATATACTGTCCAGATTACCTATAATATCCTCGAATGTCAACGCATTACCTCGTACCGAAAAGACAAACCGCGGTGTCATTTCCTCGAAACCTTCTAGTGTTCCATCCAACTGGTTGTCGTCCAGAATAAAGCGTTCCAAAGCTGGTAACTTTCTCGACTTAGGAACGCCGCCTGTTAATTGATTGTCGTAGAGGTACACATACCTAAGCATCGGTAGGCTATCAAAACTAGGAACACTTCCTGTTAATTGATTGTCGTAGAGAAAAAGATATTCTAGATAGGGTTTATCGTTAAAACTTGGCAACGCCCCCGTGATTTGGTTGTGCTGAAGCCGCAAAGTGTTCAAATAGGGGTGGTTGCTAAAGCTAGGAAAAGTCCCTGTCAATTGATTATCATTCAAGTAAACGACACTCAACAAAGGTGTACTATTAAAAGTAGGAGTCGGCCCTGTAAGTTGGTTTTCGTAACCTGTAATTAACCTTAAGTTGGGAAGGTTCGTGAAATCTGGAAGTGAGCCACTTAGTTGATTTTTTTCAAAAGATATGTGTTCCAACGAAGGTAGATTGTTAAAATTGGGAACACTCCCTGTCAGTTGGTTGAAAGACAAGGTCAAGCCTCTTAAAAAAGGGGTATTGGCAAAATCGGGAATGCTTCCTGTTAACTGATTGGAACTTAAGAACAATTGCTTCAACAGTGGCAAGCTGCTAAAATCAGGAATTGTCCCCGTTAACTGGTTGCTAGACAACACAATTGAGGTAAGTTGCTAAAATCGGGAACAGTTCCTGTTAACTGATTATTAGATAGATTAATTGTTTCTAAGGCCGTTAAATTCAAATCTGGCAGATTTCCTGCCAATCCTCTAGCAGTTAAGTTTACGGTTTTTACTCGACCCGTGCTGTCTAAATGTATCCCCCACCACTGATCCATCGGCTGGGTTAAGTCCCAAGTAATAGACCAAGTAGCGCCTGCTGTGGAATCGTGCAACATCACTAAAGCCAACGAATCAGCTTGCCGAGTTTGTGCATGAAGAATTTGACAAAGACAGAACATGCTGACTAGTAGGTAGAGGCGGAATAATGTATTTTTCATAATAGTGGTATTTTGGTGGTTGGTTTGATAGTTATTGAAGTATAAAATACAACAAACCAAAGAATTCCCCCCATTTTACACCTCTTTTATCCTTCTTAGATGTATAATTCTACCTTTTGATTACCACTTTATATAGTATTCACACGTTGTTTGATTGCACCATTCATTTAGCAACTGTTGCACAGAGGACAACAAGAGCACGGTTGTGGTGCAACACTCCTATGAGTTTTACTGATACAAACTATAGTATCGCTCATTAGGATCGAGCATAGAAGCATCGTAATAGATCTTTAATCCTTTAATTTTGCCATCTACAATGGTATACCATTCGTTCATTTCTACAGTTACGCGCTCGCCCATTTGGGTCTTAATGGTATCTGAAACTTGTGTGATCACAAAATTTCCTTTCGGTACTAATCGGTGTACTTTGTACTCTACCAAGGTTTCCAAATAATTTTCATAGAGTTTTAAGAACGTACTTTTTCCTTTCAGTTTGATTAAAGGAGAGGTTATGGCAACATCCTCTGCTATTAACTGTTTCCAATCCTCTGTACCTTCTGCTAAACTCTGTTTAAAGTCTCGGTAAACCTCTTGAGGCTTTTTTGCATCCATTCCTATAGTTGTTTTTACTGAAGTGCTAATTTAATATTCTATAAACTCATCGTAGCGCTCCTTGTCGGGAGAATTAAGGACAGACGCATCAAAATAGATAACCAAATCTTCTATTTTCTCATTGCGAATGGTGTACCATTCATTCATATCTAGTAAAACAGATTGTTTGTATTTGTTTTCAATAGTAATAGATACTTGTGTAATTACTAAATCCTCGTGTTCTACCAATTCAGTCACTACGCAGCGTTCTACTGTTTCATAAAAAGACTCATGCACAGCAATACAAGCCTCTATACCTTTCAGACGCGCCAAAGGAGCGTGGATCGTAATACCTTCTGCAAACATTTCCCGCCACTCGTCTGTGTCTTGTAGCAGGCTCTTTCTAAAAACCTTGTAGGTTTGTGCAGGAGACATAGAAATTGATGATTCCATAGTTTGGTATTATTTAATTGGAAAATAAATTTGGGAAACTGACTAAAAGACTTAATCTAAGCCTTTATAGAAGTGGGTACATCCCATTTGTTGAACAAATGGATGCACAATCACTCAATACCTTATAATAGAGGGGAAAGATAGCAAACTAGGACAGCTTTACTCTAAGATAGAGAAAAATTTGAATAAAAAAGTATGTTTGCTTATTTTTTAAGGAATAGGTTACCTTATCCTATGCATAACACCCTTATTAACATTAACTTAATGCAGAATTAAAAAAGAAAGACATCCTCTTTTCCTTGCTATTTGTAAGAAAGCATCAAAAGTAGACCTACTCTAAAACTACTTGCTCAACACCAATGTTTTCCAAATCATTTTCTTCCCTCTCCGCTTAACCACTACCCTATAGTATCCAACAGGCCATTCTTGACAAGCAATAGCCGTTGTTGGTTGGTCTATGACACCTGTCTTGAGGCATTGCCCTATGGCATTATAAACAGCGTATTGAGCGTCTGTTATGCTTTCGTTTATTTGTATATTAAATTGCCCACTAGCTGGGTTGGGATACAGCAAAATTGCAGTAGAAATCTTGTCCTCTATTGGGGCAACCCCAACAACTGTCGGACAAACGACGGCTTCTAAAAAACGCAGACTGCTTGGAAAAATGCTGTCGATCCAACTACTGTCTCGAATGTAAGAAACATGTCCATTGCTGTTGGGAATGGTGATAAGGCTGTTGGCAATACCCAAAGCGGTAGCCGTGTCCGTAATCGCTTGACTGCCTTCCAAATAGGAAACAGACTGGTTGGCCAGCATACCATAGCCCTGCCCATAAGGAACGATGTTGTCCCCATCATCGTGTACGCTGAAAATGGGCGCATCGCCTGCGTCTATCCAAGCAGCGCTGCCCAGCGCCCCCGAATAATTAACCACACCTTGCACCGCTGAACCGTGCGCCAAAGCAGTAGGGGTATTGCCTTCAAAACCGCCGTTGTTGTCAATCGCAGTGCGCAAATACAGAGGCAGTTGATCCAAACTGTCTAGGTAAGCTGTATGTAAGGCCATGATGGCTCCCGCCGAGCCGCCCCCCACGATGACCAATTGGCTGTCGATTTTATACTGGTTGGCAAAAGCAGCATCTGCTCTAAAAAACCGCACGGCTGCTTTCATATCTCCTACGGCCTTGATTACGACATCGGCAAAAACCACCGAATCGGGAAAAGGAAAAAACGGCCCCGTAAACAACCGGTAATCTATGGTAGCTGTTACGTAGCCGTGCTGTGCATAAAAATGACACAGCGGCGCCATGTCTTCGCGCTGCCCCACTACAAAACTCCCCCCAAACGCCAAAATCATCAAAGGCCGCTTAGCAGCGATATCGCCTACAGGTTGGTAGACATCTAAATACAAGCTGTCGACATCCCCTGAGTGCGTTGTATTAACACCAAAAAAGACATTGACCGTGGTGTCTACTTGATTGAACACAGGTTGTAAATAGCGCCTGCCATCGCAGGTAGACGGTGGGTTTTGCGCTACTAGTGTTATGCTGTAAAAAATTAGAAAAACGAAAAAGAAACCGCAGTTGTTGAGTTGGAACATGTTGCTAATGAAATTGTCTAAGCTTGGAAAAAGCCGTTTCAACACAAGGCTAAAACGGCTTTTTTAATCCATAAATAAGAATGCTTTGAGCAAGCTACTTTTTATTGAAATACAATACGCGCTTGTACGGGGGCTACATGGCTGTCTTTAAATTGTAACTGTGCCTGGTAAACGCCCGCGGGCAAGGCTTTTCTAGCAAGAACATAGCGGTCGTCTTGAACATTTGATACATGGCAAACAACACGGCCCATATGATCATACACTACCAAGTCATAACTACTGGGCAATGTTTCAAAGGCGATAACAACATCCTGAGGGCTAGGATTGGGGTAGATATTGGCCAAAACTGTTTGATCAAAAGGTTGCTGGGTGGCTACTACGAGTGGACAAATCACCTCATCGTGCAAAAACTCGCTAGACGTATTGCGCACCGTATCTTGCCACTGGGTAGCATTGCTTTGGAAATAACTGACGTGTCCTGTGCTGTTGGGAACCGTAATCAAGAAATTTGGTATACTCACCGCGGTTGTTTGCGCAGCCATAGTAGCACTGCCTTCTACATAAACAATAGGCTGGCCAAATACTTGCGCAGAAGCATTCCCGTAAGGCACCACATCATCGCCATCATCGTGCGCAGAAAACAACGGTGGATCGTTAGAGTCGATGTAACTCGCAGAGCGCAACGCTCCTGAGAAATTTACAACGCCATGAACAGAAGAAGAATATAAGCCTACATTGGTGCTGCTATTGCCTTCCCAACCACCATTGTTACTAATAGCAATCATCTCATTCGTTGCAATGTTACTGCTATCGTCCTCTCCCAAATAAGCCGTATGGGTAGCCACAATTCCTCCAGCGGAGATACCACCTACAAAAATATAATTGGTATCAATGCGGTAGTTGTTGGCAGTAGCAGCATCTTGACGCAAATAACGAACCGCTGCTTTCATATCACCCACCGCCTTAATTACGACATCTGTCATTGCTACAGAATCAGGAAAAGCAAAGACATCGTACAAACGATAATCAATGGTAACGGCTACATAACCTCGAC
>CAYUZF010000141.1:0-13778 GCA_964449615.1 uncultured Aureispira sp.
TTCTGATTCATGCCTCGATGAATGATTTATTGTGAATGTTAGAAAGATAAGACCCGAACCGAAGTTCGGGTCTTTATAGTATTATTATATTATTGTTATACGGTAGCTTTGGATTCTTCAATCACTTTTTCTGCAATGGCGTTTGGAGCCGCAGCGTAGTGAGAGAAAATCATGCTAGAAGAAGCACGTCCAGAAGTTAAGGTACGCAAGTCGGTGATGTAACCAAACATCTCTGACAAAGGCACATCTGCTTTGATAACGATGCCGATACCTTTAGGCTCTTGAGATTTCATGATACCACGACGACGGTTCAAATCACCGATGATAGAACCCATGTAATCTTCAGGAGAAACCACTTCTAAGGCCATGATTGGCTCCAACAAAACTGGTTTACACCCTCTTGCAGCAGCTTTAAACCCTTCTTTGGCACACAATTCAAAAGCGATTGGCTTAGAATCCACTGCGTGCATACCTCCATCATAAACGCGAACGCTCATGCTATCGATGTTGTAGCCCGCTAGGATACCGTTGTCCATCATGGCATCAAAACCTTTCTGGATGGGGTTCACGTAAGCTTTATCAATAGAACCACCTTTGATGTCCCATTTGAACTCTAGGCGGGTTTTGTTATTTTTGAAATCGTCGCTTTCCAAGAATTCCTCAGATGCAGGCCCCAATTCAAATTCCATATCGGCAAACAAACCAGAACCACCAGATTGTTTTTTCAAACGCTCGCGGTGTGTAACAGCTTTTGTCAATGCCTCTTTGTAGTTTACTTGTGGCTCTCCTTCGTTAACTTCTACTTTAAACTCGCGCTTCAAGCGGTCAACGATGATTTCCAAGTGCAACTCACCCATCCCAGAAATAATAGTTTGGGCAGTATTCTCGTCAAAACGAGCGGTAAACGTTGGATCTTCCTCTGACAATTTGGCCAAAGCCATTCCCAACTTGTCTACGTCTTTTTGAGTTTTAGGCTCAATAGCGATAGAAATTACGGGAGCAGGGAAATCCATGCTTTCCAATACGATGGGGTTGTCCAAATCCGACAAGGTATCCCCTGTTTTGATGTCTTTGAAACCAACACCAGCAGCGATATCACCTGCATAAACCGCATCAATCGGTTTCTGCTCGGCAGCGTGCATTTGGTATATACGAGAGATGCGCTCTTTCTTACCAGAACGTGTGTTCAAGATGTAAGAACCTGCATCCAATTTACCAGAGTAGCAGCGGAAGAAGCACAAACGACCTACGTAAGGGTCTGTAGCAATTTTAAAGGCCAATGCAGCAAAAGGTGCATCAAAATCAGGCGCACGTGTTTCCTCTTCTTCTGTATCGGGGTTCATACCAACTACAGGAGGAACATCCAATGGAGAAGGCAAAAACGCACACACCGCATCCAATACCGCTTGTACGCCTTTATTTTTAAAAGCAGATCCACACATCACGGGGATGATGCTCATATCACAAACGGCAGCACGTACAGCAGCACGGATTTCGTCGTGAGAAATAGACTCAGGATCCTCGAAGTATTTCTCCATCAAGGTCTCATCGTATTCTGCAACCGCTTCCAACAACGCTTCGCGTGCTTCAGCAGCAGTTTCTTTCAAATCCTCAGGCATAGGCACTACTTCAAAGGTCATTCCTTGATCCGCCTCATTCCAGACAATAGCTTGGCCAGTAATCAAATCTACCACACCTTTGAAATCATCTTCTACACCGATTGGTACTTGCAATGGAATAGCATTGGCTCCCAACATATCGCGCATTTGCTGTACCGTACCGAAGAAGTCAGCTCCTTGACGGTCCATTTTATTAACAAAAGCAATACGAGGAACTTTGTAACCATCCGCCAAACGCCAGTTGGTTTCTGACTGCGGCTCTACACCACCAGAAGCACAGAACAAAAATACTAGACCATCCAATACACGTAGTGAACGGTTCACCTCAACCGTAAAATCAACGTGACCAGGAGTATCGATGATGTTTACTGCATACTGTTTGTCCTTCCAAGGCCATTCTGTTTTGGTAGCAGCAGAGGTAATAGTGATCCCACGCTCTTGCTCTTGCTCCATCCAGTCCATTGTAGCGGCACCATCATGTACTTCACCAATTTTGTGACTAATCCCTGTGTAATACAGAACGCGTTCTGTAGTAGTGGTTTTACCCGCATCAATGTGCGCTGCAATTCCAATGTTTCGCGTATAGGTTAAATCTATCTTTGCCATGACTTAATAGCGGCTTAAATTATGTGAAAAATGATTAATAATATATCTTGTTTATCTAATTGACGAGTACTTATTGTGTAGGTATAGAACTCTTAATCGTCTATTATTTGGACTTAGTTCTACGACGTCCAAAGTGGGCAAATGCTTTGTTGGACTCGGCCATTCTGTGTGTATCTTCTTTCTTTTTGAAGGCGGCGCCTTCTCCTTTGGCTGCGGCCATTAGTTCGGCAGATAGTTTGGTAGCGATACCTTTACCACTGCGTAGGCGAGCGTATTTAATCATCCATTTCATAGCGACGGAGAGTCGGCGTTCTGGACGAATTTCGGTGGGAATCTGGAACGTAGCACCACCGATACGGCGAGAGCGTACCTCTAAAGCGGGCATAACGTTCTTAATTGCTTTTTGGAAAGTTTCGTGAGCAGATTCTCCCGTCTTTTCTTCAATAATATCCATGGCATCGTAAAAAGCTCTGAAAGCAGTACTTTTCTTACCATCAAGCATTAGCATGTTGACAAAGCGGGTTACTTGCTTGTCTCCATAACGAGGATCTGGTGCGACTTGGCGCACTTTCGGTTTTCTCTTTCTCATTGTCTTGTTTAATCTTTTAGCTGTTGCTTATCGGCTGGGCTATTACCCTTAGATAATCTTCAGTTCCAACTTATTCGGAACTTAATCAACGTATGATCGTTATCTCTTAATTCTTGTTTAGAACAAGTTTATTTTTTCTGTTTTGGCTTCTTAGCTCCGTAACGAGAACGCGCTTGACGTCTGTCGGCTACACCAGCTGTATCCAAGGCACCACGTACGATGGTATAACGTACACCAGGCAAATCTTTTACACGACCACCACGTACCAATACGATTGAGTGTTCTTGCAAGTTGTGCCCTTCTCCAGGGATATAAGCGATGACCTCGATTCCGTTGGTCAAACGTACTTTAGCGACCTTACGCAAGGCTGAATTCGGTTTCTTTGGCGTTGTGGTGTACACACGCGTACAAACACCACGCTTCTGAGGACACGCATCCAAGGCTCTGGCTTTGGAAGCCTCCTCGATCTTTTTGCGCCCCTTTCTTACTAGTTGATTTATTGTAGGCATTTATTCACTAATTACTACTTTTCTTCAAATTCCCCCTGTAAAGGGGTTTACTTAAGCGATTGCAAAGGTAAGCAATATTTTCGGAAGAAAGAAATAAAAGTGTTTTTTCTTCTAAATCAATTTGATAGGGTAATAAATAGACCACTCTGAAATTATTTTTCCATACAGCGTCCAATAGTCTGCTTGCTTGATAGCTTTATCAAAAATAGAAAGACAGTTCTCGTTAGAAAACTGTCATTTGCCCCCTCATTTTGAGTGGACGTCTTTTATGTTTTCCAGCGAACGGTTTTGCTGGTGGTTATTGGATTCCAATGTCTTTAGCGCCGACTAATAGAAATACTATCGCAATGCTGTACCCAAAGGCCCACATTAGTTGGAAATTTAATCTCTTCAATGTCCTTTAGGCTACGCGTTTGCCATTCTTGCTGCTTCAACAAACTAGCTCTGTAAGCATGCAGGGCGCTTCTAGTCTGGCGCATCGCTTCTTTCCAACCCACTTCTTGATTGGGATTGCTTTTTTCTTCACAACCTGCTTTAATAGTTGTCAACAATTTCTCTTTGCCTTTTTTAGAAATATTAGCATAGGTCACGTGGGCTGCTGTGGACTCTAAACAGTCGCAAGACACTGGAGGTTTGTATTGACCTAAATACATCAGATTAATTTGTCTGATTTCGCCTGCAAACCACTGGTCTAGAAGCGTTTGGTAAGTCTGGGCGCGTTTTTGAAGGGCAGCAGCACGACGCAACTGCTCTTGAATAGCGTTGAACGCTTGCGGTGCCATACTGGCGCGTAGGGCAGCTACAAAAAACGCTTTTTGTGGCAACTCTTTCTCTGCCAAATCATCTTCGTCCATATCCAAGCGGCTGTAATAGCGGCGATGGGTTCGATAGTGAGCCGTTACTTTCTGTGGGTTGTTTAGTAATTTCCAATAATCTAGGTTTTGGTTCATCATTTTAGAAAATAGAACCGCGCCTGTAACCGAACTGCGCAACTCCCTCAACAATGCCACCCACTCTTTGCGCAATTGTTTTTTGATGGGCATGGAAAAAGTAGTTTTTTCCAAGAAGCGTCTAAAGTTGCTGGTATTGATAGAAGCCGTGCTGTATGCTGCTTTTAATTCCTCCAGATTTTTAGCAAAAGTTACCCGCCAAAGCGCAATGCCCTCTTCAAAGTATTGTTGTTTCAGAAGGGTGGGTGCAGAGAAGGACGTGTTTATTCCTGTTGCTACAGCAGGGCTTGTCGTGCTTTTTGTGAACAAACCCTTTTTAGCCCCTCCTATTAGCGTTAAAAACAGTAAACTGCTTAAGAAGTATTTCATTTGACTGTTGTTTGTATAAGCGAAGAAAAAATCATCGGTCTTTTTCTACAACTTCTTTTTACAGGTTCTATTATTCAAAACACAAAAAAAAGCACCAATCGCAGGGATTAGTGCTTTGTATGACTTATTTTTCTTTATAAGGACAATGTCGGCAACCACTGCCGCAACAATAGCCTCGTTTTAGATGATAGTGTGCTGTAAAAACGTAGAACCCTTTGTCTATGTAAAAATCTTGTCCTTCTACTAAGGGAGCAGGCTGGTCGGATTCTCGGCTGGCTTCCTTCTCTATTTTCTTGTTATTTCTTAAAAAAACAAACATCTATTAATGGTTGTGTTAACGGGGCACTTCTACCTTTGCGATAATATCTTTAATAACGTCTTGTACTTCCAATCCTTCCATTTCGCGCTCTGGTGTTAGAATAATACGGTGGTTCAAAACAGGAAAGGTGACGTACTGAATATCGTCAGGGGTTACAAAATCTCTGCCATTGATCGCCGCTACAGCCTTCGAAGCCTGCATAATGGCTAACGAAGCACGTGGGGAAGCTCCTAGGAACAAATCACCGTTGTTGCGGGTATTGTGAATCAAAGCAGCAATGTAATCCAACAGCTCATCTTTGATGTGAATTTTTTCTACCAACTCCTGACAACGCTTTATTTCTGCGGCATTGAGTACAGCCCGTACTTTCTCAATTTGGCGCTTGTTAAAATCATCGCGGAAACGGCGCAAGATTAGTTTTTCTTCCTCTAGCTGTGGGTAGTTGAGTTGAATGCGGAACAAAAAGCGGTCAAGTTGTGCTTCGGGTAACTTATACGTTCCTTCTTGTTCGATAGGGTTTTGGGTGGCGATGACCATAAATGGAAAAGCCATTTTGTAGGTCTTTCCGTCTACCGTTACTTGCTTCTCTTCCATTACTTCAAAAAGCGACGCTTGTGTTTTGGCGGGTGCTCGGTTAATCTCATCAATCAACACCATGTTGGAGAAAATAGGCCCTTTGTTGAAGGTAAATTCGGCCATTTTCATATTGTAAACGCTGGTTCCCGTTACATCCGAAGGCATCAAGTCAGGAGTAAATTGTATCCGTGAAAACTCTACACTTAATGTTTGCGCTAGTAATTTGGAGGCCAATGTTTTGGCAACTCCTGGCACCCCTTCTAGCAGTACGTGTCCGCCTGCAAAAATAGAAACCATAATTAACTCTATCAGATCATCTTGTCCAATAATAATTTTCTGTACTTCGCTGCGTACGCGGTCTACGGTTTCTTGGATATTGGCGACGGAAGCATCGTTGTCTCCCCAAGCATAATTTTCGCTCATGTTTTTTGTCTTCTTTTATCGTCCGACAGTGGTCGGGATTGTCGTTTTTAATAGGTTGCTATTTTATAAAAGGCACTAAGCCTGCACTGCATCTGCCGTTTCGTGTTCTTTGGCCGCTGTATGAAAGCGCTCAATCAACAGGTAAAAATTGTTGAGCATTTGCGCAGTAATATCGGCGTTGGGCCGCTGCATCAACTGGCGTAAACGGAAGTATTCCACAAAAATATCCTTTACTATTTTTCGTTCTACTCGGGCTCGAACGGCAATGCGGTCAATCAACCGATCATCCATTTCGCGAGTAACCAAGTGGTAGCGCTGTCGCATGTGCGCCAAAAATAGGTGCATTTGTTTTTTAATGATGCTGCGGTGGTCTTGTTGCTGAAAATACAAGCGGCCAATCGTTTCAATGAACTCCAAAGAGGTATTGCGGTTTTTTTCGATAATTGGAATGATGCGTTGGCGACGTTTGGCACCAAAAAATACATAAATAACCCCCAAAGCCAACGCCATGTACCAGCCCCAGCGCAAGGCAGGCTGGGAGAAAATATACTCTAAGGGCGATTGAGCGGCTACTTTAGGTAAAGCGCGGCGCTTTTCTTTGCGCATACTCGGCAAGACCACACTTTGGCGATCCCAATACAAAGTTTTATCTGTGATGTGGGCAAATACAAAGTTGCTGTACTCAAACCCTACGCTGTCTTTCAAATATAAATTGGTGAACATGATGGGATTGGTATGAAAATAAAAATACCCCTCCCCTACTCGCATACGCACAAAATTGGCCAATTCTACTTCTTCCCCTTCTACCCCTGAATTTCTATCCACCGCAAAGCCACCTAATTTAGCCAAAGCATACTCGCGCTTATTGCCAGAATAGTCGTAACTATCTGGGTCTTGCGCATCACAAAATGCTCCTGCTGGAATGTAATTCCAATATCTATTCTCTACGTAATTGAGGCTTCTATAAGTAAAATCGTAGAAATTATCCGATAATTCAGGGTGCTTCAAACTCGCTCTTACTCCTGAACGCTGTACGCTTGGATTCTCTCCCTTCCACGTTGTCGCGCCGCCGCAGTCCTCGGGGTACAACAACAGCTCTGCCAAGCTATCTGGTATTTCAGGTGCAATAATAAACGCTTCTCCACCCGCTTGCACATAACTGCGCAGGTGCCAAGCTTCTGCTTCGGTATAACGCGGCTCTTTACTACTCAAATAAAGATAACTGCTGTTTTTAGCCTCGGAATAATCCAACGACAGCGTTTTGTCGGGACGATCTTCCATGACTTGTAAATCAAAACTGTGTTCCAACAAATCGTACAAAATTCGCGCATCGTAAGGCTGGTCGCCTTCTACGTCGTATTGCTCTGCCCAATATTGTGGGTCGGATTGGTTCTGTGCAAAGTAGGCAATTAGTCCCAACAGCACGAGTACACCAACGATTAGGGGAGTAAATTTATTCATGCTGTTTATTTTATGGATTGTAGTAAGTTATTAAAATCTACCCGCACCTCTTCAAATTGCCCTCCATCAAACGCCATATTGCTGTACCAAACATATTCAAAAACACGGGTTACACTTTTGAAGGCGTCTAGCTTGGGGTACTTTTTGCGGCGCAACTCGCGCAAATAATGGCCGTTGGTTTTGTCGCGTTTCCAGTCGATCATTCCCTTTGCAGCCAATTCTTTGATAATTGCTAAGTAATATAGGCGAATGGCCAAACGGTAATCCTTTTCTTTGAGAGATTGAGCCAAAAAACCTTCTACGTCCGCCTCTTGCAAGTTGGTTTCAATATCTTTCAAAGCGACGGGTTGGCGGCGTTCAATGGGTTTGTTGATTAAAATGGCGTTGCCTGCAACAGCTTTGTAAATTACAAAAATGAGCAAAACAGTAGCCAACAAAAGTAGTAGACTTCGCGCACTAAACACTTCATTACGGTTCGCAGGCGCTATAGGGCCAGCCTGCTGGTTGTTGGTGCGTTTGGGTACTTTTTTGATGCTAGGCTGGGTAGAAAAATTCATATCCTTGGCTGTTTTTTGCCAAACCGAAGCGTCAAAAGTCTGTGTCTGTAAGGGTTGGTTTCGATAGCGCGCTGTAGCATCATTTTCTTGCGCCCATGCCCCCTGTCCTAACAGGAACCAAAGTCCGATGCAGCACAGTATTGTCTGAAAATTCATTCTCATAATAGCAATAGGTTGTATTGTTGAAAGCATTGAGCTGCTTAGTTTTCTTGTTCCATTCCATAAGAAATTTTGCGTTTTCCAATGGTTGGAATAGCTTTTAATAAGCTGTTGGCCTCTTTGACTTCTTTGAAGCTGTGAAAGGCCATATGCATGACCACTGCAATGAGGGGCAACAAAAAGGACAACATAAAGGTATAGACAAAAATATAAAACCCTTGTTTGACCAGTAGAATATCGCTTACGGGAAATAAATTGGTAATCACGCCCAAGTAAAAGCCTGCTAGCGGTGCTGTTGCCATAAAAATAAATATCGTACACATCGCAATTATAATAAAATAGGCTCCCATCATTGTAAGCCAGTTGCCTCCCAGCACCTTAAAAGTACGTCCCAAAGCAGTAAGGGGATTGCTGCGCTCGTTAAACGTAGTCACTAACCACATCAATACAATGGGCGTCAACAAAATCATTAAAAAGACGCCGAATCCTTCTCCCGTTGTCAAAACCGCTGCCCCCAACAAACCCATTCCCATAATGGTAGACAAAATAGTATTTGCATAAAAGGAAGGTTTGGGAGGCGGCGCCTTTTGTGTCTTTTTATTGGCAGAACGCTGCGCCAAAAATAAAGCAGCATACACACAAGCCGTAAACCCTACAAAAAACAAAACACTGAACAGTTCATTGTTGCTAGAGAACAATTGGTAAAGATTTGCCGTCGTGTACTCAATAAGCAAGAACGGAATTTGGAAAATATTGTCTACTGTGTCCAAGCTCTTAAAACGGTAGGCTTCGTTGCCCAACAACAGAACAGTGGTCATGATAGTAGCAATGATCCCAGCAGCCAAACCGATCGGTTTTATAAAATTGCGGTAAGCAATAAACGCATCGCTAAAAATTTGAGGCGTTGTTTTAATTTGATTGTACTGAATGTCTAATTGCTGTGCAGGAGGCAACTTCACTTCTCCAATAAAGGAAATAAATCCTTTTTTTGCTTTCATATAAGGGTAAATTACATAATAACTTATAATAAAGGCAAAGGAGCCAAAGATTACAATTCCACGTAAAATATACGAAGCCTCTGTATAACGGGTAATAAATCCTTCTATAAAAGCCGCTAGCACAATCAATGGCAGTACGGTCAATAAGATAAGCAAGCCCCGCCGCGCTGATAATTGTAAGCTTTGTAGCCGGGTCAGGGTTTTCGGAAAGACCAAACCACTCCCGAGAGTGATGCCTGCAGCCCCCGCGATGATGATACAAGAAATTTCGATGGCGCCGTGCATCCAGATGGTGAAGAACGAATCCAAGTAGATCCCCTCTCGAATAAATAGGTACTGGAAAGTGCCCAACATAATTCCGTTCTGAATCAAGACAAAAATAGACCCTACTCCAAAAAGCAACCCTAGTGCAAAGCACCAAACCGATACTTTGAGGTTGTTGAAGGCGATGGTTAAAAACATCTCCTGTTGATCCATGTTGGAATATACCGCCATGGGTGTTCCATTCTCAATATTAGCCATTGTCATATCAATGTACTCGTCGCCCAAAATCACCCGTGGAAACTCGGGATCCATGTGGGTAGAGAGTACGCCAATCACGGTTGCGCCCAGAAATATGGCAAAAGCCAATAAAAAGGAACGGCGCGATTCGTAGATAATTTGTGGAACGGTTTCTTTCCAAAAATGCAATATACGCGACAAGCGCCCGCGTCTATTTCTGTAGACGTTGTAAAAAACCTTTTGGGCAATGTTGTTGAGGTATACCCGCACCGAGCGGTTGGGGTAGAAGGTTCTAGAGTAGGATAAATCGTCGGTTATTTCTACAAACTGATCGCTCAATTCATCAGGGTTGACGTAGCCACCACCCAGATTGCGTTCAAATTTGGCCCATTTTTCTTTATTCTGCTCAATAAAATGAGTTTCGCGCATAGCCAGTCCAGTTCTTAAGTCACTAATGAGAATTAGTGGGGTTGATAGTTAGGTTTGGTCGGAAAAGGGTTGCCCAGAAGGGTGATTCCTATAAGACAACTTAATTTAGCGGTAGAAAATTCATTTTTACAACCATTGTTTTTCTAAAAGTTTAGATAACAATGGATTTTCTATCTTTTAGTACGGCTAATTCGGTTGCTATCAAAGCTTTTCGCTTTTGACCTAACAATATAGTTAAGTTTCCTTTTTTTTTATACTACTTGGGCGGATTTTATGAGGTGGTCTATTTTGTACCTGTTTTTATTATTGGGTACTAAATGCGAATTGGCTTGGAAAAACGCGGCAGCATTTGGAACGATTTTAAAAGAAAATAGGTATTTTTACTAGCACTTTATTGCTGTTGCTCTTGACAACACCCACTACCAACGATCCTTTACCGTATGAAAACCATTGAAATCAATACTGCTCAAAAAGTAACCATTCAGTATGAATTGGCTAGTTTGGGCAACCGCTTTTTGGCCTACCTCATTGACGCTGTGATTATTGGCATTACTTGGGCGTTTCTTTATGTATTGGGAGAAGCGGCGACTACGACTCGTGCGGGCATGAATTTGTACGTTTACTTGGTTTTAGCACCCACTCTTATTTTTTATACGCTGGCGTCGGAAATTTTCATGCACGGCCAAACGATTGGTAAGCGTACGATGGGGCTCAAAGTTGTTAAACTCAATGGGGATGCCCCCACTTCGCACGATTACGTTATGCGTTGGATGTTTCGAATTCTGGATTACTGGTTGTCTTTGGGTTCTGTAGGTGCCTTGTTGATTAATGCCTCTCCCAAAAGCCAGCGTTTAGGAGGGTTGTTATCGGGTACTACGGTGATCCGAACCACGGCACAGCGCAATTTTTCACTCAACGACATTCTAAAAATCTCTACCTTAGATACGTACGAACCCAGCTACACAGCCATCCGCCAATTTAGCGAACAAGACATGCTGTTTATCAAACGGGTCTTAGAGCGCGAACGCCGCCATCCCAATCCAGCTCATAGACAAGCCGTTCAAGAATTGGCGCACCACGTTGCCGAACAGTTGAACCTCACCAAAACTCCAGGTGATTACAATAAGTTTTTACGAACCTTAATCAACGATTACATTGTATTGACGCGGTAGTTAGGTTTAAACTTACCAATGCACGGCAATTTTTCCGATAGATTTTCGCCCCTCTAAGAAAGCGTGTGCTTCGGACAATTGATCTATGGAGTAACGCCCGCCTACCGTTGGTTTCAATACGCCTTCTTCTGTTAATTGTACCACCGATTGAATACAGTGTTGCAGTGCTTCGGGACGCTCATCGGCCACGCGCAGCATGTTGACACCGATAACCCCTTGCGATTTCAACAGCAATTCTACCGAAGGGAGGATACCAAAGCCCCATACCAATTTCAAATCGTTGAAAAAGAATCGACTAGACCCCGAACGGCTGGCTGCTCCAAAACAGATGATACGCCCTGTTCCTTTGGTCAAGAGCTTGCGCGCACGCTTTACAGCATTGCCTCCCAAACTATCGAATACTACATCCAACCCCGTAGCGCCCAGTTCCTTCTTGATGTAGTCGTCAAAATCTATTTTATTATAATTAATCGGATGATCGACGCCCAGACTGCGCAGATAATCTAGTTTTTCATCCGAGCCTGCGGTGCCATACACGATACAACCTCGGTGTTTGGCCAACTGCACCAACGCTGTTCCCACCCCACCTGCGGCAGCCTGTATAAGCACGTGTTCGCCTTTGTGTAGTTGGGTGACATAAGCTGCGCAAAAATAAGCCGTTCCATATTGGGTAGCCAAGGCAGTTGCTTCTGCAAAGTCCATATCTTCGGGAATAACGGCAGCCGCTCTAGCATCCGCTACGGCATATTCGGCATAAGCCCCAAAACGCGTAAGCGATACCACCCGTTGCCCTACTTCGTACCCTTGCACTGCTGCGCCTACTTGGTGTACGCGCCCGACCACCTCATAGCCCAATACTGTTGGCAAAGGTGGGCAATCTTGATACAGGCCTTGCCGCGCCATTACATCGGCAAAGTTAAGCCCAAAAGCCTCCACTTTGATGCACAACTCATGAGGTTGCGGGGTTGGAATTTCTTTTTCTTGTATTTCAAAGGCCTCTTGAGGGTTGCCAAATTTTTTAAGAATTACTGCTCGCATGTTGGTTGTTTTTGGTGCTTTGATTAGGATGAATCTTCGTTTACGGTTGTTCTTACCCCTTGACAAGTTTACTCAAGTCTTATTCTATTGTATTGGTGCATGCCTAAAAGTAAGAAAGCTATTTAGCAAAGGAAACACTGCTGGCTTTTATTTTTTCTGATAAAGCGTATAAGTAGTGCAATCGCGGCACTGCAATTCCATCCACAACAATTCGCTTTCTTCTTCGTCACTGCTTTCTGCAAATTGAATGCGCGTTTGTTCGCTGCCACAACTGGCACAGGGATAGCCCCAAGCAGGTAGATTCGCTCCTTTACCTTCCGAAAAAGGCGCAGCGGATACGCGCATCTTCCAAGTATCACCCATTTTTTGCTGAATGTTGGTATCTAGCTTTGGCGGTTGGCGTTTCATACAAAGGCTGTTTTGATGAGAAAATACAAGTAAGATAGGAGAATTGTTGAAAAATAGAAGGAGTATACTACAACAAGGAACGCTCCCCTATTGAAAACGCTCCTTGCCGTATGTACACGGGCAACTAGAATATAGTTGTTTATTTAACGATTAATTTTTGCGTGAGTACTTAATCCGCGCTGTTTGCTTTAATCAAATATACGCCAGCAGGCAATTTGGAGACGTTTATAGTAGATGCTGTAGTTGTCATCACCGTTTTTCTATTGAGGTCAATAACCTCTATAGGAAGTTGTGAAGGTGCAAAACTACAGCTTGTTCTGTTGGGATTAAGGGTAGTATTGAGCGAAATGAACCACTCCGATCTCCTTTAGATCATTCCACGCGCCTTCAATTCCAAATACTTATTCACGCTGTCCACCGACAACTCTTCGGGGCGGGTCAGAATGACCTGAATGCCGTATTGGCGGAGTTTCTGAACGATGCGGAATTTTTCTTCTACGAATTTAGAGGCGATGGTTTTGTAATAAATTTCTTCTGTGGTGTGGGCTTCCTGTTGGGCGTAGTCGCCGATTTCGGTGTTCTCAAAAAAGACAACTACCAAGAGGTGTATGCGATTGATGCGGCGCAGCAAGGGCAATACGCGTGCCATAGCCGAGTAGCTTTCAAAGTTGGTGTATAGAAACAAGAGGCTGCGGCGTTTGATGAATTGTTTGGTGGCGGTGTAGAGCAGCTCGTAGTTGGCTTCGAAGTTGTTCTTTGTAAAGCGTTTCGATGATGTGTTTGAGCTGCTGCGAACCGTCATCGGCTTTGATGGTGGCGCCAATTTTATCGGAAAAGGTCAAGAGACCTGCGCGGTCGTGTTTCTGGAGTGAAACGCTGGAAATGACCAACGCGGTGTTGATGGCGTAATCTAAGAGACTCATGCCGTGGAAGGGCATTTGCATAGAGCGGCCTTTGTCGATGACCGAAAAAATTTGCTGGGAACGCTCGTCTTCAAATTGGTTGATCATCAGCTCGTTTTTGCGGCTGGTGGCTTTCCAATTGATGCTGCGGTAATCGTCGCCCTTGACGTAATTGCGAATTTGTGCAAATTCA
>CAYUZF010000142.1:0-9719 GCA_964449615.1 uncultured Aureispira sp.
GTCGCTTTTTGTAATCAAGATACACAATTATTATGATTACTTCTTACACAATGTATTAAGCGATATGCTCTGCTAAATCTTTGTAGTTTTCTAGTAAAGCTACTTTTAATTCTTTGCGTGCAAAGAAAATACGACTCTTTACTGTTCCTAGTGGTAGTTTTAGTTGTTCGGCAATTTCGTGGTACTTGTACCCATAATAATGCAACATAAAGGGTTCACTGATGCTCGTATCCAACTGGTCTATAATAGCCTGTATTTCTTTCATGATCAAGGAAGAGTTGGCATGGTTCACAACTGTAGGCCCTCCCGTATTAAGATAAAATTGGTTATCGGTAGAATCTAGAATGGTGTTCTTCTTGACTTTTTTGCGGTAGTTATTAATAAAAATATTACGCATAATCGTAAATAACCATGCCTTCAAATTCGTACCTTCTTTAAACTTACTTTTATTCCTCAATGCACGGTATGCCATTTCTTGATAAAGATCCTTTGCGTCCTCGCTGTTCTTTGTTAGCTTGAAAGCAAACTTTAGTAATACGGTTTCTAGTTTGGAGATTTCGCTGTTGAAGTTTATCGTAGACATACATTGTGATTTCGTGAATGAGCAATATCGCTCCGTTTGTTTAAACAAAGATAGTACACTCTTAAACAAAATGCAAGTTTTGTGGTGCTTTTTTCCGCAAAAGGTTAAACAAAAAAAAAGAAAAACAAAATCAAATTTCGTTATAAATAAATGAAAACCAGCTAATTATAACACAAAAACAGCCTTACAGAAAAAGTTAAACAAAATTCGTTCTTTCTGTGACTGGGTACATTCTTAGCATCTCTAGCTATATGTTAAGCCTCTTTTTTGGGACTTCCCTATAATAGCAATAGCTCCCCCAAAAAGATTTTGAAGGAGCTATTACAGTATCATTTATTTATAGGAGCAAGCTAGGCAATATACTCCGCTAAATCTTTGTAATTTTCCAATAAGGCTACTTTTAATTCTTTGCGTGCAAAGAAAATACGGCTCTTTACCGTTCCCAATGGCAATTCTAGCTGCTCGGCGATTTCGTGGTACTTGTACCCGTAATAATGCAACATAAAGGGTTCACTGATGCCCACGTCCAACCGGTCTATAACGTCCTGTATTTCTTTCATGATCAAGGAAGAGTTGGCATTGTTCACAACCGTAGGCCCTGCTGTATTGAGAAAAAACTGGTTGTCGGTTGCATCCAACATGGTGTTTTTCTTTTTGTTTCGGCGATAATTATTGATAAAAATGTTGCGCATAATCGTACACAACCAAGCTTTTAGATTGGTATTCTCTTGGAATTTACCTTTGTTGCGCAGCGCTCGGTAGGCCGTTTCTTGGTACAAATCCTTTGCCTCGTCTTTGCTCTTAGTGAGCTTGTAAGCAAATTTCAATAACACCTCCTCGAGTTGTGCAATTGCGTTATTAAAATCTTTCATAGCAAATAGAATAAGGTTGTTAATGGAGTAAGATCACTCGTTCCTTTCTGTTTAACCAAAGGTAGAATATTGTTAAACAAAAATCAAGTTTCATGGTATTTTTTTATCAAAAAACTAAACAAAAATAAATAATCTGTAACAACAGCCCTCTCTTTATAGACTGACTATTAGCTAATTAACCTACTTCTAGTCTTTTTTACAAAATAAAAAAACACAGTAGTAAGCTGAAACTAGTTTTTTCCTATTATGGTTCCCTGTTTTTAGTTAAAAAAAATAAAAAAACTGCTTGTACGAAAGCAGTTCTTGCACTTCTTACAGTCGGTAAGCTTATGAAATCTTCACGCAGAAAATTTAGTACCCAACGCACTAGCTTAAGCTGTGGTTATCAATGCGGAGTTATCTTTTTTGTAAGCAAACACTTTTCAACTCCTTCCTAGCAGAGGTGATGCGCGCACTGATGGTAGATAAGGGCAAACTTAAGCGCTCTGCAATTTCTTGATTGCTATTGCCGTAATAGTGCAGCAGGAAAACAGTCTGTCGCTCATGATCCAATCCATCAACCAGCAACTGCATGTCGTTCATCCATATCGCATAGTTAATGCTTTGTGGTGCCCTGTGTCCGATCTGTTTTTCCTGCTCTGGAGGAGTAGCACTAAAGGGCGCTGGTTTTACACTTCTGCGATAGTTGTCGGCATGTACATTCCGCATAAGGGTAAACAACCATTTCTTAAGATTGCGATCTTCTTGGTAGCGATGTTGTTTTGCAAGCGCTTTCTCTACAGTAGTTTTGTACAGTTGTTGTGTCGCTTCTGTATTGTTAGTTAACCGATTAGCAAACGCTCTTAGAGGTGCTTCTAAACCAGCTACCTGTTGCAAAAAATTGGTGGTAGTCATACTATTGGAGTTTGTGGTGATGCAAATGCGTTTGTTCCGTTTTTGTTTAAGTAAATGTACGACAAACTTAAACAGAAAACAAGTAGTAGAAGTCCGTGAACACGCTTTTTTTCGTTTCAATAGTATTCCTATCGGAAGAGAAAGCAAAATTTAACCCTCTGATTAACAAATACTTAAGCCTTAAAATATGCGTATAAGCTGTAATTTCATTTCCAAAAAAAGTTGAACAAATTGACAAAAATAGTTGAGATATTCAACAATGCCATCTTTTTCCATCGTATAAAAAGAGGTTTTCGTAAAAAGAAAACCTATTCCGAGTGGATTCGGAATAGGTTTAAGTGCTGCGACTAACTATATTTTTAGGGTGTGCTACTTGCTATAAATTTAAGCTCGTTTAACAAAACCTAGGCAGTTCTGTTGATCACCCCTTTGTAGCTTTTCATAACAGCATGTTTCAATTCTTTACGTGCGAAGAAAATTCTACTCTTAATAGTACCCAAAGGTAAGTTCAATTGGTCTGCAATTTCTTGGTATTTGTACCCATAATAATGCATCATAAAAGGACTTCTAATACTATCGTCCAACTTGTTTACCATTTCTTGCAGCTCTCCCATCATGATGGAGGAGTTCGCGCCGTTGGCGGTTACAGGCCCTGCCGAATTTAAGTAAAATTGGTTTTCTGTAGAGTCAAGAATCGTATTCTTCTTAACTTTCTTGCGGTAATTGTTGATAAAGATGTTACGCATAATTGTGTACAACCAAGCTTTGATATTGGTTCCTTCACGGAATTTATCTTTATTCACCAGTGCTCGATATGCCGTTTCCTGATAAAGATCTTTAGATTCCTCCCTGTTTCGAGTCAATTTGAACGCAAAATTCAAAAGTACACCTTCTAACTTGGATACTTCACTACTGAAATTAATCTTAGACATAACTGTAAGTTTTTCTGTTATTGAGCAAAATCACTCCCCTTTTGTTGAACCAAAGATAGAACATCCTTAAACAAAAGTCAAGTTTTGTAGAACTTTAGTTGATGCTTTCTTAAACAAAATAATAAACTCAAACTCACTGACTACCTACAACTAATTAAAATTCAATGCATTACGTAAAAAAAGCGCAAATAATGCTAATCTAGTTCTTAAATAGTATACCTATTTTTTGACAACTTTAAATACCGCCCCCCTCTAACCACAGAAATGCCCACCATCCAAATAAGGACAGCAGGCATTCTATTTCATTAAATAACCTTTCTATTTCGTTTTGCGCCATTTGGTATAGGCAGTGCGCGAGTTGGTTCTAAGCAGAGCGTTCAATCGCGCCAGGGTAGTTGGCAATTACGTTTGCTTTCAACTCTTTGCGTGCAAAGAAAATACGGCTTTTGATGGTTCCTAGTGGCAAATCCAACTGGTCGGCGATCTCTTGGTATTTGTACCCATAATAGTGCATCAAAAACGGCACACGTGTATTGTCTTCCAATTTGTTGACAATTTCTTTGAGTTCCTTCATCATCATTGAAGAATCTGCATCGTTTAAAATCGCAGGACCACCCGAATTGAGGTAATATTGGTTGTCCGTAGCGTCCAAGATGGTGTTCTTCTTTATTTTTTTGCGGTAGTTATTGATAAAAATATTGCGCATAATAGTGAACATCCACGCCTTGATGTTCGTCCCAACTCTAAACTTGTCTTGGTTGACCAAAGCTCTATACGCCGTTTCTTGGTATAAATCCTTAGCATCTTCCATGTTTCTGGTCAGCTTGAGAGCGAAGTTGGTTAGAATGTGTTCTAACTTGTAAATTTCAGTGCTGAAGTTGATATCGGACATGTTCATAGTTTTTTTTGCACCAGCAATATTGCTTTATCTGCTTGTTTAAACAAAGATAGTCTTTAATTAAACAAAAAGCAAATTATTGTTTAACGATTACCCCTCCAACTATAAACATCATTCCATGTACCTACATCAAAAAGGCATTTAATATGTTGACTAACAACTATTTGAGCCTCTCAAAAAAAATTCTGTTTTTTTGTCATTTTTCTTGTGTTCTGTTGTGAAACAGTATGTTTTTGTCAAGAAAGTTTTTTTGTCCCAAACAGGCACCTGGATTAACCGTGTCACAGAGCGCGTTAATTTATTGATTTTAAGGTATTTTTAACGGTAGTGGGCAAACCAATACTAGCTTATTTTGCGTTTTATACTACAACGAACACATGACCAACTTTTCTAGTAAGTTTTAACCAGACCTACAGGAATACACCAATAGCTCAGAGCCACCGACTCTGGGCTATTTTTTTTGTATTCTGGCCACTCACAACCCTTTTGCTGGCTTTTTCTTCTTTGCTGTGTCTACTAGCGATCAGCATTTTATACGTATCCCAGTATTTACTTCCTTAGATATCAAACCTCCAACTTCCTGTAAATCAGCCCTTATAGTAAATTTGATTGATAAAAATCTTGTTTTTATAGAAAGATAGGTGTACATTTAACACTTCGTTCACGTTCTTGTTAAAGAAGCGCCTGAAAGCTTATTAACTAGTAGCTCTACCTACTACGACTCCCCAAACTTTTATTCATTGTTAATCCTTTTTGTCAACCTATTTAATTACAAGTTTTATGAATCAATTCCTAACTAAACACTGCCTATGGCTCGCTTTGTTGAGCTGTTTGTTGGTGTGTTCACAAGAGGCAAAAGCTACCCACGCAATGGGCGCCGACCTCACTTACACTTGTATTGGCAACAACCAATATGCTGTTACTCTTTCTTTTTACCGCGATTGCAATGGTATCAATATTCCCAATACAGCCTCCATATCTTGGTCAGGCTCTTGTGGCAGCGGCACTGAGCGTATTACTAGAAGTTCAATTACAGACATCACTCCTATTTGTCCAGGTATTGTAGGTTCTGCCTGTAATGGTGGCAATGGAGTTTTTGGGATAGAGCAACACATATACACGGGAGTAATTACGCTTCCAGGTAATTGTACAAATGTTGAATTTGGCTATCGTCTATGTTGTAGAAACAATGCAATTACTACTTTAAGTCCTAGTAGCCAAGCTATTTATATTGAATCACACCTGAGCAACAGCACTAGTTGCAATAATTCTCCTGTTTTTCTTAACCCTCCTGTGCCGTTTACTTGTGTTGGGCAACCTTTCTTTTACAACCACGGCGCTGTAGATCCTGATGGGGATGACTTGCGCTTTTCGTTGGTGGATTGTTATCAAGATAACAATAACCCCGTAACCTATGGCGCTGGTTACAGTGCGACCTCGCCATTGACTACTACCAATGGCGTAACAATTGACCCCAATACTGGAGCCATTGAGCTTACCCCTAGCATTGCGCAAGTAGGAGTTTTGTGTGTCTTAGTAGAAGAATTTAGAAACGGTGTTCTTATCGGGCAAGTGGTGCGCGACATTCAGTTTACAGTAGTTCCTTGCAACAACAATGCGCCTACTGCCTCTGGTGTAGACGGTACCACCAATTATACCGCCAGCGTACAGGCAGGTACCCAGTTGTGTTTTAACATTACTTCTAACGACGTAGATACTGGGCAAAACGTTTTTTTGACTTGGAATGCAGCTATTGCTGGCGCGACCTTCACGGTAGCGGGTGCTCCTTTTCCTACAGGTACTTTCTGTTGGACTCCTACTACGGCGGATGTTGGTAGTCAGAGTTTCACCGTTACGGTGTCTGACGACGCTTGTCCTGTAATTGGACAAAACACCTATACTTACACTGTTAATGTAACGGCTCCACCACCGCCCCCTGCCTGCGATTCCTTGACAGTAACCCTAGTTTCTTCTACGGATTTGGCTTGTGACAGCAGCGACGGAACGGCTACTATTATAGCCAGCAGCGGCGTGGCTCCTTACAACTACCAAGTAGTCAACTGGACTACAGGTGTTTTTTACAACAATACGGATGGTATGTTTTCAGGATTGCCCGCAGGCAATTATACCATTTGGGTAACAGATGCCAACGGCTGTACGCCTTCTTGTACAGGCCAAACTTTCACCATCGGCGGCAATGTAACGCCGCTATTTCTATCTGCAACAGCGCAAAATGTAGATTGTCCTTCTAATTCGGTCAGCGTTCGCGACAGCAACAACCTATCAGGAGCGATCAATGCAGCGGCTACTGGTGGTACGGCACCTTACCTATTTTCTATCGACAACGGCAATACGTTCCAATCCAGTGCTGATTTTGATTTCTTAGCAGCTGGCACGTATGATGTGCTGGTGATGGATGCCAATGGTTGTACTGCAATGACAACAGTTACCATCGGCGAGCCTGATCCAATTCAGGTTTCTGTAGTGAATTTAACTGCGGCGGTTTGTGGCAATACTAATGGTAGTGTTACATTGGCTGCTTCTGGAGGTACACCTGGGTTCTTGTATTACATCGACGGTCAATCTCAATCCAGTCCAACATTTAATAACCTAGCGCCCGGTACCTATACGTTCCGCGTTTGTGATATGAATTACTGTGTTTACGATACGACTATTACTATTCCTGACAGCGTAGTTACTTTAGCTGTTCGTGCTACAACTACAGCTATTGATTGCGCTGGTAATACTTCAGGTGCTATTGAGGCCTCTGTAAACAATGGAACGGCTGCGTTTACCTATTCTATTGATGGCGGCGCTACTACTCAAAATAACGGTAGCTTCTCAGGTTTAGCGGCTGGTACTTATACCATTGAGGTGACCGATGCCAATGGCTGTACGGGTTCTACTACCGTAACTATTACCGAACCTGCGCCTGTTCAATTGACGGCTTCTAACATTAGTGCGGCTACTTGTGGCCAGTCCGATGGTAGCATTACGCTTATAGCTGCTGGTGGAACGGGTAATTTTACCTACACCCTCGGCGGTGGTCAAGCACAAAACAACGCTACGTTCAACAACTTGGCACCTGGCACCTATAACTTTACCGTTACAGATGCCAATGGTTGTTCTCAGAATGCCAACTTCACCATTCCAGATGTTCCTGGCATTGTAGGATTTGGCTCTAGCACTATGCCGAGCTGTGTGGGCGACTGCGACGGAACGGCAACCGTAGAGGCCGCAGATTCTTCCAGAAGTTTCACGGTACTTTGGAACAATGGTGCGACCACAACAACGATTACTGATTTGTGTGCGGGTACTTATAACGCTACTCTTACCGCAGCCAACGGTTGTACGGATGTGGTGAGCGTAACGGTTGCTGATCCTGCTCCTATCGACGTGACTTTGGTATCCACTACCGATGAGTCTTGCGCTGGTAACGATGGTTCTGCCACGGTAGCGGCTTCGGGCGGTTCTGCTCCTTACACCTTTAACCTAGCAAACTTTACTACGCCAGGTGCTGCTTCTAATAGCACGGGTAACTTTACAGGTTTGAATGCAGGACAATACGTTGTTAACGTAACAGATAACAACGGTTGTAGTGCTACTTGTGCCACTAGCTTTGTACTGGCGGGTTGTACGCTTGGCGGCGGTGGAGACGACGACGACGACGATAATAATGGCGGCGGCATCATCCTCTTGCGCTCTAACGTAGTTCGTACGGTACCCAACTTGTTAGAAGTTAATCCTAACCCTGCTTCTAGCTTTGTTCAAGTACGTTACCAGGTAGCTGCTAAAACCGTTCAATTAAATGTGGTTAGCAATGCAGGTAAATTAGTATACAGCCAAACCGCCAACACGGCTGAAGGCAGCATGGAAATTCCAGTTAACAACTGGGCCAACAGTACTTACTTTGTACTCTTAAAAGATCAAAACGGTAAGGTTCTAAAATCTACCAAATTGGTTATTAGTAAGTAACATTACTTATTGTAAAACGCCCGTCCGAAAAGATTTTCGGGCGGGCGTTTTTTTTGTTTTCTTTTTTGTTCGGTGGGCGTATGCTCTACGCCTCTACGACATTCCTCCTGTCATGTCTTCGGGCCGTACCCATTGGTCAAACTCTTCTGCAGACAAATACCCCAAGTCCACCCCTGCGGCTTTTAATGTACTGCCTTCTTTGTATGCTTTCTTGGCAATCTCCGATGCTTTATCGTAACCTATTTTGGTGTTCAATGCCGTTACCAACATTAGGGAATTGTTCAAATTCTCTTTGATGTTTTCTAAACTTGGCTCCAACCCTTGCGCACAATTGGTATCAAAACTTTGACAGGCATCGCCAATCAACTGCGCCGAAATCAAAAAATTATAAATCATCATAGGTTTGAAGACATTCAACTGAAAATGTCCAGTCATGCCTCCTACGTTGATGGCGACGTCATTGCCCGCAACTTGTGCCATGGCCATGGTCAAGGCTTCTGATTGTGTTGGGTTTACTTTACCAGGCATAATGGAGGAGCCTGGCTCGTTAGCAGGAATGTTGTATTCTCCGATGCCACAGCGCGGCCCAGAAGCCAACATTCTAATATCATTGCCTATTTTCATCAATGAAACAGCCGCTGTTTTAAGAGCGCCATGCGTTTCTACAAGGGCATCGTGAGCAGCCAATGCTTCAAATTTATTTTTGGCAGTTACGAAGGGCAAATCCGTTAGTTCAGCAATTTTTTGAGCTACCAACGTTGCATAACCCTTTGGGGTGTTCAAGCCCGTTCCTACAGCCGTTCCCCCTAGTGCCAATTCTGACAGATGTTCTAACGTATTTTTTATGGCTTTAGTGGCGTGGTCTAATTGAGCCACAAACCCCGACAGTTCTTGCCCTACCGTCACAGGCGTAGCATCCATAAAGTGTGTACGGCCAATCTTAACCACGTCTTTGTACGCCTCGGATTTGCTCGCTAGCGTATCGCGCAACGCTTGGATGCCTGGCAGGGTGCTGTCCATTATTTTTTGATACGCAGCAATGTGCATTGCCGTTGGAAAAGTGTCGTTAGAAGACTGCGATTTGTTTACATCGTCATTGGGGTGTATGCTTTTCTGCTCATCTGCTAAGTCTCCTCCTTGCAAGACGTGCGCCCGATTGGCAATAACTTCGTTGACGTTCATGTTGGATTGTGTCCCCGACCCCGTTTGCCAAACCACCAAAGGAAACTGATCGTCTAATTTTCCTTCTAGTATCTCATCGCATACCCGACCAATTAAGTCTGCTTTGCTCTGGTCCAACACGCCCAATTCGGCGTTGGTTTGCGCGGCTGCTTTTTTGAGAATAGCAAACGCACGGATCACTTCTTGGGGCATTTGTTGTCCACCAATCTTAAAATTCTGTAACGAGCGCTGTGTTTGTGCAGCCCAATATTTATCTGCAGGCACATCAATATATCCAATAGAGTCCTTCTCTTTGCGAAAAGCCATAATGTTCTGTATAGTTTAGAATGAAAAAATAAGAGGCTACTGCCCCACCTTTATAACTCCAAAGCGGGCGAATAGCT
>CAYUZF010000142.1:9857-13686 GCA_964449615.1 uncultured Aureispira sp.
AGGTACAACGATCATATTATAGCATTTAATTCCTATTACAAAAAACAGCACATTATAACAATGGAAAACAAAGAAAATTTAATCTTAGGTGGAATGGCGGTTATGACCGTTTGGTTATTGATATTAACGTACAATGTTTTTGCAGGAGGTGCAGCGCCTAGTACCTTGGCCGCAGCTCGCGCATTGAACACGCCTACGGCTCCCGTTGCTAATACCAACACCGCTAGTATTAATCCAGCTACTGGACAGCCTGCCATCAAACCCGTCAATACCAACACACAGCCACAGCAACAACCAGAATTGAGCCCAGAAGAAGCCGCTCAAATTACATTTGAAGAAAACAGTTTTGACTTTGGTACGTTGGAAGAAGGCGACAAAGTAGAGCACGTTTTTAAATTTACAAACACCAGTACCAACCCGTTGACGATTAGCAACGCTAGAGGAAGCTGTGGATGTACGGTACCAGAGTGGCCCCGTGATCCTATCGCTCCAGGCGAAGAAGGCGAAATCAAAGTTAAATTTGATTCTAAAGGTAAAAAAGGTCAACAAAATAAGACCGTTACCATTACAGCCAACACCCTGCCTGCCAACACTATGTTGACCATCAAATCTGACGTGGTTGCCTTAGAAAAAGACGGAGAATAGATCCATTCTCTTCTGAATAGCATACACCTCTGTAGTCCAATACTGGATTACAGAGGTTTTTTCTTACACCGCCCTCTGCAAACGATTATTTTTCGCTATGAAAAATTACCTCTCTCTCATCAAGTTTAGCCATACCATTTTTGCCTTGCCATTCGCATGCATCGGTTTCTTTTTAGCCAGCACCCAAAGCACTGCTGCTGCTATTGATTGGACGTTGTTTCTTAAAGTGCTAGCCGTTATGGTATTTGCGCGCAGTGCAGCAATGGCATTTAACCGCTACGTAGATCGAGACATTGATGGTAAAAATCCTAGAACAGCGGTGCGAGAAATTCCTGCAGGTATAGTTACGCCAGCTAATGCGCTGCTATTTATCATCGGAAACTGCCTCTTGTTTGTCGCTACTTGTTACTTTATCAATCCACTGTGTTTTTACCTCTCTCCTGTTGCCTTACTGGTTATTTTGGGTTATTCTTATACCAAACGCTTTACTTCGCTCTGTCATTTTGTATTGGGAGTCGGGTTGGCATTGGCTCCTGTGGGAGCTTATTTGGCAGTGACAGGTGCGTTTGATGCGGCGAGCATTTTTGCGATTTTATACGGCTGTATCGTGTTGTTTTGGGTAGCGGGTTTCGACATCATCTATGCCCTCCAAGACGAGGAATTTGATCGCGATTTAGGTCTAAATTCCATTCCTGCGGCGCTGGGCAAAAAAGGGGCGTTGTGGCTCTCCAATGGGCTGCATCTATTGGCAGCGGGCTTAGTCGTTTATATTGGCACCACGACACTTACACACGGCTTTTATTGGGTAGGCGCTGTTCTCTTTAGTGGTTTGTTGTTTTATCAGCATTTATTGGTCAAGCCAAACGATTTGTCCAATGTCAATTTGGCTTTTTTTACTACCAATGGAGTAGCGAGCGTATTATTTGGTATTTTAGTAATAACCGATATGTATTGGGTGGTTTAAAAAACGGCTAACAACTGGTACCGTTTTCCTCTAAATTCAAACGCCTCGCCTGCTTTTTTGCCCAATAGTAAGCGACCTACAGGCGAGGCACCCGTCAACGCATAATAGGCCTTGTTGTCTACCAGCAACTTTCCCAACCCAATCGACAAATAAAAGGCTTGTTCATTTGTCACCACCACACTTCCCATTTCTACAACGGGCGTAACTTGCTGTGTATTTATAGCTGCCAACTGTTGTTGCTGCTGCAAAACAACGGCCTTTTGCTGTTGTAATTTGTTGCGCTCCAAATGAATCATAGCGCGGCCCGTCTCATACTTGTCTCCTACGCTGCTCTTGGTCTCTTGCGCCAATGCACGGTCCAAATCCGCAAAGCGGGTTTCCAACTGTTGTAGCCGTGCATGCAGTTGTTCTTGGCAATTTTTGTAAAGTTGTTGTTTGATCGAACGCTGATCCATAAAACCTCCTTGTAAAGTAAGAAAATAAAAAAAGGCATAAACAGTTGATAAACAACTATTTATGCCTTTATAAGTAGCGAGAGGGAGACTCGAACCCCCGACCTCAGCATTATGAGTGCTGCGCTCTAACCAACTGAGCTACCTCGCCGTTTCACCGAAGTGCGCAGCAAAGATAGGACATTTGTATAGACTTACAAATTTCTACGCCTATTTTTATAAAAAAAGCTGCCCCGCGCAAAAAGGAACAGCCTTCTATAAATTGTAATAAGTTCGTTATTAGTTGAATGCAGGACAAGTTTGCCCTCTTGAATAATCCCCACCGTGGGTATACAAAATGGAGAATTCTAAAGAGCCCAATCCATTCGACGCAGCCATCAAAGTAGAAGTATTGATGTCATAGCTTATCGCAAATTGAAAAGCTTGGTAATCCAACCCCATAGAAACGACTAAAGCATCGTTATCAATATCAATTTCCTGACGGTTTACTAAGCGCGTCCAAACCCCCAAACGGAAAGCAAAATCATCGTAGCGCGCCGCTTGGTATTTAGCGCCAATTCCAAAATTAATCTCCATACTTGGCCCTTGAAACATTCCCACTGCACCAGGCAAAAGACTGATGGGAGAATTAGGCCCACCGATTAGGAACTCTCCTCCAGCATGCACCGTAAAACGGCTGTACAAACGCTCTAGCGAAGCACTAGTTGCAGATCGGTTAATCAAAGAAATTTCTGGACGATTGATGTGGAACATACCAAAACCAGCGTAGATACTTTTGCGCTTGCCCATCACACCATACCACAATAAACCAGCGCTTAAATCTGGATAAATTTTAGTATTGCGCAGTGAACCGCGATCCTCACCACTAGCAGCACCTGGGTTGTAGCTGTTGTCGTCCAAAACATACTGCGTACTGTACGTCAAGTCTATCCAACGTACACTGCGCTGTCCAAAACCCACTTGTGCTCCTGCCACCAAATAAGAGGTCAACGCAGGACGATAGCTGCGACCACCACCAGTTAATTTCTTTTGGTAGGTTGCACCAATGTTGATGTCAGTAACATTGTACTGTCCTCCTCCCGCAACATCCGTCAAAGCAGAAAAAGAAAGGCCTACATAATCATCCCGAAAAACAGGTAATTTATACTCCCCTCCTACAGAATAGGTATAATAGGCATTTTGCCCACCTAAGACAGACCCCCACTGTGTTCTAAAATTAGCACCAACACGCCAAATACCATCAAAAACACCTGCCATTGCAGGGTTCAAACGCATAGGTGCTTGGTAGTATTGCGAGTATCTAGGATCCTGTGCCTGTACTTCCTTTGTTGGTAAGGCCACAGCTGCTGCGCTGACAAACGCAAGAAGGGATAGTCTAAAAAATAGTTTCATAATCGATGGATTGACAATGGTTACACCAATATATTTTATAAAAAAGCTGCGGTATCTGTTCAATAACTTAGCTTATTAAAATTCTAATGTTTGTACTGAAAAAAATTGCCTGCAGTAACGGCTATTACTATAACGTATGAAACGCGGCAATCTTACAACAAGTATACTGTTTATTTGAAAAAAATTACAGAGACGCTTCTACAAAGTCTCTGTAATTTTTTTGTTAGCTGTTAGCGCAATAAGGTAACATTACCCTTTATTTGTATGGTTTCACCATCTCTGAACAAGATGTCTGCATACCAACTGTAGGTACCAGCGGCGGCAGGTTGCCCTTTGTAAATGCCATCCCAACCTTGCTCTGGGATGTTCACCTCTA
>CAYUZF010000143.1:0-1314 GCA_964449615.1 uncultured Aureispira sp.
GATCTGGTGTATCAAGCCCCCGACTGGAGTGGTGGATTTAGAGTGGGCTTAAACCAATTTGACCGATACATCCTTCAGCAAGAACACGTTAAATATTATCAAGTTGCCAACTATCGTCCGTTTACTGCTTTGTATTATTCGCAACTCAACCAACGAAACAACTTTGTAAAAGCAGATTTTGGCTACCGTTTTAATAAAAACGTCTATTTGGGTATACAATACAGTTTGGTAAATCAAGCGGGCTATTTTGCCCACCACCGCACGCGCAACCAGAACATCGGTTACACCATGCGTTTTATTACCAACAACAAACGCTACCACAGTTATTTTAGTTTCTTCAATGCGGCAATCAAGCAAGAGGACAACGGCGGCATCCAAGATACCTTTTTACAAGAAACAGAGGTAGATTTTTTGGCTGATGTGCCGATTAATACAACTACAGGAGAAACGCGGTACAACAAAACTTCTCTGCATTACACCCAATTTTGGTACAACCGAGGCGTGGACTCGTTAGACACCAAAAATACGGCTTCCAATGCTTGGGAACACGGTATTCACTACCATTTCAACCGTTATAAATATTATGACACCTCCCCACCTACAGACAACAGTTTATACGGAGAAGCTAGTGTAAATCCGCGCGGTATTCGCCTATTTGTTCGGCACCAGTTGTTAGAAAATGAGATTGGCTTTCGCCAAGCGGTAGGGGGCGATCTCAACAGCGCGCCGCTGTGGTTCAAAGTCTACGGACGCCACCGCTGGAATGCTGTGTTTCAGGAGCCCGTGCATTTTGACGTGCATAACTTTTCAGCAGGTATTTTATTACAAAGCAACCCTCAATACAAATTTAAATACCGTATAAATGGGCAATTGACGTGGGCAGAACGGCAGCTTGATTTCTTCTTGCGGGGGCATGTGGGCTACGACATGGGCAAAATTGGCTACTTGGAGGGCGAGGGGAATGTACAACGCTACCAACCCAGCTTAATTACGCGCCAACTTTACGTTTCTTGGCAGCCTATTTGGAACAATAATTTAGCCTTTCGGCAAATACAAACGCTCAACTTTGGCGGTAGCTACCGCAACCGTTTTAAAAATAAATTTTTCGATCTAAGAGTCAAGGGAACGGTACTCAACCACACGTTGAGCAATTGGGTCTATTACACCAAAGAACGCGTACAACAAGCGCCAAGTACCATCAACTTATTGCAAGTCAAAGCAGTAGGCGATTTGAAAATTTGGCGGTTGAGTTTAGACAACGAAGTGATCTGGCAGCCAATTTTGGTAGGACGGGAATTTATGCGCTTGCCCGAA
>CAYUZF010000143.1:1372-5933 GCA_964449615.1 uncultured Aureispira sp.
TTTTGCCGATGCGTATGCGCCTTTGACAGGAGCTTTTTACATACAAGACAATGCGCCTGTGCAAATGTATCCTCGTTTGGATGTTTATGCCAGCTTTAGAATTTGGCAATTCCGTTTCTTTGCGCGTGCCGAAAACGTTTCCTACTTTCTTTACGACCGAAAAAATTATTTTACTGCCTACCAACATCCCATTCACAATTTTGTCGTGCGCATTGGGATTTCTTGGCGCCTATTCGATTAAGCCCTTAGAATCTAGAGCCACCTACAAAAAACCAATAGCCAGCATCAAGTACGTTTCCATAGTAATAGTATCTGGAATGCCACGGTGTACTTGCATGTGTCTAGCGCCCACACCTTTAGGGTAGCGCTTAAACAAATAATCATCGTTGCCAAATCGCTCAAAAACATCGTGCAGTGTATCGCACAGCTTTTTTAAATCAAAGTCTTTGTAAGCGCCAAACGCCTCCATCAAAGCGCGATACACATCCGCGCAAACATCTACCGTCAAATCAAAACTGCTTTTAAGGTCGCGCTTAAATTGGTCAATGTCCAAAATAGGCTGGTTGGCATCGTTGTCGCGTTTAAAATTATCGACCAGCACTGCCAGTTGGTGGCTGCGGTAGGAGAGGGCCTCAATAGCGGGCGGTTCTTCGTATTTAAAAGAAGTGTCCACTTCGGGCAACCCCTTAAGTTTGTGTTGGTTGCTCTCCAAGTGGGCAGAGGCTTCATTGATAAACGCCAAATCTTCTGCAGAAAAAGAATCCAATAAATCTTCATTATCACTCAACAAGGCTTGAACATTGCGCACCTCCTCTTCCAAAGCTCTTAAATCTGCGTCGGATAGGTTGGAAAAATCGCCCAAATTTTTTAAGTCTTCAATACTTTGATTGAGCGAACCACTGGCATTGTACTGCTCTTGTTTGTCGTTGATTTCCCCCATCCAAGTAATCAGCTCTCGCGACTTTTCCCAATCGCCTTTGTAGGTCGAATAACTAAATGTTTTGAGCAGATGCGTGCAGTCAATGCGGTAGCGCTGTAGGTAATAATAAGCTTTGCAACCGCTCGCCAAAAAAGGCGGTACCACTTCTTGCAAATCGTAAAATAGACGGCGCGCAGGGGTCAAGCTTTGACCCCCTGGCAGAACCTGTTCGCCGGCCTCTATTGCTTCTAGGTGCAGTTTGCTGTCTTGGTGGACTTGTAAAATTTTATTGACAACAATGTAGCGCTCCTGAAAAGGTGCTTTGTACCACCACTTATATTTGTCTACCCTTTTTTGATAGTCCTTGCATTTGTTGGCTAAATCGTCAAAACTTTCTTGAAAACTCATCGTGTAGCGTAGTCGTAATTGCCCTACAGGGTAAGGCGGGATTGGAAGAATAGGAATTGTAGCAGGTCGGCGACCCAGTTAGGCAGAAAGATAAAGCTTTTTTTTCAATTTTTACAACCAAATTTCTTTCTAAGAATAGAGAACCTTCATTTGCTGCGGCACAAAAGGAGGGTTGGTATAGAAAATAGACCGTCATCAAAGTCCGCTTAAGAACATTAATGGCACTCTAGTTGTAAATTAGTAAAGACTATTTTGTAGACCGATAGATAAGGATTGTTATGCCCCACTTGCCACTGCTTTTAAGCCGTATTTTTCCACTTTGCCTGTTGTTTGTTTTAACTTCTTGCAGTCGCGAATCTTTGCTTGTTTTTATAAAGCCGCCCAAAAAATTTGCTGAAAAGCGGACGCCTGTCGCCCCAAATTATGCGTTGCAAGACGATTGGCATTACCCCAGTCGCCGCTTCAACGACAAAAAAGTAGATGTCTTTTTTGTACATCCGACTACCTACATCAAAGCGCGGTACTGGAACCAGCCGTTGGACCACGCCCACACCAATTGGCGCACCCGCGTGTTGCCCCTGTGCTACCAAGCCAGTGCTTTTTACGACGATTGTAACGTCTTTATTCCAAAATACCGCCAAGCCGCTTTTTATTCTTTTGTCGATAAAAAAGACAACGGAGCGCAGGCTCTAGAACTCGCTTACCAAGATGTAAAAGAAGCCTTCGACTATTATTGGACTTACTACAACAAAGGACGCCCGTTTATCTTAGCAGGGCACAGTCAAGGCTCTTTGCACAGCAAACGCCTGTTGGCAGAGCTGGCACAAGACAGCGCCGTGCGCCAACAACTGGTTGTTGCTTATGTGATCGGTTGGCCCATTGAGGAGCGTTACGCATTGGAGCAAATCAACCTAGCTGTGTGTAGCACGGCCACCCAAACCAATTGCCTCATTTCTTGGAATGCCCAGCACCCTACAGAGGCCAACAGCAGCATGAAAGAAGCGTTCGAAATCAAAGAAAACATCGTTTGTGTCAATCCCCTTACCTGGACAACAGACACCACGTTCGCAGAAAAAAACAGCAACAGAGGCGCTTTAATGCCCAATCGCCGCATCAAAAAAGATGAAATTTTACTGCATTATGCGGATGCGCAAATCAAAGATGGGTTATTGCTTGTGGAGCCTGCTTCAAGCGAACAGCGCCTACAGACACCACTGGGCAAAGGCAATTACCACCTCTACGACTATAATTTTTTCTATCAGAATATAAAAGACAACATCAAAACGCGAATTGCGGCCTACCAAAAAATAAACTTGCCCCCACCGCCTAGCTCTAGCCTCGGCCTAAAATAGTGCTTTGGCTGCTGCACAACTGCTATTTGTTTTTATCCGTAGAATTTTGTTTCTTGAATAACCGTGCCTTTTAAGGGACTACTCAAAAGTTGCACGAAAGTTGAGCTATAGTTTTATGCTTCAACAACAACCAAACAGCTACTAGAGGAAATGACAACACGCAGGAATTTTTTGAAAATGATGGGTGCCGTAAGTTTGGGCTTTTCTGGCTTACAGAGTTTTGCGCAAAGCAATACCCGCACCAGAACAGTCGGCTTTGGACCCCTACAACCACAAGGCATTTTAGAGTTGCCTAAGGGCTTTGCCTATAAAATTATTGCCGAAAAAGGCAGCACCATGAGCGATGGACTGCTGTTGCCAGGCCGCGCCGATGGAATGGGAACGTTTGAAGGCAGCGATGGAAAAGTGGTTATCATTAGAAATCATGAAAATTCGCCGACTTACTTGGTCGAATCCCCCTTCGGCTACAGCAATCAATACCTGCCCAAAATAGACCCTAAAAAATTGTTTGACAGTGGCTACGGGCGTTATCCGCACCTCGGTGGGACAACCACTAGTATTTATAATGAAAAAACACAAACGGTAGAAAAAGTTTTTATGAGCTTGGCGGGAACCGCGCGCAATTGTGCAGGCGGGATTACGCCTTGGGGGTCGTGGTTGACTTGCGAAGAATATGTGGTGAGCAAAAATGCGACCCACGCCAAAGACCACGGCTATGTTTTTGAAGTGCCTGCAACAGAAACGCCCTACATCAAATACCCCGTACCACTGCGGGCAATGGGGCGGTTCAACCACGAAGCGGTTGCCGTGGATCCCCGCACAGGCATTGTATACCTCACCGAAGACCGTTCGGACGGCCTGTTTTACCGCTTTATTCCCAAAGAAAAAGGAAAACTGCACAAAGGTGGTCAACTACAAGCGCTGGCGTTTGTTTGGAAAACAGGTATGGATACCCGCAACTGGACGGAGGCTGCGCTCCAAGAAGGGACGGGGTATGCCGTGCGTTGGATGGACATGGAAGACGTAGAAGCGCCCAAAGATGATCTGCGCTACCGAGGCCTGCAAAAAGGGGCGGCGGTCTTCGCACGTGGGGAGGGCATTTGGTTTGGCAAAGGCGAGCTTTATTTTGCTTGTACCAACGGCGGGCGTCTAAAAACGGGACAAATATTTAAATATGTACCCAGTCGCTACGAGGGTACCAAGCGCGAAACCGAATCCAAGTATTACGGGCGGTTGTATTTGTATGCAGAACCCAACGACACGAAGGTGTTGCGCTATTGTGATAATTTGACGGTAGCCCCTTGGGGCGATGTGGTTTTTTGCGAAGACGGCATCCATCCGCGTATTTTTGGCATCCGCCCCAACGGCGATTTTTATCCTATTGCTAGCAACATCGGCTTTCACTCTGAATTTGCAGGGGTTTGTTTTTCGCCTTCGGGCAAAACATTGTTTGTCAACATCCAGGTGCCAGGCTTGACCTTAGCCATAACAGGCGACTGGAAGGCTTTGCAGCGGTAAATCGGGTTAATAGGCAGCATATTTGAAATAGGGCATGGCAACAATCAAGGATTTAATAGCTTTTTTGGAAGCGTACGAAGTGAATCGAATCGAATCGTTAGATCCAAAACAACAAGGCAGTGTTTATCCTGCTGTGGAGCAGGCAACAGGGCAAGAGTGGGCTGTAAAATGGAGCGAGTTACACCCGCGATTTGATACGGGACTCCTCTCGGAGCGCTACGAGAAAGCGCAACAGTTGAACCATTTAAACCTCTTGCCTTATCACAAAAATTTTCGCTTTGAAACGCCAACCATTATTGAGTTGGCGTTGTTGCCCATAGTAAGTCGCCGAAGTTTGTTGCAGGCAGGGCAATTGACGGAGGAA
>CAYUZF010000143.1:5943-12865 GCA_964449615.1 uncultured Aureispira sp.
GGTCGATTGCCGAGCAGGTGTTGGACGGGTTGTATTATTTGCATGGGCATGGGGTGGTTTGGCAGAATCTGGCGGCAAGCCACATTTTATTAGAACGCTCTTTTGGAAATTTAATTCCGAAGTTTATCAATTACGGCAACCAAGAGCGCATTCCGCTGGCTTTTTTTAGCGATTATGAATATTTGGCGCCCGAGCAATTTGATGCGCAAGCAAAAGTCGACGAGCGGACAGATATTTGGGCGTATGGGGTCTTGCTGCACTGGTTGTGGACGGGGCGTTTGCCTTTCGGCGAAAAAAGTGCCAGTTTGCCCAATGCTAAAATTCGTGCGCGCATTACAGGGCAAGAAGATTGGGCACTGGGCTTGCTGACTTCTCTGCCGCGGCCCTATCGAGCCATTGTTGAAAAATGTTTGAAAAAAGCTCCACAAGAACGCTGGGAAAATTGTGGACAAATTATTGCGGCGTTAAAAAAATGGCAAAACAGGCCTACTGCCGATACCTTTACTGCTATAGAAAACGTTTTAGAAGAGGAACCACGCGGGCGGCAATTTCTGCGCCGTCCTAGTCGCCCCATAAACTGGTGGCTGGTGGCGTTGTTGTTGGTGCTGGCGGTATTGTTGGGGCGCTGGCTGGGATAGTCACACTACTTTGTATAAGATAATTGGATTGTTATGATGAAAACTATACTACTACTGCTTTTGACAGGACTGTTGTATTTGCCTTTACAGGCGCAGCAGCCTGCACAGTATTCCCTGTTTATGCTCAATAAATACGCTTACAACAATGCTTACAACGGACTGGACGGTTCTTTGAGCATTACAGGCGTTTTTCGCAAACAATGGGTCAATTTTCCAGGCTCTCCCATTGGGGGCAACTTCAACGTCCATCTGCCACTAGAAATGATCAGCAGTGGGGCGGGGATTGGTGTGGAATACGACGTATTGGGGGCGTACAGCAATTTGACCCTACAAGGCTCCTACAGTTATATTGCCGACTTGGGCGAATCGGGCAAACTTTCTATCGGTTTGGCGGGGCGTATGATTCAAAAAGAATTGGATGGTAGCCGCTTGTTAACGCCCAACGGCATCTACGAATTGGGGGTCAACCACAACGACCCCAATGTACCTACGGCACGCGTAACGGGGCTGTCTTTTAGCATGGCGGCGGCGGCTTATTATCAACACGAGTGGTTTGAATTAGGCGTTGCGGCCATTAACCTGACACAGCCCAGCTTGCAATTGGCCAACGATGCCGCTATTCTTTACAACCGCGCTTACTTCTTGACCGCTTCGGGAAAAATTCCAATTAACCGAGATTTTATCATAAAGCCTTCTTTGTTGATCAAGAGTGATTTTATTAAGGTTCAACCCGAATTAGCGGTAGTTTTGGATTGGAGAGACAATATTTTTGGTGGGGTGGCGTTCAGAGGATACAGCGGACCGACCAACGATGCGGTTGTATTTTTGGCGGGCGTAAAATGGAACGATAACTTTACCTTAGCGTATGCTTACGATTTGTCTATCGGCAGTTTACAGGGGTTCAATGGTGGCTCCCATGAGGTCGTCCTCAATTACAATCTGAACAAAAAAATTGGTAAAGAAATCCCAGCAAAAGTTATCTATAACCCTAGATTTTTATAATTTCACAGAAAAAAATAAGGAAAGTTCAGCCAGTCGGATAATAATAAGGGGGCTCGCCTCGTTAGTAGTTCGATGGAATATGCTGACGAATCAATGGTCATTGCCTTTAACTGTTGAGGAGTGCAGACGCCTTTTATAAACAATACTTTCCCAACAACACTTCAGACGGTTGCCTTGCCGTAAGTTGTAGTTGACGCTTTTTTAAGAAAACGGTTTTAAACACGGGTGCGAACATGAAAAAACAAAATTTAGCTCTTTTATTTCTCTCTCTACTTCTTGGTGCATGTGCCAAAGTAGACAGTGGCCAGTTGACTGGTGTCTTGGAACGACCACTTTGGAGACCCATCCAACCCTACGGCATGGTTTACGTGCCTTCTGGAAGCCTCCACATCGGGCCGAGTGATCAAGATGTAAACCACGCTTTAGTGCAACGTCCCAAACAAGTTTCTATTCAAGGATTCTTCATGGACGACACAGAAATTACTAACAACGAATACCGCCAATTTGTAGAGTGGGTGCGCGATTCTATTGCACACACCAAATTGGGACATACCAAAGAATACCCTGGCAACGTGCAGGGGGTAGACTGGGAACAAGAATTGAACTATGAGTCTGGAGGCGAACTAGACGATATGTTTTACCAGGGAGACGAGCAGTTCGGAAGTAGCCGAAACTTGGACATTCGCCAATTGGTGTTTGATTATCAATGGTACGATTGGAAAGCTGCGGCACAAAATTACTCTTGGTCGAGTGATTACAACAGGCATTCTAAAGAAAAACACAACCGCGCCGATTACATCAAGAAAGACGCCACTAGAATTTATCCCGATACATTGGTATGGATTCGCGACTTTTCTTACTCGTACAACGAGCCTATGACGCGTAACTATTTCTGGCACCCTGCTTTTGACGATTATCCCGTTGTAGGAATCGCCTGGAAACAAGCCAATGCATTCTCTTACTGGAGAACCAACTTGTGGAACAACTTCGAAGATGTTAACACAGAGGATTTCCGTTTGCCAACAGAGCATGAGTGGGAGTACGCTGCTAGAGGTGGACACGATTTGGCGCCTTATCCATGGGGTGGGTATTACGTGCGCAATGCGAAAGGCTGTTTGTTGGCCAACTTTAAGCCTGGTCGCGGGGATTATCCAGCGGATGGGGGCTTGTATACCGTACGTGCCGATGCTTATTTCCCGAACGATTACGGGTTGTACAACATGTCAGGAAATGTATCTGAGTGGACTTCTTCTGCTTATTACAAAAACGCTTACGCTTTCTTACACGATTTGCAACCAGATATTCGCTTTGATGCACAAGAGGAGGATTTGACCGCCTGGAAACGCAAAGTGATCCGTGGTGGCTCTTGGAAAGACATCATGTACTACATCCAAACAGGTACGCGCCACTGGGAATTCCAAGACACAACAAAATCTTACATTGGCTTTAGAAACGTGTTGACGTTCTTGGGTCGTTCTATGAACGATTTTAACTAAGCCTACAAAAAATAAACCGCGATAGCGGTCGAGCAATAGCCGTTCTGAAATCGAATCAGAACGGCTATTTTTGTTTGGTTGGGCAGCAAATACCCCAACTTTTGTGAAGGCTGCTTATAATTTTTCCACTTTTTTTTTTTTAGCTCCTAAAAAACTGTATCTTTTATCCTGCAACTGCATTACTAGAGTACAATTGCTGCCCAAACAGGCGCCAAAATCAAAAAAAAGTACGGCCTGTGGAGTTGATGACTTAGTGGAGCGCTACTACAAATCAGAGATAGCTTTTATCAAAAAATAAGGAAAAGCAGTTGACCAATATCCAATAAAACACTTCCCAAATACTACACTTATTTTTGTCTGTCAGATAAAAATACAGGCAATAGTTTGCAACAAAAATAACGGCACAGATTCTGAAAAAAGTTTGGAAAGCGCCACACGAAATACAACAAAAAAATTGAATAAATAGACTAGTGCTGTTGCATTAGTTGGGTGTTGGTTTTTTTGCGCCGCCGATAAGATTTGACAGGGGCAAAAAAAGTCCTAAATTTTCTGACCAAAAGTGTAACCTTCATATAAAATAGTGTTATACTTACGAAGTTTTTGGAAATTTGGGCCTTCCCTTAAAGGCACTAGCACCCTCCAACTACTTTCTGGAGACCCTTTATTTTACATTTTACATAACCTTTTTAAACATTTTTAGATCATGAGTTTCATACATTCTTCAGCATTTGCCTACATTAAAAACCTCATCATTGGTGTAGGTGCGGCAGTTGTATTGATTGGTGCCCTTTTCAAAATTCAAAGTTGGCCATACGCTTCTGAGATGTTGACAGTTGGATTGATCACGGAAGCCTGTTTATTCTTGCTATTGGGGATATTGCCTCCCCACAAAGATTACTACTGGGAGCGTTTGTATCCAGGATTGGATCAAGCAGATGCGGACATTGCTATCATTCAAGACAACACAGCATTGAGCGCTGGTCCTTCTAGCACAGAGCAGCAAGCTGCTTTGATCGAAGCTATGAACGGCATGAAGCAAGCCGTTTCTCCATTAGAATCTCAGCAAACACAAATGGTTTCTGAATTGCAAACCATGTCTAAAACTATGAAGAGCTTAGACATCTTCGCTGGATTGGACTTTGACGACGTAGGAAAATTAACTAAAGAAACAGGTAAGTTTGTTACTGTGTTGTCCAACGCAATTAGCAACGTAGCTGACTCTGCAGAAGATGTAAACGTTTACAGAGAGGAGTTGAGAACCTTAAACGGTAACTTGTCAAGCATGAACAACGTTTATGGTGGTGTCGTAAACGCTATGGAAGGCGTTGCTGCTATCGCTGACTCTGCGGACGCTATGAAAGAGTACGCAAACAACGTTAAACAGTTGAACAGTAACTTGACCAGCATCAATAGAGTATATGGCGGTATGTTAGCGGCCATGTCCGTAAAAGCATAAGAACCCTAGGTTCTTCAATGCTTTAGTCCCGAATCTGTACTCCCCAAGGGAAGACAGGTTCGGGACTACTCAAACAATTCAATCTTAAATTAGACAAAAATTCAATAAAGCATGTCAATTCCTAAGGAACCGAGACAGCTGATGATCAACTTGATGTACTTGGTACTAACAGCAATGTTGGCCTTGAACGTCTCAGCGGAGATCATCAACGCTTTCTTTATGCTCGACAAAGGGCTAGAAGCAAACAATAAAATTGTAGAGGGTTCGGTAGCAACTACCATTGCCTCTATGGAAGAAACTGTAAAAACTAAGGAGCAATACGCGCCTTTAGTAAAAAACTCTAAGGAAGTTAACAAATTGACCAAAGAGTTTGATAAGTACATCGACGAGATTCGTGAGCGCATGGTTATGGAATCAGGTGGAGTTTACTCTACAGAAGCTACCCGTGCCAAGTACGAAGCAATGGGGTACACCGGTTCTTTGTTGCACTTAACAGAGGACGAAGGCTTAGTGGGTAAGCCTTCTGGTAAAAAAGACAAAGATACACCACAACGTATCTTTGTATCTGGTGAGTACGGCAACGAGAAAAAGGAACCTGTAGGACCTGTACTAGACCAAAAAGTACAAGAACTAAGACAAGCTTACATTAAGTTTGTAGAAGGGATCTGGGATGAGCCGATCAAAGGAACTATCTTTGCCGATGCCGAAAACAAAGCAGAGGCTTTGGCTGAATTGGAGAAAGCAATTACCTTGACTTCTTCTGAAACGTACAAGCCAGAAGAGCACGAGAATAAATCATGGGAAGAGTATACCTTTGGGCACATGCCTGTAGCGGCTATTTATCCTATGTTGCGTAAATTTCAAAACGATGCTAGAACGTCGGAAGCTGCGGTCGTCAACTTCTTGGCTTCTCAAATTGGTAAGATGGAAGTAACGTACGACAAGTTCGACGTTTTTGCACAGTCTCCTAAGCCTTACATCTTGTTGGGGGAGACGTACGAGGCAGAAATTGCGTTGGGTGCGTTTTCTTCTCAAGCTGGATTTACTGTAAACGTAAACGGTAGCTCTTTGCCTGTTGTAGATGGCAAAGCGAAATATACAGCTAGAGGAAGCCGTATAGGAGAGCAATCTTATACTGCTAGAATTAGCGTGAAAAACCCACAAACGGGTGAAACAAATACCATCGAGAAGAAATTCTTCTACGAAGTTGGTCAAGCGTCTGTAAACGTTGCTGCTGACAAAATGAACGTATTCTACGTAGGGGTAGACAACCCCATAACAATTGCTGCTGCTGGTGTGAAAACTTCTAACTTGAAGGTTTCTGTTTCTGGCGCAAGCTTAAAAGGTTCTGGTTCTAGCCGTACGGTTACGGCCAAAAAACCTGGTAAAGCTGTTATTACTGTACGCGATACAGAGAAAGGAAAAAGCTTTCCTTTTGAATTTCGTGTAAAACGTATTCCTGACCCTGTTGTTCGTCTAGGTAAAAAATCAGATGGCGCAATGGGTTCTGGTGAATTTAAAGCACAGCCTGGTCTAGCGGCTTGGTTGGATAACTTTGATTTTGATGCTAAATGTAGAGTACAGTCTTATACCTTGTACTACACCCGTAAACGTCAAGATCCAGTAGAATTGAAAGGAACAGGTGCCCGTTTCTCTGACCAAGTAGCCAACGCAATTCGTGCAGCTAAACCTGGTGACCAATACGCCTTTACCGATGTAAAAGCAAGATGTCCTGGTGATACTGCTGGGCGTCGTGTGAACGGATTGGCTTTCAAGATTAGATAATTCCGAATTATTTTCGGCTAGCATAAAATACAAGTTGGTTGTTTTGCGTTATAGTATAGCGCAGGCAACCAACTTTTTTTACTTTTGCACCAGTTGTCGCTCTGCGCAACAAAAAAATACCCAGCTGTATTATTGCCTTTATACGGGTGGGTTACAAGGTTGCCTCCTTGTTATTCAACAACTTCTATTATTCGGTTAACAACTAAAAACGATTGAACTGATGAACGCGCATCTTGGGCACAGGGCGGCGACGAACCCGTCAACAACCCCAATATGACCGAGTCTGGTAATACTACCGACGACCGACCAAGAGATAACTTTTACGACCGCTATTTGTATACAGAAGAGCAAATCATTCCTTATGATTTCATTCATGAGAAAGATGTATTCTGGGAAAAGCGCATCTGGCGTTTGATTGATATTCGCGAAAAAATGAACCACCCTTTCAAAAATGAGAAAGAACCGTTCATTACCATTCTACTCGACCACGCCAAAGAGGGAGACATTACTCTTTACCACGTTATGGACGATGAGTTTACCCAAGC
>CAYUZF010000143.1:12893-13615 GCA_964449615.1 uncultured Aureispira sp.
ATGACACAAGACGAAATGCAGAACATCGGTAGCTCGGTCGATACCATTATCACTTTTGATCCCGATACGTTTGAAGAAATTGTTCAGGTAGTTGTCAACGACTTAAACCCTGAAGACATTAAAAAATACCGTATTAAGGAAGTGTATTTCTTCGACGAAGAAACTTCTACTATGGATGTGCGTATTTTGGGTATTGCACCCATTATTGACCGTGTAGACGACAATGGAAACTTCTTGAACTCTGGACCAATGTTCTGGGCTTATTATCCTGAGTTGCGCGGAATTTTGGCTCGCCACGAGGCGTTCAACCCGTTGAACGATGCGGCTCGTATGAGCTGGGAGGATGTATTTGAAGCGCGGTTGTTCTCTAGCTACATCATCAAAGAATCCAACGTTTACGACCGAAGAATCAAAGATTACAAAACTAATCCAATGGACATGTTGTTGGAATCTGATCGCATCAAAGAGCAGATTTTTAATTTTGAGCACGATTTGTGGTCTTACTAAATTTGTTGCTGGATAAGCAATACGCCTCTTATGCGACGACATACTACTACTCATAACGAGCTGCTTCGATTTTGAATCGAAGCAGCTTTTTTTTTGTTAGAAATTTTATAAAAATAAAGAAACTAAGGCGCTCAAAAGTGTAACTATTTTGGCATTAGTTCTTATGAGAACAGACAAAAGAAACGAAGCCCGCCCAGAAATCCTAGGTCTTGGAA
>CAYUZF010000144.1:0-242 GCA_964449615.1 uncultured Aureispira sp.
TTTTTGTAATCAAGATACACAATTATTATGATTACTTCTTACACAATGTACTAAGCCTCTAACTGCTCATGTGCGGCTTCCATCCAATTTTGAACTGTGGTTATAGGAACCTCCAAGATTTGACTGAGCAGCGACTGGTTTTCTTCGGATAGGCGAGCGAGATCGGCAAAGGTATGAACACCAAAATCTTCTAGGGTTTGCACGGTGCTGTTGGAAATCCCTACAATACTTTGGAGGTCGTC
>CAYUZF010000144.1:252-5099 GCA_964449615.1 uncultured Aureispira sp.
CTTGCTCTCCTAGTCTGCGTTCTAATTCTTGAATTTGCTGCTGGTAAGTGGTCGCTTGTGATTGTACGCGTTGCAGCTGTTCGGTTTGCTCTGCTACATTTTTGCGCAGGCGAGTAATGATTTTGATTAGTTTGGCTTGGTCGGGCGTGCTGCCGCCAAAATTTTCCAATTGCTCAACGCGCTCTAACAAGGCTTGTTTTTCTTGTTCGGCGGCGCGCTGCTCGGCTTTGGCGTTGGACAATGCCATGGCTAGACTTTTGTTCTCGTTGCGAATCAATTGCAACTCGCCGCGCACCTGCTCTTGAAAATGCTCGTGTTGGTGGCTGATGCGTTCTTTTTCCAATTGTGTAGAAGAGAGTTCTTTGTTGACTTGGAAGTATTTGTCCTTCAAGCCTTCAAAGGTGTCGTTTAGAGCTTCTAACTCACCGCCTGATAGAAACAATTCTTTTTTGTAACGCTCTTTAGTTTTTTCCAACTCAAGCATCAACTGCTTTCTATTTTCTTCCAATTCGGCAGCCATGCCTTTGTGTTGAGACAACTCTTGGCTAGAGGCTTCTAATTTATCCAGCCACTCTTGGGCATTTTTTTCTAATTTTTGGTACTCTTCTTTAGCAGAATTTTTATAGGCGCGGTAAGCTTCTTCTAGGTTTTGCTTTTCTTCTACGGTGTTGTGGTAAGCGTCTTCTAAATCGTTGTGTTTGTCTTGCAAGGAACTAAAGCGTTGGTCCAACAAATCTTCGCGCTGTTGTATGGCTTCGTAGTCCTGCTCTAGGTTTTTAAAGTGGTCTTGAATTTTGGCCAACTCTTCGGCGGCTTGGCGCTTGCGCTCTTCTAATTCTCTGGCCGTTTTTTCGTGTTCTTTTTCCAGAGAGCTGTACGCTTCTACGTATTCGCTGTTGTATTGGTTGGATTGCTCCAATTGTTTTTGCAGCGAACTAAGGTGGGTACTCAATTTTTCAATTTCAGAACTGGTGCTGGCTTGGTGGCTTTCGTAGGCTTTTACCAATTGGTCTTTTTCTGTTTCCGCATGCTCGTAAGACAGGTTGAGGCTTTGGTATTTTTCCTGCCATTCGGCCAGTTGTTCGTTGTAATCCTTGGCCTTGCCTTTAATATCTTCGTAATCGCTTTTTAATTCATTCATAGAAGCATTAACCACTTCCATTTCTTCTTTGGCTTCCTCCAATTCACTGGATAAATTGAGGTTTTCTTCTTTTAATTGCATCAAACTCTCTTGTAGTTTTTCGTTGATGCGGTTAGACTTAGCAAGTTTAAACTTGACATTCTCATAATTGTCTGTTGCCTTCTTGGTCTTTAGACGCAACTCTTTGATTTCGTCTTCTTTCTTATTTTTATACTTATCAAAATTTTCTTGCAGCTCTCGGTTGCGATTGTTGTTGCCTGATAAATCGCGCTCCAACCGCTCATAATCCATTTTTAGACCCTCCAACGTACTCTCTGCTGCGACCAACGCAGTATCTACATTGAGTTTACTATCGTATAGTTCATCGTAGCGTTTTTTGATCTTCTCTAACTCGCGCTTAGTTTTTTCAGATTGTGCTTTGTTGGACGCGTTGTCTCCCTGTCCGTTGGGCGAACTAGCAAGCGTAGCTTGGGTAGGGACAGGACGCAGAAAGTAAGCGATTAGATAACCTAAGATCGCTGCACCTGTTGTAAATGCCAACATAATTAATGCACAAGTCATAGTTTCTTTCATTTATCGGTTGTCGCCAAGATTATTGCACGCTGTCTTGGCTGGTGGTAGTTTCTGTAGTGCTGTTTGTTGCTGCTTTTGGTGTTTCCTCTTTTGGGAGCGCCAAAGCGTTTGTTTTGGTCGTGTCTTTCTTTGTATTCCTTTTACGCCTGCGTTCAACTTTTTTTGTAGGGTCGTCCGCGGCTACAGGTGGCAAAACGTACAATTGCGGTTCTTCCCCACCATAAGAGACAAAAACATCTACGCGTCGGTTGATTTGCTGCCCGTATTGGGTTTCGCGCCGTCCCAAAGGATGTGAATCTCCTGCGGTAGTAGTGCTGATTCGCGTTGGTAAAATACCTTGTTCTACCAAAAAATTGCGCACGTAGTTTGCCCGCTCTCTTCCTTTGAGAATACTGGTTGTTTTATCAGCCATGCGGTTAATTCATTGAGATAGGTTTTTAAATCCTCATCTACGACTATTTTATTTTCCTCTAACCCAAAATTCTTAAAACGATACACTTGCTGCTTCTTGAGGGCCGCTTCCACTTGCTGTACGCGCTTTTGCAACGCTTTTACACGTGCTTTCGACAGCGGTTCAAATTCAAAGCTCAATGCGCTAGGGATAAATTGATCGTACAGAGCCGAAGGCAATACCGCCAACCGTTCTTCGGCTATGCCATCTACCAATAATTGCTGCGGTGCAACCCCAGCTTCTAGAAGCAGTTCCCGTATTTTATTGGCGCGCGCTACACCCAGGTTTTGCAGCGCTTCATAATGGGTTTCATCGGGATGGTTGTACCCTGTTATTTTCAGTTGTCGGTCATCGTGTTTCTTTAAATAGCTCGCCAACAATTGTACTTGTGTTTCCATTGTTTTGGACAAAGGCATCAAAAACTGAGCGCTGTTGTGGTCAAATACAAAATTGTCCTGCGCCTCTAAGGAAAAACGGTGGGCGGCATCTTTCAGCGCAAAAGGTGCCAAACAATCAAATAAAAAATCCAACCCACCCAAAACCACAGTTCCCGTCTCGTCCAATGGCAGATCGTCTCGCCGGCCCACCTCTATCCGAATTTGATAATCGGGGGTTCCCGCTTTCAAGAAAACTAAACGCATGGCTTCTGCCCTAGCCCTTCCCAACTCTGCGCCCCCTGTCTCCGAACCCAAAAACAGTCCCACCAACGTCAAGCGTTTGATGGGGTTGGATTTGACGTAGCGGACTACTTTGATCAACTCCTCGCTCACTTTTTCAGAGAGTATCAATTGGTCGCTGTTTTTGGCGAAAGCCATCACTTCGTTGTGGGCTACTTTAAAATTATTACCGTCCTGAATGAGCAATTGCCCCGTATAACGTTCATTCACAACAGGCGTACAACATTGGCTAGCATAGAAATAGCTACCACTAGCCATCCAAGCGATCAAAACAAGGCCTGCCAATAGGGCGTATGTAGGATTTTTTCGTTGCATGGGGAATATTTTACTTTAAATTTGCTCGGTAGGTTTTAATCAATTTGCTCAACGATCATTAAGGGTCAAAACGCTGTTTCAAAACAATTCTATCAGCTGCATCGTCCTCCTTTTTCATGAATAATAAGGTATTGTATTGACCTTTAGCCCACTTAGCAATCATATTTTTGTAATAATAGCTTCCAGGGTTCTCCGATTGCCCACCGGGATAAATACCGTATGCCTCTATCTCGGGCCCTAGTGCCACCACCATACGCCAAGAAGGCCCAGGGCGTCCTTGCAAAGCATTGAGGGTAGAATGGTGTCCATCTGCATCAATATCATAAACACCTAAAGCCTTTATTTTGGCTAAATGCTCGATGCTGCTGCCTCTTTTTTCCTTCCAAGTAAGAATTTGCCCTGCACTGTCTCTAGGTAATTTAGGAGCTGCTTTTTGAAAAGCCAAGGTAATAATATCCGCTACCCCTTCTCTAGTAGTTGGCGTACCTTGCCAGTCAATGTAAGCGTGGCTGGTATCGTGCTTTAGCAAATGCAGCAGGTTGTATTCCATCGGAAAACGATGGCGTTGCACTTTGCCCGTGCTGTCTGTATGCACCAATTCGTCGTACACCAACACCGTTAAACTATCGTACCACTGCTCAAAAATCGTGGGTGCGTACTGTTCTTTGGTATAGCGATAATCCCAGTCTTTGAGCTGGTGCCAAATCTCCAACGCTTCCTTGTCCAACGCTCCTTTTTGCAAATATTTTTTTAATAAAGCCATAAAATCCTCAGCCTTCACACTGTAAGAATCGTATTGTAGGGCTTTCATATCCTCAATGGTAATGCTGTCCATTTCCGCTAATCGACGGTTGAGGTAGCGCCCCCTATACTCTTCAAAATAACCGTAATAATCGTAAGGAAACAGCGCGGGATTGATAGAATGCTGGTTGGCCGAAGCTACAAAATTCTTGTTCGGATTGTACTCATGCGGAATATGCGCCTGTGGAATAAAGCCTGCCCACAGTTCGTTGCTGCTGGTTCCCTGTTGCAAAAAACGCCCTTGCCAGGGTTTGCGCAGCGGCAGTTTGCCCTGTGTCCAGAGGGCGATGTCGCCATTTTTGGCCGCAAAAACAAAGTTTTGAGCAGGACAAGAAAAATGTCGAATGGCCTGTTTGTATTCCTCATAATTTCTAGCTCTCATCAGTTTGATGAACGTCAATGCCTCTTCCGAAGGATCGTGCAGCGTCCAACGCAAAGCAAAATCACGGCCATTGAGTTGCCGCGCTACAGGCCCCATGTGGGTACTATAAATGGTGTCCAGCACGGTTTCTGCATCCCGTACTTTGATGTTTTCCACAAGCATCGTTGCTGCTCGGTAGCTGCTGTCAAACCAATAAGCCGTTTTAGTAGCGTCTTTCCATTCGATGGCATACCAATCTTTGACGTCGTGCGCCACGTTCGTAACCCCCCAGGCAATGTGTTCGTTGAACCCCGAAATCACCCCAGGTGCCCCGGGCAACGACGCGCCGTAGCTGTTGAATTCGGGTGTTTGTATTTGTATTTCGAACCATATAGCGGGTAAATTCAGCCCCAAGTGGGGATCATTGCAGAGGATGGGGTACCCCGAAGCTGTTTTGGCACCTGCTACGGCCCAGTTGTTGGACCCGGCGCGGAGCAGTTGAGTCGCATCGTCCGGACCGAGCCGCGC
>CAYUZF010000144.1:5109-5548 GCA_964449615.1 uncultured Aureispira sp.
CCTATGCCTTTCGGCGAATAATCCCGCACGGTGCTGTCCATACCGATTTCGCCCAAATACAATTGGATGGGTTGCTCGGTAGGTACCGCACTGGGCTGCGCAATTTGCATTGTATCTAAAATAATAGGCGACTGCTCTTGAAAATATTCGCCGTAAAGGCTGTTGAATTCTTCCAAACCAATTTCTTTCAAGACGCTGGTCAGCTCAAAATCAAGGTTTTTTTGCGTGAGCATGCGCCCCATGTTTTTGAGCAACAAAGCCGATTTGAGGGGCGTCCACTCCTCTGGCCAATAATCTTGTAATTTGTAAAACAACGGCAATTCGTCGTAAGACAAAGAAGCGATGTAAGCATTGATACCGTCGGAATAGCTTTGTAGAATTTTAATGTGTTCTGGATTTTTTTTAGCCTGCTCCAAGTAGCGGCGTGCGCCCAAAGGCA
>CAYUZF010000144.1:5558-7104 GCA_964449615.1 uncultured Aureispira sp.
CGGGTTTCTCTGTCCCGCTCCACTAGAATGCGCCGTATCTTATCCGTAGTGCCCAAGATTTCGGCCAGTCGGCCTGCAGCGGCGTGGGTTTGCAGCTCCATTTGCCACAACCGTAAGGAAGCCGTGACATAACCTTGTGCAAAAGCTGCATCGGCGGCGTTGTTGGCAAATATATGCGGCACCAGGCGGTCATCGTAATAGACGTTTACAGAAGCGGTCAATTTTTCACTTTCTAAACTATTGGAAAGTGGCGGCGTCTTGCCTTCAGCGTTTTGCCAAAACCCATGAGATGGGCTCAACAATTTGCCTATCGGAGGCAGCATTTGTTCGGTGCTAGGAATAACGGTTACGGTTCCATTTTCATCGGTTTCACTGTACTCGGCCTCTCCTATATGCCAAGCATTCCCCAATGCTCCTATTAATAAAATAGTAACCAACAGCGAAAGTAGTAACTTTAGTAAGCTCATATAATTCCCTCTTAAGGCACTGTATAGGTGCCAAATCCGTGTCTAGCGTCTTGAATAAATAGATTGCAAGATACTAAAAATCCTCTGTAAAGCCTTCTTGAAAAACTAGATAATCCTAACAGAAAACTTTATAAACGGCATTTTAAACTAGATTTGAAGGAACTTCGTTACAAAAACGCAGTATTTTATCAGATTCTGGGGCGGCGTAGGTAGGTCCATAGGAAAGCGAGCAACGCCAAGACGCTAAAAATCTGGAAAAACACCGCCAGATAAGGGTGTCGCTGTTGTGCTTCTAGCCAGAGGTAAAAATAACTGCCTATTCCAAAGGCGAGCAGCCAGACAATTTGCTGTCCGATTTGTTGCACCCGATTGAAGTAAACCTGTATATCGCGCACTTCTACTTCCAGACGCCCGTGGTTGGCTCTTTTAAGAAATTTTTGAGTCTCTATGGGCAACGTAGAAGCGGCGTACATTTGCTGTTTCAAGCTACTGAGGGCCATTCTAGCCATGCCACTCTTACCCCCTAGCAGTTCTTCTTCTAAGTAAGGTTTCAGGGTATTGATGGGGTTCCATTCGGGCGTGAGTGTAAAGATGACCCCACCTACCAACACGACGGCGCGGTTGAGCAACACCCAATCTTTGGGAATTTGCATGATCTGTGTCATTTCTTTGATGTTGATCAATTGCAAGGCCATGCGCAGTTGATCGGGCGATATATCGTGGATGTTTAGGCTTTCGATCTGCAATTCATTGTCCAAAAAATCTTGTACATCGTCCAGTAGGCGTTTGGCAATTTGCCCTGCAACCTCTCCTTCTGCAATAAAACCCAAACGGCGCAAAAGGCGAACGACTTCGTCTATATTTTGCTGTAGCACAAATTGCAACAACATTGGAATGCCCTGCTTCATCTCTGGACTTAAGCGAGAGACGGCACCAAAATCCAAGAGGATAATTTGCCCTGCTTCATTGACTAAGATGTTGCCAGGATGTGGATCTGCATGATAAAACCCATCGATCAAAATCATTTGACAATAGGTATGCACTAAATTTTCGGTCAATTTTGCGCGGCTTATCCCCCA
>CAYUZF010000144.1:7131-13581 GCA_964449615.1 uncultured Aureispira sp.
GTTCCTTCACAATATTCAACCGTCAATACCCGCTTAGAAGAGAAAGCCGTATACACCTCAGGAACATACACATATGCTTCGTGGGCTAGGTTTTGCTTGACAATTTGCATAGAAACGGCCTCTTGTACGTAGTCCAGTTCTTCTTCAATCATTTGCTCCACTTGTTTGTACAAGTGTTCGATGCCTCTTATATTCATAAAACGCGCAAACGAGCGGACGATGCGTTCAATAATCGTCAAATCAATGTGCGCTAGTTGATCAATTTCGGGATGTTGAATTTTGACCACGACCTCTTTTCCATTGAGGTTGGCGCGGTGGGCTTGCCCGATAGAGGCCGCGGCAATGGGCTCGATGTCAAAACGCCCAAAAATAGCCTCAATAGGCTTGCCTAATTCTCGTTGAATTACCTTTGAAATAACCTCGTAGGAATGCGGGGGTGCCTTGTCTTGCAATTGTTCTAAAGGGCCGCGAAATTCTTCGGGCAGCACATTGGAAAGCGTAGAAATAAGCTGTCCAGCCTTTATAAAAAGGCCTTGCAATTCCAACATGGTATCTTTTAACCGATTAGCATTTTTTGCATTTTTTTGTTTGATACGATCCGTCCAATACTGTGGACCGAACAATCTAGCACGCAAATAAAGCCACCAATAACTTAGTCCTACTCTTGTGGCTGTCCAGTATGCCTTTCTTCTCCTTACACTTGCTTTTTGCATAACTCTTGATTAGGACATCGCATTTAGCAATGCCCTGGTACCCAATGATCGCTCGTTTATATGGTTTGCTTGTATTTGGCAGCTTATATGCCCAGTATTTTGGCATCTACACGGAAAACCATGCGCGCTTCTACTTCGTGGTCTACACTGATCACTTCATCCAATACGGTGCGTACTCGTATGGTGAATTCATCTGCTTTGATGTATTCGGATAAATCCTCCTCCGAAGTATCAAAGGTAAGCGTATTATCTGAACCAGCGGGTACAGGGTTTTTAGAAGCTACAGATACTTCAGGGAGACCGTCTGCTTTAATAAACAATTCTACTTCTTCTAAAAAAGAAAAATCTTCTCCTGCGGGCGTTTTTATTGTCAATACTAATTCTTTAAGGGTCACCTCTTCGATCTTATCCTTAGCTGTGTTGTTGGATTGGTAGGTTTGCTGGTTATCATTTTGCATGGCAGGCGTCGTGATGTCAATCGGTACTCCAATCCCACCAATGGGTGTTGCTGGAATGGTGAATTCTGTGGTGTAGGGCACATCAAATTGTGTCAGTTCATCGATTTGCTGACAAGCACTCAAGGTAAATATAACAATAGCACACAATAATAATCCTTTCATAGCACGAAGAAGGTTGGAGATTTGTAGAATAAGAATTTGCTTGGTCATTCCGTACGCTCAACAGCAATGCTGTTATTCGGCTGCTAGCTAGAACGCCTTTACAGGCATTTTGTTCTTGTTTAACGTATTTTTTTGTAGTAATGTAAGTTAGTTGTTGGCCAAGAGTTGTGGTAAAAACCGACCACTTGTTTGTCTTTCAAGTCGTAATACAAGCGCGTTTGTTGATGTCTTCTTTTGAAACCAATGCTTATACCATCAAATTGTGCTAGTATTTCTAAAGGTTTTCGCCCTTCAAAAGCGCGCAAATTATGTCTCCAACGCCAACGTTTTGGTTGTTGCGGCAAATCGGGCAGCGCTTTAATATAAACACTATCGCCCTTTTCGTTGCAATAAACCCCTGCAAATTGCGCGCTGTAGTCCAATTCGGGATGGGTCAAATCATTTTTTCCTCGATCAAGTAAGTGGACTAAGCGCCCAATATTATGTGCCCAATGGCTATCGTCGGACTTTCCGATGCGTACTACCACTATGTTTTCTTCGGGTGCGATATAAATGTATTGCCCTTTGTAGCCTGCAGCCCAATAGTGTTTCTTTTTTACAAAATCAGCCTCTTCGTAACCATTGCGCCAGTAGCTGTATTGGTAGCCAAACCACTGTGTGGAGCGGTACCACTTGTTGCCCGTTCCACTTGCCGCGCTGGGCCATTAATTGACCAAAACGCGCCATGTCGGGCGCGGTCAAGGCCAAGCCTCCAAAAGTACGCGCCTGTCGATTTTTTTTGTTATCCAACGTCCAATAGGCATTGTACTTCATGCCAACAGGCTGCCATAGTTTTTTGGACAAGTAGCGTGCTAGGGGTTGTTCTACAGCCTTTTCCAAACAGACACCTAGAATCTGCGTAGCGATGGATTGGTAAGAAAAATGCGTTCCTACTTGATGTTGCTGGTGCGCATTGGCGCATACAAAGCGCTCTTGATTGCCCGTATAATACAAGTTTCCCAATAGCCACAAACTCTTATAATCGTTCCATTTCAATCCCGCCAACATGTTCATTAGATGCTGAATTTGCAGCTTTTCCCGTCCATTTTTGGCGAAAGCGGGCAAAAAATCGGCTACAGGCTGTTCCAAACGCAGGCGTCCCTCTTCAATGGCAATGGCTGTTAGCGTCGCTGTAATTGCTTTGGTGACCGAAAAAACAATGCGCGCTTGTTCTGGTGTACCTGCATTAAAATAGCGTTCGTACAGCAGAGAATCGTTGCGCAAAACAATAAACGCCGTTGTTTGCTGCCGCTCCATAAATTGCTCTACGCACTCTCCTGCTTGAATTTCTCTATCGGGAATCCATTTGTTCAACTCGGGCAGTGGTTGCGCCGCAGTCATTACCCAACTGGGAGTGTGTAAGGGGTGTTGATCGGGCGTTGCCGAAGCTGTTTGTAGGGGGCAATTGCCACAACCGCGCACGGTATCGCAAGCAAAGATGCGTTTGTTGTGATCGCTTACATTAGGGCGAAAATGCCACACCAATTTACCAACAGTACAGCTGCTCCACAAAAAGCAACAACTTAAAAAACAGAAAACACGGGTCAAATTCATAACGCTATATCGTACATTTTTACAAGTAGAGAAAGCGCTTAAGATACAACAAAAGGCACAGAAATGCAAGCGTGTTTTAAAAGAAAAGGAGAAAGACTGCTTAGTTGGTCGTTTCGAGTAGCAATTGGGGGTGGTGTATGCGCAGCAGCATAATTTCCTTTGTCTTGTAAAGTGTTTCTACGCTTTCGGGGCATTGGGACTCGTAACAAGCTCTAATTGCACGGGGCAGCGCTTCGTACGCCATTCCTGAACGCCAACGCATGTCACCGTTGGTGAGCACATAAATTTCCTTGCCGTGTAAGGGCAACGCTGCTAATTCTCCATAGGTGTGAAATTGGACAGGCGCATGCTCCTGGTACCCCAACAAATACCAGCCTGTGTTGCGGCCTACTTGGTTGGTTACGACAAGAGCAGGTTCTTTTTTATTTTTGAAATGTTTGTAAATAAGCGCCCGCTGTTCTACATAAGAGCTTTTTTTTGCTGCTGTTCGCATCGAAGAATAGGCAGGGATGACCAAAACCCCAATTAAACCTACTATAAAAAAAACTAAACTATATTTGTTGTTGGGCATTAACATGCGCAAAACAATCAAGCCTAAAATAGCTCCGTACAACCAACGCATATTGCCATCGGTAAAATAAAAAGCCAGTCCAGTCGCTAAGGCAAAACTGAACACAAAATAGGCCCCTTTTCTCTTCGCTTTCGCAAAATTAGCTACGGCGGGCGCTGCAACAATCGCGGCTAGAGGAATCAACATCAAAAAGTGCCGCACATCGGGACAAATGGGCAAATAAGCCTCGTAGGAAGTGGTCATAAAATTAGCGGAAAGCAAAGACAACAAAAATACCCACGACCAATAGGCCGTAAAAGTTTCCGTTTGCCACAAATCCGTCCAGCGCCGTGTAAGCAAGGTAGGCAGCGCCAAAAACAGACTGAGCGCTAAACCCGCATCCAAAAACTTCAAGCCCATTTCGGCAAACAATCGGTAGTACAAAACCGAGCGTTCCTGAATCGCATAATTGCAAAATGAAAAGGACTGCCCTGCCCACAAATTATCAACCACCCCTTGATTGACCGACACAAAGCGCTCAAAAGGATTGCCCGTAAGGGCATAAATCCAGCCCAAATAAGCCAAGCCGACAACGACACAACCCGCCACGGTATAGCCCCAAAAATGGCGGTATCTTCCTTTGGCAACATCCGTTAGCATTAGCAAAATAAAAACAGGAAAAAGAAGTAGAATGGATTGTTTACTCAAATAGCCCCAAAAAACAGAAGCGACCAACAACACCGCGTTTCGACCACTCTGGGAGGCCTCAAACCGCTCGCGCGCGATGGCCGAAAAAGCCAGCAAGACGGCCAACGCTACCGACGTATCGGCCATGAGTTTGTCTGAGTAATAAAGCGTCCAATTGTCTAGCCCGTAAATCAATGCTGCTAGAGCAGGCACCCACGTTTTTTCTAGGCGCAGCACGCGCATCACCAGCAGCGCTGTAGCCAAATAAACCAGCGTTGGAAAAATAGCTGACACCCAATCGCTCACGCCAAAAAGCGCATAAAAAACACTTGTTGGCGCAATAAATCCCCAACGATAAGAGAAAAACCCCGCATCTAAGAAAAACAACTGCCCATCCGCCCATTGTTTGGCATAATAACCATAGCCCAAAACATCATCAAAGCCATAATGTCCATAATACCCCCAAACATGATGTACAATCAACAGTAATCCTAGCCCTAGCAAAACCCACAGGCGCATATCTTGACGAAGGGAAGGACGTTTCATTTAGGCAGGGGTTTGTGCAGCGAGGTTTTGCATTAGTTTTTTTAGTAATTCTTTGGTAAATGTAGTTGGTGGGACTAAAGGCAGGCGCAAATTTGCAGCACAAATGTTCAAGCGGTTTAATACGTATTTGACCCCTGCGGGATTACCATCCAAAAACAGCGCTTCTACTAACTCTAAATAATCGTAGTGCAATCTTCTAGCCGTTTCAAAGTCGGCTGCACGACCTGCGCGAACCAAGTTGCTGTAATCTTCGGGATAGGCATTGGCCACTACCGAGATCAAACCATCCGCTCCACAGGCCAACATAGGCAACGTTAAATTGTCGTCTCCTGACAAAATGCTGAAATGGGCTGGCTTCTCTCCTTTTACCAGTGTCATAATCTGCTGCCAATTGCCCGACGCCTCTTTGATGGCTACAAATTTGTCACTGGCATTGGCCAAGCGCAGGGTAGTTGCGGCATTCATATTGGAGGCGGTGCGGCTTGGCACATTGTATAGGATGATGGGACAAGGTGCAACGGCCTCAAGAGCCATAAAATGTCTGTAAATACCTTCTTGTGAAGGTTTGTTGTACGCAGGGCTTGCCGATAAAATGCCCGCGATGCCCTCCAAATTGGCGTTTTGAATTTGAGCTACTAAAGCGGCTGTGTCGTTTCCGCCAAAACCAGCTACGATGGGTACCCGCCTGTTGGTAAACTGTATTATTTTGCGCAATAGTTGCTGCTGCTCTTCGGCAGAGAGCGTCGCCGTTTCGCCTGTGGTTCCTAAGGCCACCAAAAAATCTACCCCACCTTTTATACAATGGTTGATCAACCGCTCTAAAGCAGGATAATCTATTGCTTTGTTGTCGTCAAATGGAGTTACTAAGGCTACTCCTGTTCCAGTAAAAGGATGTTTCATACACTTTTGTTAGCCCCCCAACTCACCGCGGTAAGCACTAGGATAGCAATTAGTTAATTTTCTCTAAATAGCTCTCTACTTGTCGAATAAATACCCGCAGATCTTTATCTTTGCCGTACAGCAATAAATCGTAGCAATCCGCTTTGTCGGCTCTGTAATGCCCGATGCGAAATTTAGCAGCCGAAGTAGCTGCAATAAACTCCAACGGCGCAGAATCTTCCATGTGTAGGGCAAGGAGTAAGTCAAAAGGCTGGTTGATAAAATCAATAACGTCTTCTCGCTTAGGAGCTTGGTTCCAACTGAGGTCTTTGTTACAAAAACAGGGAAAAGGCTCCTCACCCGACAATTCTTTGACATCTTTGTAGCCTAAGAGTTGTACCTTTTTGCGGTATTCGCGTTGCAAATGACTTTTATAATTTAAAACGATTTCTCGTTCGGTCTCGTTACCCGCATCGAATATAATACCGATGCTTTTAGCTGTTTTAAGGTTGCATGAACCATGCGTCTTAGACTCGGCTAGGCGCTTTATTTGGCGCTGGTAGAGTTTTTCTTTGAGCTGATCTATAAAAGCCATACGTTCCTTTTTGAGCTTAGGCAGCCTTATTTTTTAGTGGTAACACTGCCCATTTTGCTGTATTTCTCAATGCGACTGCTCACCAGTTCATCTGGGTCGGTGTCAATAATGGCAGCCAATTCTTTTTTGAGGTGGCGTTTCAACAACGCAGCGGTTTCTTCTGGACGTAAATGCGCGCCCCCTACGGGTTCTTTGATAATACCGTCAATAATTCCGAATTCCAACGCGTGGTCGGCGGTCAATTTTAACGCTTCGGCGGCTTCTTTT
>CAYUZF010000145.1:0-1495 GCA_964449615.1 uncultured Aureispira sp.
CAACCGCTACGATTATCGCCAATTGGAAATCAATCAACAAAAACAATACCGCTGGGGCTACCAGCGCGGCAACGCGTACAACGTGGTGCAGCCGTGGACCAGCAAGAGAAAAGTCATCAGCAGTACCTACAATGTGTTGGGCATTCAAAAAAAAGGCATGGAACTTAGTTTTTTGGTCAATGGCAAGGTTGTTTATAAAACAACGTACCGCCGTTTTGACTACAGTGGCGTGGCCCTAACGAGCAATACGTCCCAAGTGCGTTTTGTGCGCTTTGCTATTTACCAGCAGCGCGCTGCCATTAACCTAGCGCCTGGTTTGGATACCGCTTTGCGCGGAAAACCGAAAAATTTGGGCGCAACGGTTAATTCTGAACTGGTGGAGAAATCGCCCAACATCAGTCCAGACGGACAGACCCTTTATTTTGTGCGGGAGGACGCCGCAGATGGTTATGGCGCACAGGACATTTATTACAGTCAGCAAACAGGCGAGGGAGCCTGGAGCGTTGCCAAAAACATAGGCAGCCAATTGAACAACCACACCAACAATTTCGTCAATGCTGTGCTGCCCGACAACAACACCGTGATGGTCATCAATGCCTACGACCGCAATAATCGCAATGAAATTCTAGCGCTGGCAAAGCGCAGTATAGAGGGATGGACCATAGAACAGCGTTACGAGGTAGAAAATTTGAAAAAAGTAGGCAAATGGGTATCTTTTGATCTAGCGCCCGACGGTCGCACCTTGATATTTGCGATGCATCGACCTGATTCTTATGGGGGACGTGATTTGTACGTGAGTTTTTTGCAAAGCAATGGACGGTTCTCGACACCGCGCAATTTAGGCCCTACCGTTAACACCACAGGCAATGAACACAGCCCTTTTTTGGCGGCAGATGGCAAGACCTTATATTTTGATACCGATGGCCACCCAGGCTATGGCGGACGCGATATTTTTAAAACGCAGCGCTTGGATGAAACGTGGCGCAATTGGGAAAAGCCGCAAAACTTGGGGCCAACAATTAATACCAAAGGTGCGGACGAAGGTTTGACCATTCCCGCTTCTGGAGTGCGCGCTTATTTTGTCTCACAAGCGGGGGGCTATGGCGCTTACGATATTTACAGCTTGGAATTGCCCCCAGCCGTGCGGCCTTTGCCCGTAGCACTAATGACAGGTTTTGTGGTAGATTGTATCACTATGAAGGGGATATCAACAACCGTAGCAGTGTATCGAGAAGGGCAGTTGCTCGCCGTTAATACAGCCAATACCCACCCCCTCACAGGGCAGTTTCAAGTGGCTTTGCCGCAAGGGGCTCGGTATACTATTGTTGCCAATTATGACAAAGAAAAACACAGTGGAGAGCGCGATACCATTACGGTTGATTTGACCCATTTGGAGCAGTATACCGAACAGGAGTTGGCGCCAATCTGCTTGCGCGCTAAACAGCCCGATTCTACCGCACCTGTGATTCCAATTCGAGCGCAACGCCGTTCTATA
>CAYUZF010000145.1:1505-1796 GCA_964449615.1 uncultured Aureispira sp.
AAGCGCAAGTTTATTTTGAAGTGGATCAATATGTATTGAGCGACAGCGCGAAGATACTACTGCGCGCTCTAGCCAATACGATGGCCAAGCACGCAACAACGTACCTGCGCCTAACAGGGCATACCGACGCAACAGGCAGTTTGGCGTACAACGAGCGCTTGGCACAGCAGCGCCTAAAAGCCGTACACGATTTTCTACTACAAGTAGGAGTACCTGAACGACGTATAAACAGTACGGGCTGGGGCGAACGCCAACCCGTTGCCGACAACCGAGCAGCACAAGGCCGCGCAG
>CAYUZF010000145.1:1816-3076 GCA_964449615.1 uncultured Aureispira sp.
AATGGCCGCAATACTCGGTTACACAGTAGGATCAGTCGGCGCCACAGGTGCCTCCACGATGGGTTCGGGTTCGTCTGCTATGGGACGGCGCTTAACAGTAGCCCCAAAAATACCCCCCATAACGCCTCCCATAAGGTGGCCATATTCCGAGACGTTGTTGACTTGCATGCTGTGGATGACTTCTTGTCCCAAATAAAACAACACTACCAAAATAAACGTCAGGGGAATAGAGCCGCGCTGTACATTAGCAAAAGAAACCAAAACGATAAACATAAATACCAAACCACTAGCACCCAATAAACTGGTATTGAACAACAGAATCTGAAATACCGCCGTCACCAAAGCCGTTACCACCATCATCATCAATATCTTACGGCTGCCGTATTTTTCTTCCATCATGGGCGCAATTAAAAGAAACAAGGACATATTACCCATGATATGCGCTTGATTCGCATGGCCCATTGTGTAAGTAATCATACGCACGTAACCCATCGGGTTGCTCCAATCAAAAATACCTGAAAGAGTAAAGAATTCGCGCGTAATAGGACCAATAGAATTGGGCGGAAGACTCATCGAGGGAACCAAATCAATCAGATAAACCGCGATGCAAATTAACGAGAAGGTGAGAATTACAGGTGAATTATAGCGAACTTTTAAAGCCATAGGAGTGCAAAATTGATGATTTCTAAGAATGGAAGGTGGGGTTATGGAGTGCAATAACAATAAAAGAACTGAAAAAGCCTTCAACTAGTTTCAAATAAAGCCTAACCCTCTACCTCAATGTCTACATTTTCGCCCAAGTGGTGCCCCTCATCATCGGTGTAATTGATGCTCTGGGTCAGTTTCTGTACCAAACGGAATTCTCGTAAAAAAACAGCTGCAACCACCCGAATAATAGTATAAGCGGGAATCGCGACAATCATACCCGTGATGCCTCCTAGTTTTGCGCCCATTACGACAACGATAAAAATTTCTAGCGGATGCGCCGAAACACTGTTGGAAAAAATATAAGGTTGTAAAATAAAACCGTCTACAATTTGCATAGAAACAAAGACCCCAAATGCCTTGACCAACATCGGCCAAGTCACCACATAAAAACTAGCATCTACATTGGAACTAATGATTACTAAAGTTGCAAACAAAGCACCCAAAAGAGGCCCTAAATAAGGAATAACGTTGACAACAGACGCAAAAAAAGCAATCAAGAACGCGTTGGGAATCCCGAAGAAGGACAGCAGTACCGTTACATAAATCGTAATC
>CAYUZF010000145.1:3086-11289 GCA_964449615.1 uncultured Aureispira sp.
TAGCGCGTCAGTAGGCGTTTTATGGCAGTCAAAGCCGTGTCCATTTCATTGAGCCGCCGTTTGGGAACTAAGGCTTTTATGGCGCGGCCAAATAGTTTTTCATCTTTTAAAAAAAAGAAAGCAATAAAGGTAACGGAGGTCAAGAGCACAAAGAAATTGCCCAGAAATCCGACAATGGCCACCACACTTTGCGCGACCATTTGCGAGGGGCTCACGTATTCCATGAGTTTGGTTTTGAGAATGTCAGCGCCTGTCTCGGGTTGTTCTTCAGTCAAAATAATCGGTACCGTATCGCCTTTGCCCTCTAGCACAATGGGATCCATGTTCAGCGCAATACTCAAATTAATATTGGTTCTAGGCATGGTATCGCCTGTGGCCAATACAAAAGAATCCAAGCTGATAAACGTCATACTGGTCAACGGACCCATCTTACTGTCGCTTTTTTGTACTTGGGCACTGTCCAGAACCGTCGTATTGTTGATGGCAATAGAATCCGACTCTACCCTTAAGCTCGATAAATCGCCTTCTATAAACCCTCTGGTAATCAACCAATCATTGACATTGTTGATGGGTTCTTCCAAACCGTCAATGAGCTTGGCATAATCTACCCGCGCCAATTCTCGCCCCTGTTTAATCATTACAGGAACAAAGATGTAAAAAAGCAACGTCAACACCCCATAGAAAAGAACGAGTACCACAATCGCACGGACACTACTGGGGATTTCCCAATCTTTATAACGGATTTTGCCCATCATAGAAACCAGCGGTGAACCTAGAAGCGAAATAATCCAAGCCAAGACTACCCAAGTGAAAATTACACTGAAATAATAGATGAGAAAGCCCAAGATCAACAGCGTAATAATAACACCGAGGTAACGCGAATATTTCTTAAATAGAGGCTGCATAAGACTTTACATAAACTAAAAAACAGGGTTGACGTATAAGGCGGAATTATAAAGAATCCCAACAAAAAAGCAATCACATTGTTCCTACGTCCCTTGCATTTAGACAAATAAAAGCGTACTGGCAGTAGCCCGCGGCAGAAACGTAGGTGGCAAAAAATGCTAACAAACAACAAACTACAAAAAAATCAGAGGATTGGAGTCATAAATTGTGCTTTCAACTGTTGATAGCTAACAATAGGCAACTGACCAGCAATTTTTTCCAACTGGTTCAACTGTTGTTGTAAAAACTGTTGGTGGGCTTGGCTGTGCGGTTGTCGAGGGCGGTGTTGCGCTGCGCGTTGCAGTTTAGCCACCTGTTGGCGGAGGGTTTGTTCTTCCTTTTTTAAGTGCCTTTGCTCAAAAGCTTGCGCAATGTAGTCGATGGCCAATTCATTGGGATGTACCAAATCCCGCGCGTAATAGCGGTAATCGCGCAAATCGTCCAATAGCAGTTCATACGCAGGAAAATAATGCGCCGCTTCCACTTCCTGTACGAGTTGTTGCACCGCCAAGACCAAGGTGGCTTTGCTGGTTTGGTTTTCTACAAAACCATCTTTTAAATGCCGTACTGGACTGATGGTGAAAAGAATATCGAGTGGCCCCAACTGGGCATGCAAGGCAGTGAGCGCTTTCTTCAGCAACCTTACAATTTCCTCCACGCCCAAACGGCGGCGCTCAAACTGTTGGGCGGGAAAGCGGTGGCAATTGCTGACCACTTGATTGGTTGCTTTCCAAGTATAAATCCATGCAGTGCCAAATGTCAAGAACAAGCAGCGCGTTTGTTGCAGGTGTTGGCGGGCTGCCTTCAATTGTTGGTTCATGTCTTCTAAGGTCGCTTGCTGGTTGGTACCCGAAAAACTACTGTGGTGGTACCAGCTGTGCCAAGCCTCTTGATGAAACACCAAGTCCTTCGGCTCCAACCATTGGTCACTCAACAGCAACTGCAAACTCTGAGCAATGGAACAAGGGTTGTACAACACTCCAAAAGGATTGATTAGGATTGGATACAACTGCTCTTGTAGGCGCTGGCCTAAATTTTGCGCAAAGCAAGAACCAAGTGTCAACAGGTGGTCTTGGTAAGACAATTGCAGCGGAGAGACCTCTAAGGAAAGTGGAGTATGGTGTCGCAACATAAGGCAAAAAGATGACGCTGAAAAGCCCAACCATTTGGGAAGACTAGGAGTTTTTAAAGTTAAATAGAAACGAGCTGTTAATGGTGATCACGCAGAGAAAAACAGGAGAACGCAATTTTCAAACGGCTTTTGTTATCTTTGTGTGCTTTCGCTTTACTAGCCCTTTGTTACTCCCTTCGGTCGTGAGCCGCAGGGCGGGTTCGGAGTTCTGCGAATGACAACCTTATACCACTCGTTATACTGGAAAAATACGCAATCAATCAACTAATCATAAAAAAATGACCACGAATTTTAAAGGTTTGGCCTTCCCCTATGGGCTTGTACTCGTTTTCTTTTTTGTAACTACCGTAGGCAGCCATGCACAAGATTTGTACAAACCTAAGTTTGGATTACGCGCAGGCGCTAGTTTGACAAGTATGTATGGGCCCAAAGAATTGGGAACAGATGAGATTTATAAAACAACCGTGCGCTTGGCAGCGGGAGGCACCGTCATGCTGCCCTTACACGAGCGTTTTGGTGTTATTGCAGAAGTTGTCTTTGTTCAAAAAGGTGCTTTTCATGCGTTGACCACCAACAATTCTTTTTTGAAAATGCCCGCTTACGGAACAGAACAAGCCTTTATTTATGGCTACAACCGTACGGGAAACACCTACACCAAACGCACCGACATCAACTTTAGACGCCGCGCCAGTTTGAACACAATTAATGCCTATGTAGAAATTCCAGTTATGTTTTATTATGAATTAATGGATGACCGATTACAGCTGGACTTGGGCGTAGGCATTGGATTTTTAGTAGATTCCAAAGGATTGGGAACCATTAAATTTGGAGATGCAGAAATTTTAGAAGCGGCTAACCCCGATGCTTCTCAGTTTATTGAAATGGATTTGGATTATAAAATGCTGCGCGACGATATTGGCGAATTATCAGCCTCAACCGCCAAAACGGCTAAAATTGATGGAACAACTCGTTACTACCCGCGCAGCCCTGCGGCCTATTATTTCACCGATGTAGAAGATAAGGAAGGACAAAACCGCTTTCAAACGATAGACTTTACCCTGCAAACGGGGGTGTCGTACTACTTTACGCCTGGACTGCGTGTTGGTGCCCGCTTTGGTTACAGTTTATTGGATGTTACCACCGATAAGTACGACTATTCTACCTCAGATTTAACAGAGGAAGGCGAGTACATCGAACGTCAAGATCGAGATGGGAACATTGGAGTGCAAATCTTTGTAGGCCTACAGTTTTAAACACGCTGGATTCCAGTTGTGAAGTATTTCGAGGGGTAAGGAGCAATGTTGTCGAGCGTAATCGATGGCCTGTTCCTTACCCCTCAGTCATTTGTAAACTGCTACAAAGTTTTTCCTATCAAATAGGGGATTGCTATAAGCAACTGTATCCTATGGTAAAAAGTAGTTACGAATAGTTTATTTTTTAAACAAAAAAGACAAATCTACTGTTGTTATAGAGAAGGCAGCAAGTAAAACACACTAATGTTGGCACTTTCTAGTACCTAGAAGAGTGCTTTCTTTACTTAGCTGTACCACAGAAGTTATCACCAAAGCTTCTTTTATTGAGATCACCTATAAAAGCAACAATTAAACTATGTTAGAAAAACTAAGAAAAACACTAAGTAAAGAATTTACAAGAGGATACGAACGCATGGAAAGCAACTATCTTGGTTTAGAAAATCGTATCAATGCTACATTAGAAGCCCGCATTTCTACGATAGAATCCAAATTAGAAGAGCTCACCGAACTGTTGAAGGAAAATATGCGCCATCGTTTGGAACGCAATGAGGATAAAATTGAAGAAATCGACGCCCACGACGATGGGCCTATACTAGCGGAAAGCTTAGACGAAGTCAAAGAAGCCTTAGAAGCAGATTTGAACGAAGTCAAAGAAAGCGTTAACGAACAAGTGGAAAAAATTTCTAAAAGTGCTCAAAAAGTCAAAGAGGCGATTGTTGGAACCGTGAATGAAAAATTGCGCAAAGGCAAAAAAGTAAAGCACGAAGTAGAAGACAAAGCTCAAGAGCTGGCAGACGAAGCAAAAGACAAAGCCGAAGAAGCCAAAGATTACTTGAACAAAAAAGTTAAAAAGAGTAAAAAGAAGGCAAAGAAAAAAGCTAAGAATGTAGTCGAAGAAGTCAAAGAAACCGCAGAGAGCCTTGTACACGCCGTAGCCGACAAAGCCAAACACCTAGTAGAAGATGCTAAGAATTTGGTGACCAAACAAGGGGATAACGTTCAAGATGCCCTAGAAGATACGGAAGAATACGTAGAAGAAACGACTAAAAAAGTCAAGAAAAAAGCTAAAAAGACGGTTGCAGAAGCTAAAAAAACGGCCAAAAAAGCCAAGAAAAAAGCCAAAGCCGCAATCGATAAATTAGACGAAAAAGCCGCTGATAAAAAGAAGTCTAATAAGAAAACACAAGAAGAAAAGGATTTAGAAGCACAAGCGGCTCGCTTAAAAGAAGCCTTTGCTGAACATTCTACCCACCAAGAAGACGACAACGAAGGCGCGGATGATATAGAGGATTTGGTACACGACTACGATGTGCCATTGGATGATGTAGAACACACGGCCAAACAAGCCAGAAAAGAATCGCAGGCACAAGGCAACGACGATTTGACCTTATTGGTGGGGCTAGGAGAAAAAATGTCGGAAAAACTCCGCAACGAAGGTGTGGTCAGCTTTCAGCAATTGGCTACGCTCAACAAAACACAATTGGAAGAAATGGATCTAAAAATCCGAAGTTTTGGCGCACGATACAACCGTTACAATTGGAAAAAGCAAGCCAAAGACCGTGTCGTCAAGTAGGAAGTTGAATCCTAAATCTGATGACAGAATATCAGGTTAAATACAGTACTTACACCCAGACAATATTACCTCAAGGTAGTATTGTCTTTTTTTTGTACCATTGCCACCCCCAAACTATGCTTGCTGTCAACAAAAACAGCACACTCCCGCCCAACACCCAATACCAACCTTTCCAATAACTCGGTAGCGGACTCGCATCGCCCAGCGTAATAAAACTCGCCCAGTAGGTAGGATGCCCCGAAATTTCATCGGTCTTCGATAAAAAATCTAATTTAGCCCTGCGCAGGGCTTCCGCTTTGCTCATTCCTTTTGATAAATTGCTGTAAAACAACTCAATCAAGGCGGCACTGGTAAAGTCGTTAACTTCCCACAACGTAGTGACAACGCTGGGTGTTCCTGCAAACAAAAAAGCACGTGCCAAACTCGATACCCCTTCACCCCGTATAGTACGTCCAAAGCCTGTTTCGCAGGCGCTTAGTACCACCAAATTAGCGCGCAGCGATAGGTTGTGAATCTCATAAGCGTACAGCGCCGAGAGGTCTTGCTCGCCATCGCCAAAATACAGCATCGAACGCATGGGGTTTTGCATGTTTACGATGCCGTGCGTCGCTAAATGAATGATGTTGTACGCGCTTGCTTCGCGCTGAAAAAGGCTTTTGCTCGCCTCCTTTCCATAGTAATAATCACCTGGATAAATATATTGAATGGCTTCCAACTCTTTTTGTGTCCAGGGCAAACTGTCGTGTTGTTCAGAAAATTGAATAGAAGGCGCCAACCCCAAACAACGGCCATTGTTGTTCAACTTATCGCGCTGCAAATTCTTATTCCAAAGCGTTGCCGAATAATTATAAGACACCGCAAAGCGCTTCATCAAAAATGCCAATGCTTTGTAGTTCGATTCCTCCAGTTGTTGCTCTGTCGGCACTTCACACAACACCGCTTCAAAAGGAATGTAATGCAACATCGCATCTGCAATGACAATCAATTGTTCCGCTTTGTAATCCTTAGGCAAGAACGGCGCAACAAAATAGGAGTGGAAACGATGAGAGGCCACTGCAAAAGCCTGAAACGCCCATTTGGGATGCTCTGCAATCATCTCGTAATTGGTCAACGTACTGCGCAAGTTGTAAACCAAGCGCTCGTAGTTGCTAGGCACCTTCATTTCGAACAAATGGCAACTGTCGCCCGTTATTCTAAACGCATACAAATACTGCTCTCCTACAAAATATTCCAACAACACCTGCTGGTTGTTACCCAGATGAGCTTGCACCTCCTCCAATCCAATAACCGCCGTTTGGTATTTTAAATCATAATACCTCGGATAATGTTGTTCCAGTTGCTGAATGAGTGAATCGTACTGCTGTTTGGTGCGCAAATAAGCGCGGTCATAAGCTTGGTTGTTTTGGTGACCCCTGTTGTTGTAATTGGAATAATACGCCAAGCGTTCGCGCAGCGCTCGTTCCTGCTCCAACAATTTGTTGGGGATATTACTATTGCCGCGCGCCAAGTTGTTCTGCAACCCCTGTAACAAGATAAAGTTTTTACTCAACTCCGCTACTTCAAACGCCTGTGCAAGGTGCGCTTTGCTTGTTTGTTGGCTGTGGTATAGGTAAGAACAGCGAATCGCCCCCTCAAAAATAGGCACCGAATAAGTACGTAATTTTTGCCGCGCTTTGTCCGACTGGAAAGTCGTTCGTAGCCCATTGATAACGGCTATGCCCTGGTGGTACGTTTGGTAGGCCAATTGCAGTAGGCGCGGGTCTTCTTGAAGGTGGTAATAATCCAGCAACAAACTGGCTTTGGTAGAGAGCGTTTGCAACCACTCGGCATTGCGCGCCAGTTCTTCGGTAGTGGGGTTGTACGACCAATCTTCTTGGTAGGGTTCTACGCTTTCGCAAACGGCAGACAACGCCAATTGAATGTATTGCAGTGCCGTTGCATAATCCTCTTGACGCTTGTAATAATTGGCTAAGTCACGGTAGCTGTTGTGCAATTGTTGCCGCAAAGAACTGTTGCGCAATTCTTGCCCCTCCAGCGTGAGGTAAGAAGCGTGCTGCTCTTGCCCTTTTGCTAACAATAAATAAGCTTCTGCTTTGCGAATGGCTAAGGCCAACAGAAGATATTTGCGCTCTTCCGTCTCGCGTCCCAGCAGAGCGTACAAGTTGGACAGTTTATCGTAGCCCTTAGCAACCGCGTAGTGTTGGTGTCCCAGTTGTTTTTTATTAATTTGCAAAGCCTTGTTGTAAAAATAAGCACTAGAATCGTACGCGCCGCGATCTAAGTAATAATCGCCTTTAGCAGACAGCACCTTACTCAATTGGAAATGCTGCGCCCCGTATACGCGTTCAAATAATGTTTGGCTGCGTTGCAGCTCTTCCCAGACGCGGTTCATGCGATCCAAAGCTCTATAACAAGCCGCCATAGCCAAGTGGGTATTGGCCACCTCGGCACTTACTGCTTGCCCCAACTCTTCAGAAATGTACAGCACGTGGCTGTAGTACGATAGCGCTTTCTCAATAGCACCACTACTGCGATAACGATTGGCCAGCAAGTAATAACTTTTAGCAATTTCCGCATGTTCCGTTCCCAAAATACTCAACTGAATCTGCAACGCTTTTTCAAGATAAGTCAACTCGCGATCATAAATGTTCATCACACGGTAGTACGTCGCTAAATTAATATAAGAAGCCGCTATTTGTGGATGGTTGTCGTCAAACAACTGCTGCCGAATGTCAAACGCTTCTTTGTGGTAAGCAAAACCCTGGTGGTAATCTTGTTGGGTTTCGTAGAAAAAATTACCCAATGCTTGGTAAGTGTTGGCCGTTTGGTAATGCAGCCCTCCCAGCGTTTTGAGTTGCATGTTGAGGGCGCGCTGTAAATAACGGCGCTCTTCCTGAATGGGATTAATAGCCCTTTGTTCGGGAGTAATGCCATTGGAAAAACCGCGGTAACACTGCCCAATATAATAATAAGACAAGGCAATTTTCTCGTGGTCTTTGGAATACAGTCGCTGACGAATGCGCAAGGCCTGCTGGTGGTAATCCAATGCTTTGGTATAATTGATTTTAAGCACTTGCCCGCTTTGTCCGTCAATCCGTGTGGCTACACTGCTGTAATAGCGCCCCAGCCCCTCATAAGCATCAGCTACCAAACTACTGTCCACCTCAAAGGTTGGGTCAATGCTCTTGATCTCTTGCAATTGTTGCAACGCCTTGTCAAACCCCCTGTTTTTGGCAGCTTCATAGCGAGTCATATCAATATAGATATTTCCGATGCCATTGTAACAAACGGCATAATAAG
>CAYUZF010000145.1:11318-13570 GCA_964449615.1 uncultured Aureispira sp.
CTCTGCATAATACTGTTCCGCATCTCTAATGTGCTTCTCTGCACGCCGCAACGTTTGTTGCAACGGCGTTTGTGCAGTTAAGGCTTGCCCCCAACTCCAACAAAACACAATTAAATAAACTGGAAATAGATGCTTCATGAACAGGATTAAAGGAAGAACAACCAAGGATTTAAAAAAAAAGCGTGTTCTTCCTAGAAAGAAATGTACTAGTAAGATTAGTTTTACGGTCTTGCCAACCAGCAAACAAAAGACATAAAGAACTCAAGGTAAACAACTTCAAAACGAAACAGCGGGCAAAAATAGAAAAAAGCCTGTTTTTTTATTCCAAAAATTGATAGTATCAACTTTTTATTTCTATTTTTAGAACAAGTAACTGTTTAGGGGATTTCAGGTAGTAGCAAGATACAGATTCTGTTTCGTTCTAGCTAAAAAGCTGCTCAATACCCCACTAGCTTTGTATAAAAGGAAAAACTAAAATTTTTATATAGACTTTGATAGCATGGCAGTTAATTAACCAATAGAATAAGAACAACTACTAAACTTGTACCAAAATATACACTGAAACAACAGATCAGTTGTACCTAGAAGCACAATCAACAAACGTTAACCCTTTTTAAGTTTTTAAAACAAAAAGTGAAACACAATAGACAGATTTGCTAGCCCAACAATTTAGTAGGCGTGTAGAATAACTGTAATGGGTTAACAACTAAGTTTCCTAAAGTGTGTTGTAAGAATACCCTATGAAAAATAAAGCAACGGTAACAACCGCTTTAAGCATTAAGAACAATCAATAAATTTAAGACGCATAATAATGGGACGACCAACGCTACGTTTATACGACGGCTTTCGCCACACTTCACCACACCTCAAAGAAGATGTTCGCGAACTTCAAACGCTACTTAAAGGCCTCGGCTATCGCATTCGTCCTGATGGCGAATTTGGTGCTTACACCGAAAACGTTGTTCGCTTATTTCAAGCCTCCAAAGGCCTAAGCGCAGACGGTGTAGTAGGGCCTTACACTTGGTCAGTACTGCTCAAACGCCCTTCTCCTAGCACGCCTTCTAGTACTTTTCAAACCTCCTATTCCAAATGGGATCGCACCTTGCTGCGCCAATTAGAAGAACTGAAAAAATACGAAGTTACGGTTAAAAAAGTCGCGCAAAAATACGGCATTCCACCTTCTATTATTGCAGGCTTAGGCTCTAGAGAGTCCCACTGGGGCTTGGCACTAACCCCTCCTGGCCCAGGTGGTACAGGAGACCACGGACACGGACGTGGTTTAATGCAAGTAGATGACCGCTGGCACGTACCTTTCGTTCAATCGGGGCGCTGGGCAGATGCTCGCGAAAACATTATCTACGGGGGCGCGGTGTTGAAAAACTGCATGACTTATTTTGAAAAAAAGGCAGGCTGGGACATGAGTTTTAAACTCATAAAAGCTGGGGTAGCAGGTTACAACTGCGGGCCACGACGCGCCTGGGATGGCTACCGGATGGGGTACGGGGTCGATTATTACACCACAGGCCGCGATTATTCCAAAAATGTTATCGAGCGCGCCGGTTGGTTCCAATTACACGGCTGGGGCTAGTCTTACAACTGCTCTTCCAAATGGCGAGCAATTTTTAGCGTACTCTCGTAATGAAAGCGAAGCGCCGATGAAGGGGCTTTGCTCCACTGTTCTTCTAAGACAGCAACCAGCTGCTTTAGACCCTGCTTGTTGCGCGTTTGAGCCAACTGCACCAACTCTGGCGTGTAGAACGGCTGTTCGTATTGCGCGCAATAGTCGGGGAGCAAGGGATGTTCTAAAACCGCTGCTGCCGTCTCCCAATCGTTGTACAACAAACAAAATTCTGCCAACGTAATGCAAGCCCAAACTGTACCTTTAGGCGCAGTCTTTAAGAAATGGTGCACTTGCTGAATCAAATGTGCAGGATTAGAAGGCCGCTGTTTGGGAAACAGCGAAACATAGGCCATCATCTGGTAAATGTGGTAAGGCGTTTCCGTGCTGGGTAAACGATCTGCTTGAAAGGTCTTCAAAGTATCCGTAAACTGCAACGCATCTTCGTAGGCGTGTGCCGCCAAACAAAAACAAATCAAATTGTGTAAAGTAGCCTCCGACAAAGAAGGGTGAAATTCAGGATTATGCTTCAAAACAGTCTGGTATTTCTGTACCGCAGCATGGCATTTTTTCAAATCGTTTTTCTGAGTACAGGACAAAAAAAAATAGAGTCATTGAAAAAGTGTAAATTGAG
>CAYUZF010000146.1:0-13517 GCA_964449615.1 uncultured Aureispira sp.
CAGTAAACCAACTCCAAATAGGTGCGTCCGTAGCCAACGGGCTCGCCTTCGGTCGTATACAACTCTACCCAGCCATCGTCGCCGTCTGTTTGGGTCTGCACCGCCCAGAAGTTTTCTTCGTTTTCCAACGGCAATTGGTACAAGCTAACCCCGCCCCAATCGGCTTGCTCCACTTTTTGATAATAATAATCTAGGGCTTCTTGTACGTTGGCGGGATGCCCTTGCCCTGTTCGATCGGTTTTGTACGCTTGCCACAGGTCGCCTTCTTCGCCCTCAAACCGCGCTTTCCAATACTGGCGGCGCAATTGTTCGTATTGTTGCCGCGTGGTCTGGCCTTCGGGTTGTAGCGTTGCCGCATCGGTATGGGTGGGCAATTGGTCGAGTTGCTGCTGTAAGTATTCGCGAGCTTTGTCCGTCCAATTGTGTTGGGTGAGCAAGTAAGCTAAGGTAGCGCGCTCAACTTCGGTAATGCCGCGTCCATCTTGGGCGTAGGCTAGCAGGCGCTGTGCATCGGTGTAAGAAATACGCCCGTCGCCCTGTCCCTCAATTAGTTGGTTGACTTGATCTAATAAAGCCGCGTCGTAGCGCTGTCCGTTGATGTTGCGGTAATAGCTCATATGGGTATGGTGTTGAATGATGTCTATTGGTAGTGTGATTCTTTATTAATACACTAGAGCTGCGCTAATGGTTGATAAAAAAGCGAAAGTTTACGGCTTTTTATTGGGCTTCTATTGCCGATGCACCATCCAGCAGCACGGAATAAGCTGTTTCCAGCTGTTCTAAATCTTACGCACGTTGTTTGCAACCTATACTATCAAAACTCTTTTCTTTTTTATTAACAATTAGTTAACAATACAATTTAGGTAATCATATTACTTTTTGGTAGTTTTGGTAAGAACCACTGAGGGATTTTCTCTATAAATTCCACTACAACCAACATCAACTGTACTTTGAATATTACCACTCGAAGTTAATCATCTATCTGATCACTCATTTAAACCCAAATAACTTTAGTTGCCTTTTTTAATTTCACCACTCCCCTTTATCCGTTTTTTACCGAACATTCTGAAGTTGCATTCGAACCACTGGCTTTGATCTAAAAAGCCATGCTACTTCTTATTGTTTTCTGCCGTCTTAGTTCAGGACGGTACCACTCCCCCTTTGTTGTACGAGTATTGAGCTGCGCCTTTTGGCGTCTGCTAGGCGCTCTTCTGCGACTTATTTTAATTACCTAACTTTATACAAACCATTTACCAATGAAAAATTTACTTGTTTTATTTTTTTGTATGGCGGTTTCAGCTGGTGCTTACGCACAAATTATTTTGAACAATGGGATCGTCAATTATCCCTACACAACTAGTTTTGAATCAGGTTTAGAGGGCTGGTACAATGTTTCAACAGATGCGTTGGACTGGTCACAGAACTCTGGGCAGACTCCAACAGCAGGCACTGGTCCCAGCAGTGCCCAAGATGGTTCTAGTTATGTCTACACCGCTACGGCTGCCAACCTCAACTACGGAATTACTTATCTTTACAGTCCTATGTTTAACTTAGCCAATGCTGTTAGACCTGCGTTAACCTTTCAATACCACATGAACGGCGCTGATGCAGAAGGTATCGCTTTACAGGCTAGCTCAGATGGTGTCAACTGGATAACGGTATGGCAACGCTATGGCGATCGTGGCAATACTTGGCGTAATGTCTATGTAGATTTGAGGAATTACAACCCTAGTGGTATTTATTTAATTGGCTCTCCTCCGAAACTCTATCTGCGTTTTGCTGCCTACATAGACAACGGTTCTTTGGGCGATGTGGCTATTGATAACATTCGTCTGTATTCACAATCTCAATATACCTTGTGTGCGGGTGTTAGTGGCTTACCTACCTACGATTTTGAAGATTACTTGTATGGGTGGACACAGTCTACTACCGATACTTACGATTGGATCGAACAAAGCAGTTCCTCTCCTTATAATTTCAGTGGTCCTCAAACGACTCCTGATGGTTTAGATTACTTGTATCTTCCTGGTAGCTTACACAGTGCTCCTCGCGAAGCAACGATAACCAGTAGTTGTATTTACCTAAATAATTCTTACTCGCCCCATCTCTCTTTTTATTACAATTTGAGAAATGGAAGTAGTTCCAGCACACATTCGCCTGGCATCTTGGTCGTAGAAGTCAGTACCGATTATGGGGTTAGTTGGACATATTTGTGGCACGACAATACGCCCAATCGGGGAAATTGGGAACAAGCTTTCATCGATATTTCTAGCTACCAAAATCAAACCATCCAACTTCGCTTCAAAGGCACCGTATATTCCAGTGGCAATTACGATGTATCGTTTGATAAAGTAAAAATTCAGAATACACTCATTTTTAATCCTTTAAAACCTAGTGAAGAGGGTTCAACGACCAATTCTTTGGGTGCAGTAGCAGAAGCCCCGACGCTTTCCGTTGCGCCCAATCCTTTCCAAGAGCAACTCCATGTTCAAACCAACCTTCCCGATGTGCAAGGCTATCGCATCACCAACTTGCAAGGTAAGGTAGTTCAAGACGGTCGTTGGCAGCGGTCGTTGATTTCTGTAGTGGATTTGCCAGTGGGTGTGTATTTTATAACCCTTTATAACGAATCCGAGCAACTGACACAGAAGATTGTAAAGCAGTAAATTGCTGGTAAAAATTTAACATCACTATTTTTATTTAGAGTCGCCTTTCTTGGAAGGGGGGCTCTTTTTTCTGGCAGCTACTTTTTGTGGAAAGTGGCTCTTTTAGGCGGGTTCGGCATTTGCATTAAAAAGCAGTTGTTTTTACCTATACCAGCGTAGAAAGTATGCGCTCTAGTTCGGGCAAGCACAATTACAATAGTTGCAACAAAATAGAGGCCCATTAAGCCCTCCTACTTTTTGGTCGCCTTTTATTCAAATTGACAAGAATGCTTCTGTCGCGCTTCAACCCAAACAAAAAGCTTCCGCGCGGTGATGGATTGTCGGGATGTACTGGGATGGGCAATGGGTATGGGTAAATTGTATAGGCGCAAGCACGCGTAGTGGCAGTTGGACTAGCTGTATAAAAATAGAAGTGTCAATTATCTGCAAATAGGTACATGCTAGCTATAAAAATACATGCCGTTCAGGGCGTGGTTGGTTGGGCTTTAGCAATGGTTTTGCTATATTTGGTGCTTTCAAAACACTTTATTTAACAAGTATTTCTTTCCTTCTTTTAACCTCAAAAAAATCACCCAATGGCTACTTCTCTTGTTTTTCAAATTTGTACGGGTCTAATTTTCATTGCTTGGGCTATTCTAATGATTTTTCCTTACAAGGCTTGGCGCAACAAAGTCATTCCTTTCTTTGTAATTGGAATTTCGATCGTCTACACCATTTATACCCTGACTTGGTTGCCCAGTTTTAATCCGATGTCTTATTTATCGTTGGAAGGCGTGCAAGCGTTGTTTACCAACGATGCGATTGCGCTTTCGGGATGGGTGCATTACTTGGCTTTTGACTTGTTTGTCGGAAACTGGGTGGTAAATAAATGTGTGCGTTACAAAGTTCCTCAATATTTGATGGTACCGCTTTTGTTTTTCTGTTTTATGTTCCTACCAATGGGCTTTTTGATGTATTTGGGCGTGCAGGCTTTTTATAAAAATAAGACGAGCCAAGACAATGCGCTGTATGCCGCTTAGTAGTTCTTTTTTGAATCCGAAAAGCCGCTCCACTAGTACGGCGGAGCGGCTTTTCTTAGTGCATTGTTAGGGCTGTTTTGGTATTAAGTAGTCCCTCAACTAAAGCGTAGCGCTCATGAACGAAGGGAACTAAAAGTTCTCGCATTAAAAAGCGTCTATTTTTACCTATTCCAGCGTTGAAAATACGCGCTTTAGCTCCCTACGGTCGTGAGGCCGCTTCGCTAAGTTAGCCCGCTAAAGCGGTGTAAAAGACCGCTAGCGGTTCACTCCGTCAAATGTACTTTGGTACATTTGTCCTTCGGATGCACTCGTTCATGCCTCGAACTAGAAAAAAATACCTCACTTTTTATTACACGCTTTCTTTTGTGTGACTACTTAAATTGTCCCTTCATTTCATCCATTGCTCTAATTCACCTTTGGAAACGGCATCAATGATAAAGGTTCCAAGTACGGTATGCACGCCTATGTCTAAGACATCGCCAGAAGTAGGTGGTCGTTTGCAAACTTGGTTGGGAAATGGCAAGAGCAGCGCAGCTCCGTACGGCTCCTTCAGCTTAAAATATTGGGCTTCATCCAACAGCAAAATAGCCGTTGCATAGCCTTGAAGTAGCCCACTAGAGCTGACGACCAACCGCGCTTGATCCTCTAAAACTTGAGCGCTGTTGACTTTCGCCTGGAAGGTTATGCTACCGCTCAATAAATAAGCGTCATTCTTGTTCTCCATGGCTGGGTTATTCTATTATAAAACTTAAGAGCGCTTTTTTTGCTTCTCTGGCAACCGTTTGAAATACAACACACTTCTATCTGATACGAGGTGATTCTCCGCGCGTTTTATAGGGTCTGACCACTGGGTAAGGTCTTGTTTGATGTGTTGCGGGGTATACTGGTAATATTCGTCAAACCACACCGTTTCCTCTTCCCTTTTGCCTACACAAGCTTTTACGGTAGCCCAGAAATCAACTTGTCCTCTTTTTTTAACGTATCGGGTGCAGCTATGGGGCTTTAAGTTGTCTTTATCAAAAAGACGTTCCTTTTTGCGATGTATGCCGTTGAGCGGTTTGGTGTCCTTGATTTTGTATTTCCAAAGAATTAAACTATCGGGAGCGACTTGCTCTATCTGGTATACCGATTGCACCATAGGTTCCATAGGCAGGTGGGTCATTACAATTTCTTGGTACACCCAATAACCATCTTTGGCGGTTTCGCCCAAACTACAACCGTGAAGAATCATACTGTCCTGTCCGTCGTTCACCCTCCACAATCCATTTTTATTGACACTGTAACAAGAAAAACTACCCGACATCAGCGCTGCTAAACGTGCTTCTCCTCCTGTTATTGCTCTATAATACGCTTCCGTCATTGGATCGTTGTCCTTGATTTCTGTGGTGTTGCTGCTATTTTTTGTAGAAAAACAGCCGATACAACCCACCAACAATATCGCTCTTAATATCCATCGTATATTCTCCACCATCCTTCTATAATTGTATTTTAATGCTCATTTTGCCATAATTTATGTAGTACTAAATGTAGCAAAAAATTCCAAAACAGCAAATATTATTTTGCTGTTTTGGAATTTTACCTTCTAATAAATTCTAAAAATCGACAAAAATACATATTAAATTCCGAGTTAGATAAGAAGCGTCGATTGTTAACTTACTCTCCCCAGCGTACGCTTTTATAAACTTATACATCAATATAAAATGAATAAGAGTTGCATGCCCATCAATACGGTAGTTGTCCCGCTGCCTGCTCCCGTTTGGCGCACAACTTTTATTGTAGTAAATTAAGGAACTAAATAGTATACTTTAGGGTTTTGATAACATTACTATCTAAAACAAAAGTCTTACTCTTACAAAACCTTTTAACATATGAACATTGGTCAAAAAATACTTGCGGGAATTGGTGTTCTCGGTTTACTCTTGTTGACGCCCGTTGTTTTTTATACTTTTGGAAATACTGCCCCGATTAATTTTTTGGGAGAGCAAATTGTTTTTTTAGGCGATCCTTCTACGCTAACGTTTATTGCCTTTTGTATGATTGGTTTAATGGCGGTAGCAGGAGGCGGAGCCAATTTCAGTGCTACACTATTGAGTTTTTTAATAGGGGGCTTGTTGATCTCTACGGCAGTAGATATTGAACTATTGGCTTGGTTCAAAGCGCTTGCCATCCAAGTAGATTTTTTATCCAACCTAAAGCTCAATTTGCTGGCAGGGGTGTTCGTATTGCTTGTTGGGTTAATCCTGGCTTTTGTAGATAAAACAAGCGTTAAAGTAGAATTAGTGGTTTTACTGCTACTCCCACTCGGTTTTTTAATGGGTAGCAATCAAATGGAATTGTTCCCCAACAACAGTAGTTTCCAAATTTCTATGCATGCGGGCATGGAATCCTTAAAAGGAATGATTGATGCTAAGTATTTGGAGCAAGAAAACGTCCAACAATACGTAAAAGACGTAGAAGAGAATGAGGCGTTGACGGAGGAGGAGAAAGTGGCTAAAATGGAGGATTTGCAAGAAAAAATTGATAAAATAGAAAGTGAAGAAGATATTTTGGCCAAATTGCAGGCAGAAAATGAGCAGTACAAACAACTCATTAAAGCGCAAGAAGCCGCGTTGAAAGAATACGAATGGTGCGCAGGCTCCAGAGATACAGGTTCCCAAGTGCGGTCCATTCCCTCGGCCGTGGTTTCTAACCAGCCCTGTGTTCGAGATTTTGCCGTTTCGTTGGTCAAAGAACAACAGGGGGCGTATTTCAATCGGCAACGGGGTTTGCCCAGCAAAGCAGGTTTGAAACAACTCTGCGCCTTGCATAAATATCTAGCCAGCAGTTGGAAATACATCAGCGACCCAACCATGATTCGAAACGATTACTACTCACCTGCCAATAGAACTATTGCACTAGGACTAGCAGGCGACTGCGACGACTTTTCCATTCTCAATGCTTCTTGTGTGGAGTCTATCGGGGGAGTGGCTAGAATAATGGGAGGTTTTTGCTCGGGAGGCGGTCATGCTTGGGCAGAGGTGCTGATCGGAGGAGAAGCCGAGTGGAACCGAGCCGTCGCCATCATTCGCGAGCAATACAACGACCGCTATATGAAATTGAAACCGAATATTGATGCACAAGGCGCTTATTGGTTGTCTCTTGATTGGAACATGGGAACCTTTACCTGCAACGACCAGCCGAGCCAATTGATGACGTTGTACACCTCTAAAGAGCAGTTGCACAAGGCGCTTTAGCGCTCCTAATGACCTTGGGTGCCGCTACTACCAGAAAATCCCGAACCTGAGTTATTCAGATTCGGGATTTTTAAATTAGCTACAAGAAGGCAACTGGTACTACAAAAAAATGTCTTTACTCAACTTATTAAAAATAGATTCATCGAGATCTGGAATAGCTGTTTTCATAGCTTCCAGAGGATTCTGTGCAAATAAAATCGCGTGTGCTGCATCCTGCTCTAGCCACTGAAAAAAGGGCTCGTTGATCTGCTGCATGTATTGAAGCGCCGCATTCAACCGCTGTTTATTTGATGGGTCGGTTATTCCATAGTGTTCTGCTTGGGGTAACTTGTCCATGCGAACAAAATTGATGTGTACAATTTCTTTGTTTTTTTGTTGAGCTGTTAAATCCTGCGGCTGTTTGGCGGGAACAGAAGTTTTCAACCTAACCGTTCTTTTCTTCCTATTCATGGTATAAGCTTTTTTTTGTAAACGATGCTCCAAAGCAATTTTCAAAAGGAATATTATTGTTGGAGGAGTTTTAAAAGTATTTGTAGTAGACGTCAAATAAATAGAGGGTCACCTCCTAGCTGCATGGAGACATTTAAACTGGCATAATTCAGTTTAAAATCTGTGCTATCTGTCCACTTAATAGGTGCAACGGCATTAACTAATAACAAATCTATGGCAGGTGATCGGTCTGTGTTAACGGCTTCTATGACATCTGGAACAATCATATCTGCGCCTAAAATTAGACCGATGACCAATCCGCCAACAATTAGAGCGGCACCATCTGTTGCAATAGTCAATACGACAAGCGCGATGGAAGCGACAATAGCGACAATAATTTCTGTAATAATAGCCCCTTCGGATTGGTGTATGTTGTGTTGGATGTCAGCAGGCTGTGCTTCTACAAATTGTAGGGTTTGCCCGTTGTCAGACGTTCCTAATTGGAGTTTGTACCAATTGGTTGCTGTGCATTGCGCGGTAATACCTGGCGCGACCTGCGTCTCGGTATAGCTTTGTAGTGTCAAAATCTGACCATCAGATTCTACGCTCAACTGTTTTAGGACGGGATAATAGGTTGTTCCATCTTGTTTGATGGGTGTTATATCTACTGCGACTCCCTCTTTGAGGTACAATTTGGTTCCCGCCTCGTTCAATAAGAAATTGTTTGCATTCAATCCAGGGTAAGCCTGTTCTATGGCAGGTCGGATTAGATCCGATAAGGTTCTTTTTTGTGAAATGACAAATCCAGCTTCGCATTTATCAGGGATAATTTCGTTTGAAATCTGATTGGCTAAGTCATCGCCCGTCCTATCCCCTGTCATGGTCAGCACGCCCAATACACTATCTTCTAGGTTTTCCCCGTCCAAGTAGGCATAGCTGGTGTAATTGGGCGTCACAAATCCCCATTGTCCCTGATCGACCATTCGGTTTAGATCAACTACGCTGAATATGTGATTAAACGTATCCAGGTTTTCATTTAGCCATTCTTTTAACCCTTCTTCTATAATAGCTTCTGAAACGGTTCCTACATCTTTACTCAACGTGAGGTGTACTAAAATAGCTGCGGGCTGCTGTGCGGAAGCGCTGGTAGATTTCACTACTAGTGCTAGCGGGTTGCTGGCTACATCGCTACTGGCAGCCTCTTGATGAGGAACGTAGTGCATATTGACTTCCATAATAGCCGTTCCCGAATCGCAAGTGACCACGTTGCCGTTGCTGGCGTATGTCAGTATTAAGTTAGACAGGGGAATAGAAAAACGAATGTTCTTTCCAGAGCCTCCTTTACAGATTTGCCAATTTCCGAAGTCACCCGACAGGGAGAAGGTATCTTCTTTGTAATTAAATGTTGTAGGGGAAGATTTTTTATCTACAATAGTCTTATTAGCATCTGGTACTGGGATACCAAAAGAGGTATCCCAGCCAAATGTGTAGACTGCATTTTCCGTATTAGTTGCCATGCTGTTTTAGTTTTGTTGGGTTTTTAATCCAATTTGCAAAGAAGCTGCTAAGGCTGCATTTTTTAATTCATAGTTGTCGATTCCAGGCCAACTGTAGGGTACTATGGCATCGTTGGCAAACTCGTCAAACCCAGGAACTTTTTCCCATTCTCCAGTAGCCATCGCTTCCATTATGGCTTCTATACTGACCTGTACGCCCACAACAGCACCTATAGCAGCAGCAACCCCTCCTAGTACTTTCCATCGAGTTGCAGTAAATGCGTTTTTGAAAGCAGGCCATCTCCCTTCTGCTTGGGCAGCACTGCTCGCTAAGGCATCTGCCTCGTTGGCTTCTTGATCGATCAAAGAAGTTTCTTCCGTAGCGTCTGCAAACCCCTCTACTGTAATAGCGGCGGTTCCCACTTCTTCGGTTACTTCTCCAACCGCGTACGCCGCTCGCAACCCATCTACAAGAGGCGCTACAACTGCCACCAATGAAACGGCGGCTAAAATGACGTCTTCTACAATACCTACTGTAACCGCTGTTTTAGTTTTAGTTACATTTACCGTCATATCTTTGGTTACCTGATCAAACCAAAAAATTTGCTTGCCGCCCATTGTTTTTAATCCCAATGAAGCCTGTTCGGTGTAATTGATGTGTACGTCGTATTCCCAACTTTCAGGGTACAATAAGTCGATGAACTGAATTTCTAAATAACTGTTGTCCAAACTCATTTTAAACTGTTTGGCCTTTATAGTAAATACGATAGAGTGATAGAGGTTTATCTTACTGCTATCTTGCTCATCAAGCTCCAACAAATATTGCGTTTTTTCGTCGGGACTAACCAAATACCAACTGAGACCTTTCATAGATACATGTGCGCTGTACCCGTTCACATCAATTCCTGGATTGTAGTATCCCCCACCTCCAGGTGCAGGGGTGTAAGTGCCCATCAGATCGTCCACCATCTGTTCAGGCAGTTGGTTATTGTCCAATTGGGTAGCATAAGAAGAAGAAACCGTAGCATATACTTTGTCCTCTTTTTTGAAGCGCCCCCATGTCATTTGCTTGTTGTTGGTGACGGTTAGGCCATCGTTAGTAATGTCAAAAGAAGAGAGTGGTGCATTGTCAAAAATAGTTCTAGCACCTTCCAACATCATATTTCTCATAAAACAGGTTCCACTAATCAAAAACCCTGAATTGGCACCGTCTTTTGAAGGAATTGCATAGGGAGATACTTGGTGGCTGCTAGGCGCATCGTGCCCTTGGGTCATGGTCAATACCCCAAACACACTGTTATCCAACGTTCCGTTATCGGTCACTGCATAACTGGTTCCTGTTGGTTTGATCCATTCGTAGTTTTCGCTGTCGGATAGTGTGGGACTCAAATCTAGAGCACTAAATACATAATTAAAGTCATTGATGTTGGTATTGAACCACTCACTCATCAATTGAGGCAATACAGCCGCTGCAATACCTTCTGTAGCGTCATTTTTGATGGTTATAATAATAACCGCGGGCTCTTCTTCACTTACAGCATCCTTTAATAATTGTAAATTGTTTTTCCAAGTCTCTTCAAATTCATACACGTACAGAAACTCATCTTTGTATTTGTCTGCACCATAGAAAATGTAATAGTTGGTCGAACCATCTGTGAGCATCCAATCCTCATCAGCTGCTATGACGGTTACTGTGGCTTCTGACGATAGTTTTCTTCCGTTTTTGTCAAATTCTTCTACTAGGGCGCTGTCTATTACACTGCGGTTCAAATCTGTTTTTATACCATTTACTTCGTCGTTGCCTCCAATAGAGAACGCAAATTGCTCTGGATCGGGCACCCACTCCATACCTACTTCGATAATCACTTCATAGTTGGTTAGGTCGTATTTTTTTGAACTGCCTGCTTGGTAAGTTCCACTTACAAAAGGGCAGTTCATACGAACGTTTTTCCCGTCGCCACCTACGGTCAATTGCCAGGGGCCCAATACCCCATCAACGGAGTAAGTAGGGTCATCACTTGCGGCTTGTTGTACATTTTTTGCTTTGCTGTCTACGTTGTTCCAGTTGTGTGCGATAGCAGTATTGGCATCGTTGAAACGGATGGCAAAGACGGTGTCCCATCCATTGGTGGGCGCATTTTGATTGACGGGTAATTCTTTGACCACTTCGGGTACGGGAGTTGCGGTAGCTGTTGTTTCGTTGCTCATTTTTTATTAATTTTAATTTATAAGTTTTTTAAATTACCATATATACATAAGGCACCATTTAACACGGCACTATTGGAGGTGAATTGTTGTTTGTCCTCTGTTGACCAGTTGATTAGGTTGGATAAATTCACAACCGAGCCAGACACGGAACTAGATAAGTTGCTATTGATTTTTCCAATACCGATGTCGTTCACTTTGTCGGAAAAATCATTGATGCTGTCTACAATGACAGATATTAACCCAGGCAAGGAAGTGATGCCTACCACTACCAAAAGTGCCCAATCGTACCAATGTATTGTTTGGTCGTGGTGCGTTATAGGATTGGGATCATCTAAAAAGGTGATGTTGTCATTTTTGTATTGAAGCGGGTTGGTATCTTCGCAGCTCCAAGAGTAGCTGGCATTAGGAAGGTCTGCCAAACCGAAGAAAAATTTGAGGGAGCCGCCTCCTGACGTCACTGTTTTCAGACCATTGCCCCCATCGCTTGTAGTCAGCTTAAATGAAGTCGCCGTAATTTCTCCTTCGCTCGTTTCTACATTAAAATGGCTACCGTTCTTGATCGTACAACTCTCATCACTGTTGACATGAAGCGAGAAGTTTCCCCCTGGAAAAGTGCTGTTAACTGCGGGCAATACTACATGCTTAAAAAAGGCTTCCTGTGCGATTAGAATAGTAGCATTGTTGTTTGTTGTGAGGGCACTGGAATCAAACGCGGGAGCCGTTGGCCAAGGTTTATCGCTCAACATGCACAAAAAACAAAGTGCGTTGTAAGAAGCTCCTGAGCTGTAATAGTAAATCCATTTATAAGGATTGAGCCAAGAGCTAACGTTGTTGGGTTTTGGAAACACATTGGCAAACACGTAATTTACTTTTTCTCTATTTTCGTACAAAATATCGTGGGTATAACTTCTTAGTAGCCCTGTACCTACAGTGTCTAGTCGATGTTCTGGATCCAAAATATTCACTACGGCTACATATCCAGCTTCGTCTGGATTATCTGCTTGAGTAGGGGAAAAAATAAGTTGAGTAGCCGTTCCGCTGCCACTGGTTTCTTGCGAGGTGCTCGATCCCAACCAACCCAGAGATACTTCGATCAAAACTGTTACATCAGCCAAGTTGTAGTTGCTGGATAAAGGCCCGTCTATAGTCATGGAACCGCTGAGAAAAGGCATAGAAAACCTCAGTAACTGATTTTGTCCTCCTTCTATAATTTGCCAGGGCCCTACAGTAGCATCTAAAGAAATAGTGGAGCCGCTTTGAGCATCTACTCCTGTGTATTTCAATTCTATATTTGTTCCCTTTAAATTATTGGTAAGTATGGTATTGACTTCATCGATTGAAAGGGCAAAAGAATAGTCGTAGCCGTATGTTCTCATAGTTTTAGCAATTTGTAATGGTTGTTAATACACCTTAAACTCGTGTTTTTTTTTAATTTTAATACAAACTAAAAGATAGTATCCTAGAAATGCTGTTGCTCTGTGCTTTACAAATATCTTGTTATAATAGGTGTATTTACAGCGCACAAATACGTGAACTTTAAAAACAGGTATTTTTACCTGCCATTGCATGAGAAATACGGCTATTGCCATTCCCCAACTGTACGATCTAAGAGTATTGAGGCGGTCAAGTTCTTTCAGATACATGCTCTACCTACTGTTTCACCTTCTTAAGTGCGTTGTAGTTTATTTCTTCCCCATTGACATAGGGCAAAGGGTTACCTGTTGTTTTGGATAGAATGTTTTTATTTTGCTAGACTTATCGATTGCTTGGCTTTTTTATGATTTGGAATACGCGACGCCGTTTAGCGGTGTTGAAGTTGGAAAATTTACGCTGGGCAGCTTGTGGGCAAAGGCTGTACCTGCAGTGCGTAAGGGAAGGTTAGCTTTTTAAGCTGTGGAAATATGTCCCTTCGTCCAAGTGCATATTGAGTATCACCAGAGACAGACACTTCACTCAATGTTAGAATTAGCCTTATTGTATTTGGCGCCCGTTGGTTGTGAGATTGCTTCGCTGCGTTAGAACATTTGCGCCAATAAGGAAGCTAGTTTTAAATAAAAATTTAAAAATAATCTCTTCTACTTACTTTTTTGATTCTACTTTAATACAGAAATACAGCTCATGGGTACGCTTCTCTCTTCTATCACAGGCAGAAAAGGGCGCTGCTCTCGGTATTAGTCTGGTGGCTTCCGAGAAGGAACACCGCCCCGCCTTAAAAGGGGGCTATTCAGAGGTTTCTCAAACCTTATTCGAACAACACTACTTAGTACATTGTAACAAAAATAATCAACCATCTTTAAGCGAGCCTTTTTTCCCGAACAAGTGCGGGACATAGCACGCTTGTTCGTTGGATGCTCGCCTTCGTAGCTAAGGGCGCAGTTGTTGCACTGCATCAAGCTCTCTCGGCCTCCAATCGCACTAAAAATCCTCTGTAAAAATATTCGCTTTCTTTTGTTACACTGTACTTAG
>CAYUZF010000147.1:0-11936 GCA_964449615.1 uncultured Aureispira sp.
TTGCGTTTTAATAACTTTCACACAGAGGGCACCTGGCACACGGGATTGGCGCCTCGTTGGAACATCCGTTATTTGCCCCATAAAAATATATCTATTAAGGCCTCTTATGCGCGCAGCTACCAGTTCATGCACTTGGTTGCGCCTGCCACGTCCACCCTTCCAACCGACTTGTGGTATCCTTCTACGGAGCAGGTGCAACCCCAGTTTTCAGATATTGGGGCAGCGGGCGTTTCTATTGCGTTGGGCAGCGATTATTACCTCAATTTTGAAGGCTATTACAAATGGTTGTATCAACAAGTGGACTTCAAAGATGGAGCGCGTATTTTTATTAATGAACGTTTAGACGATGAATTTATTCGCGGACGCGGCTGGAGTTATGGCGGCGAAGTTTATTTGGAGAAGAAGAATGGCAATTTGAGGGGCTGGATCGGTTATACGTTGTCTTGGACTTGGCGACAGTTTGCCGAAACCAATGGTGGACAGCCTTTCCACCCGCAAAACGACCGCCGCCACGATGTTTCGGCGGTGCTGCTGTGGGATTTGCCCTTCATGGGCCCCAAATTTCCAATTACAGTGAGTGCAGCTTGGGTGTATGGCTCGGGCAAGGCCATTAGTTTGCCACGCTCGCGCTACATACAAACGGATATTACAGGCACCAACTTATTTCAATTTATCCCCCTGTACAACGAACGGGGCAACTACCGCTTGCCTGCTTACCACCGCTTAGATTTGGGCTTGGTTTGGAAATTGTACCCGTTGAGTGAGAAGCGCTTAAAAAGTGATTTGACTCTGAGTATCTACAATACTTACGACCGCCGCAACGCTTTTTTTATGTACATCAACGCGGTGTATTCAGAAACGAGCAATGACTTTCCCGATCGCTTAGAAGGGCGCTTGGTTTCGCTCTTTCCTATTATTCCTAGTCTTACTTGGAATTTTTATTGGTAAACTATTGTGTCTACATTTTTTTTTATAAATACAAACACAGCTTCATGAATTATAGGTTATTGCTACTTTTTGTCGCTTTGTGGGGAATGGCTTGTCGAGAGTTGGAAACTGTTATTGAGATTGAGCTGGAAGAAGAGCCGAGCGAATTGGTGGTGGAGTGCTATTTGCGGCCTGGAGAGCCGTTTCGCTTGCTGCTCACAGAGACCAAACCGTATTTTGATCCTGTTAATGCCTGCCCGTTTGTCCGAAATGCTTTAGTGGTTATTACCCATCAAGGACAACGCGATACCTTGCAGGAAGCCGTTTTCACGGGGCGTGGATGCAGTACCATACAACCCTTTTTCGACAACGACTCCATCCGTTTTTACAATTATGGCAGCGACAAAATTTGCTCGTATACAACCACCGATGATTTTTTACTAGAAGTGTGGGATTTGGACAGCAATCGCTATGCGACTGCGCGAACGCGTTTTTTGCCTGTGGTTCCCGTGTCTAGGCTGGATTACGGTGATTTTACCAATGAGGCCGACCTGCAAACCATTGTAACAATGGGCTGTGAGGACGACTTGCAACAAAACAATTATTACCGATTTACCCTTCATAAAAATAGGCTGTGGAAAACAGACACCAATAGTATTTTTCAACGCGTAGCGAGCAACCCTAAAATTGACATCGCTCTATTTGATCAGGGCGTTTATACCGATGGAGAAATTTTTCAGCGCAGCAATTATGATTTTTACAACAACGACGTGGCCATTGCAACCATCTACCACATTGACAAGGCTTATTACGACTACCTGATAACCTCTACAGCCGCTTACAACGCCAATCTAAACCCTTTCTTCCAACCTGCCAAAGTAAAATCTAACCTACAAGGCGCACAGGGTATTTTTACTGCGCTGGCGTTTGATCGACGGGCGTTGCTGGTGCAGCGGTAGCATTTTTCAACGGCGTTATCCGTTTCACATTTCCCTCTATGGGCGAAATACTAATTTCTTGGCTGCCTTCTATCACATAAAAAATAAAGTCATGGTTCTGTCCGATAATGCTCACAGTTAAGGTTTCTTGGTCTCTAAATGCGAGTTGATGGCTCATTACTAATGTTTTAGTTGCGATCTGTTTTTCAACACTTTTAGCTTTATTCACTGCTCCACCAACGCCTATTCCAATTACAAAACTAAAGTAGATAAATATATGTCCTGCCCAGTTCAATTCCATCCTAGAGAGTAGAAAGATCCAACGTTTGCGCAGCCCTTTATACCAGATGCGCCGCGTTCTCATCTCTTTGGCCGTTTGTAGTAAAACATACACAGACAGCAACACAAAAGGCGGCAATAAGATGACAAAGTAATTCTCTTGTAGTACTTCCAGCGGACTTAATAGGATATCGGATAGGCCAGAATAAGCCAAAATATTGATGTCCCACAGCAGGTATCGCACCACTTCTTTGCTCATTCCTATAACCAGCAGCATAAGGTAGCCTATAGTAGAGAACAATTGTACATACTCCAATGTACTTCTGGACGATACTCTATTTATTTTTTCCATGTCGAATAAGGGATAATTTCAAAAGGAATAAGCGAATGTTTGTTTTTAGTCTTGCACAAATAATTGTACTTTTGCAGCGCTTGACAACTCTGCTGTTATTAATGGCAATTATCAACAGAACGTTCCTTCCTTTGCTACGTTGTACAAAGCATTCTACTAAATGCTCAAAAAAAACGACTAGTGGAAGTATTTCAATACCCCCGTTCCAACAGATTGGAAAATTGTAAGGGGTGCATTCACACTGCGAAGCAGCGCCGCCTATAAACTGGCTTTGCTTCCTCAATACCACAACCTACATGGCTTTAAAATGCGGCATTGTTGGCCTGCCCAACGTCGGAAAATCTACCCTCTTCAACGCGCTTTCTTCTGCCAAAGCGCTGGCAGCTAACTATCCTTTTGCCACCAAAAAACCCAATATTGGGGTGATTACGGTACCCGATGATCGTTTGGTAAAATTAGAAGAACTCATCAACCCTCAACGCGTAGTGCCTACCTCCATTGATATTGTGGATATTGCGGGCTTGATCCGTGGAGCGAGTAAGGGCGAAGGCATGGGCAACGAATTTTTGGGCAACATCCGCGAAGTAAACGCTATTGTACACGTTGTGCGCTGCTTTGACAACGACAACATCATCCATGTGGACAACAGTGTCGATCCTGTCCGCGACAAAGAAACGATTGATTTGGAATTGATTTTCAAAGACATCGAAACATTGGACAAGCAGATTCAAAAGCAGAAAAAAATGGCCAAGGGCGGCGATAAATCCATTCTAAAGTTGGTGGATTTGCTGGAGACTTTGATGGAGCACCTCAACGCTGGAAAACCCGCCCGCAGTTTTAACGATTACGATACCGAAGACAGCGAGTTGTTGGTCACCCGCTTGCAGCTCTTGACCGATAAGCCTATTATTTATGTGTGTAATGTAGATGAGGGATCGGTGATCGAAGGCAATGCTTATACCAAAGCTTTCGCCAAAGCGGTGGCCGACGAAAATGCGGAAATTATTCTAGTGAGTGCGGCCATCGAAGCAGATATTGCCGAGTTAGAAGATTACGAAGAGCGTCTAGAATTTTTGGCGGATATGGGCTTGAAGGAGCCAGGCGTTAACAAACTTATTCGCGCTTGTTACAACATTCTAGAGTTAATTACCTATTTCACCGCAGGAGAAAAAGAAGTGCGTGCTTGGACCATTCGCAGAGGCACCAAAGCCCCAGGCGCGGCAGGGGTTATCCACTCCGATTTTGAGCGGGGCTTTATCAAAGCAAAAACGGTTGCCTACGAGGATTTTGTGGCGCAGAATGGTTGGAGTGGTGCCAAAGAATCGGGGGCATTGCGTCAAGAAGGCAAGGAGTACGAGGTAAAGGATGGTGATTTGATGGAGTTTATGTATAATGTTTAAAGTAACTTAAAGCTTCTTTTGAAGCTGTTTGCAACGACAAACGCCCGCTAACTAGTTCTAGTTTGGCGGGCGTTTGTTTTTTATTTTTTTGGTTTGAGCTGCACGGTGGCTGCATGCCAAATGCCCCTACTGGGCTTTTATTTTTTCTAAGAGCGCGCGGCTTTCTTCGACGTGTTCTTTAGCTTGCTCGCTCAGGGCTACTTGCCGCTTGGCCACCTCCCAGGCATCTTGTTTGCGGCCTAACTCCATTAAAATCATGGCCTTTGTTTCTAGCGTATACACGGTTTCCTCCAACAGAATGGCGCGCTCGGCCCATTCTAGGGCGTTTTCCAATTGGGTGTGGTTGCCGCTGTGTACGTCCAACATGTAACGCGCTAAAGCATTGAGGCTCTTAGCATCGGTGCAGTGCTTCTCATAACGGCGCGCCAATCGAAACTCGCGTTTTTCATTGCCTCTATTGTAATAAAAATCAATTCTAGCCTTAAAATAATCTAGGCGTTCTGGCAAAAGGCTCTTGACATCTTGGAGGAAAGTGCGAATTTCTGACTTGGAAGCGGCATTTTCTACCAATTTGTAACAACGTACATTAAAAGCACCCGATAAATAATTGCTTACACGGTTGGCTCCCAGCGCTTCCTTAAATAATTCTTGGTTGCTGGCTACGTAGAGATAAGCACGGTGTCGATAGTCGTGGTTGATGTAGCCTTCCAAGAATTTGAAATTCTCTTCTTCCACCAAAGCAGGTAGCCCTACCATTTGCACCAATACATCGGCTACGGATTGGTATTGCTCGTTGGCTTTTTTGAGGGCGCTTACGTATTGGCGCAAAAAATCAGGCGCACGCTCGCCACCATTGAAGCGCTTTTGCAAGGTGTAGATTTGCTGGTCAGGCTTCAAGGCATCTTGGCTCTTTTTAATAAGGTCTTTTGCTTCAAAAGCACCAATTAAACGGTGTACCAATTCCCCGTTGGCATCAAAATACAACAGCGTAGGATAAGTATACACGCGGTATTTTTCAGCAAAGGCTACGCCTTCTCCCTTTTCTATATCCAATTTATAACTGATGTAATTTTGTTTGAAAAACTGCGCGACTTCGCCTTTAGAGAACACGTGTTTGTCCATCCATTTGCAAGGCTCGCACCAAGCGGCATACGTGTCTACAAAAATAGGTTTGCCCGCTGCCCTTGCGCGCTCTTTCACTGCTTCCCAATCGCCCTTTTCAAACTTCAACGCCTGTGCTGTACCCGTCACGCCCCACAATAAGCCTCCCCACAACAGCATCCAAGTCCAATATTTCATAGTTTTTAGTTTATTTTTTAATCAATCGCCTAATCACAGTAACTGATTTTAAGCCGTTTTGTTGACGATTCTCATCAACATTAAATGTCTATAAGTCATAAATAAGCAATGGCACCAACTTTAGTTGTCGCCTGCAAGACAATCACACAAGTTTTGTGCAGCTTTTAGTGTATCTTGCCGCAAAATATACCTTTCCCCCTCCTCTTTATCAAAATTTATTATGAAATCTAACGAACTAGGAACCGAAAAGATCAGCACGTTGATCGTCCAACAGGGCGTGCCAGCAGCAATTGGTTTTATGGTTATGTCGTTTTATATGATTGTAGATACAATATTTGTGGGGCGGTGGGTAGGCCCGATGGGAATTGCTGCAATTACGGTTGTGTTGCCCATTGTTTTTCTCATTGCCTCTATTGGTATGAGTATTGGCATTGGAGGGGCTTCTATCATCTCTAGGGCACTGGGCGCTGACGATGAAGCACTAGCACAGCGAGTGTTTGGCAACCAAATTACGCTTATTGTGTCTTTGGCGAGTATTTTTGTGGTGTTGGGTTTTGTGTTTGAAGAACCGTTGTTGCGCACGTTTGGGGCATTGGGGGATATTATGCCCCCTGCCAAAGCCTATTTTAGAATTATGGTTTTAGGGATTCCGTTTTTGGCTTGGGCGATGATGAGCAACCATGTTATTCGTGCGCAGGGCTTTCCTAAAATTTCGATGAACGTCATGTTGCTTCCAGCATTGTTCAATTTAATACTCGACCCTCTATTCATTTATGTATTTGAATGGGGCATGGAGGGGGCAGCATTGGCAACTATTTCTTCTTATTTTTTAAGCGCTTCTTATACGGTTTGGTTTTTTGTTTGGGGCAAGAGCGATCTGCGCATACAGCGTTCTAACTTACTCCTAAAATGGGCCATTGTCAAAGAAACAGCTGCGCTGGGTTTTGTCTCTTTGTCGCGCCAAGCAACGCTTAGTTTTCTCGCTATTATTCTCAATACTACTCTTTATAATTATGGCAGCGAAGCCTATGTTTCCGCTTACGGTATCATCAATCGGCTGATGGTCTTTTCGTTTTTCCCCATCATGGGTATTACGCAAGGCTTTTTACCCATTACCAGTTATAATTTTGGCGCCAGACTCTACGACCGCGTCCGAGAAGGCATCAAAAAGTCCATTGCTTATGGAACGGCGATTGCCATAGTGATTTATGTCCTTATTCTGGTAGCGCGTGAGCCTATTATTTATGTATTTACGGACGACCCACTCATTTTGGAGATTACGCCCGAAGCGCTGGTTATTGTTTTTGCTGCTACGCCAATTGCCTTGGTGCAGTTAATTGGAGCGGCCTATTACCAAGCCATCGGCAAAGCGCTGCCCGCTCTTTTGCTCACGCTCACCAAACAGGGCTTTTGTCTGATTCCGTTGTTGTTTATTTTGCCCAAATTCTGGGGCGTATACGGCATTTGGTGGGCCTTTCCCATTGCAGATGTTCTAGCAGCCCTAATAACGGGTTTTTACCTGCTCAAAGCGTACCGCCAACTGCAAGGCAAAGAAGCGATAGTAGTTGATCTATCCTCCCACCTAATAGAAAAAGAGCGGGTTGAATGAAAAATTGCCGTGCAAGCGAGGCGCTCTAATTTGCTGGCCTTCTCGGTACAAAAACGGCTCGCCTTCGCGGTCTAACATGGGCATGTGCGGATTATTGATAAAAAGTAGTTTTTGGGTAGCGGTATTGTTGAAAGCATATCGAATTTGCTCGGCGTCTATGCCCACACTTCCGCCCAATTGTTGACCGCCAAATGTGGGCTACCATATCCGTCAAAAAATATAAAAGAGAGGCCTTAACTTAGCTTTTGTACCGCCAAAAATTTACTTTACCATTTATTAGATATTATTTCATACAACAAGCACTATTCAGGACATGCTTGGTTTCAATTTACCAATTTATTACTTTTTATAATAGCCGTATCAGAAGCATGGCGTGAATCTTACGCCACCAGCATCAATAAAAAGTAGTTGGATTAATAGAGAAACCGCCGTGGTAGCGAGGCGTGCGAATCTGCTGCCCCTCTTGAAAGAGAAAAGCTTCTCCCTCCCTGTCGATCATGGGAATGTGTGGGTTTTCCAGCAGAAAAGAATCGTGGATCAGTTTATTTTGTAACGCGTGTCGAATTTGCTCTGCATCTAGTCCCAAATGAGCGCCCAATATTTGCCCCAAAGCACCTGTGTGGTGCAAAGCGCGAAAGCGCAATACCCCGACGCTTTTGTCGCAGTAAGATTCGTGTTGCAGGTCTCGATACCCGTATTTAGCGCAGTCTTTGGTGTACGTTGGACTATCGTGAACCGTATAGGTATCATCACCATAAGGATCAGCTGTCCAAGAGATTTGTTGCAAAGCCAGTTGCCAGGCGCCTCGCTGGTAGTACAATCCGATGGCTCCCGTACGGTATTTGTCTTCTTGTAGAAAGGCTAAAAAATCATTTTCCATGACCAAGCGCACGGTATGTACTTGAATGCCAAAACTACCCGTCGCTTGGCTGGTGGCCTGGTTGTCCCAATAAAAATTGTAGCCATAAGCCAATGCATAAGGACGCTTCGTTTGTTGCTCTACCGCTCCCACAAAAGGATTGCTCAACAGGCTGTCTTTTTTGCCCCAAGCACCGACCAACCCAAACTTTAACTGTCCTTCGAAGCTCCTCCCGTCGGTTCCAAAAGAACAAGCATTGTACAAGCCCCCAAATTCTATATTCACTTGTACATGCTCCCAATGGGTATAAAATCGAGCTACTCCACCTATGCGAACGCGATGGGTACCCAACTCTACGCACAAACCTACTTGTGCACCATAACCTCCAGGAAACCAAGCAGCTTGTCCCCAATTGTTGTTGACTACCAATAAATTTCCCAGCAACAGCCCCAGCAAAACCCGCCATGCAGTTTTATGGTTAGCAAATAACAGCATAATTAGCCCTATTTTTCCAATCGAATGAATTGCCGATTGTTGAGTTGATAGCGATGTGCTCCAATTTGTATGACTTCGCCCTCTTCTACGGCACTCAAATTCAAAATATCTTGCCGTAAGGTATGAATAGATCCTTGAGTACGGTGGGCAATGGTTAGATATTCCTCGTTAATGTCGGGTTTTAAATGGGGATAAAAAGCGTTTTGCTCCTCCGCCCCACAGAGAATAATGCGAATCGGCACCCCAATTTCATACAACAAATCCATATCGCGGACACGGCTATAGCTATCGGCAATCAACACCAATTCCTCTACGCCCTTGCGTTGCTGCATCCCAAACAAGACAGCTTCTAAATCGTTCTCTGGTGGCTCGCCACCTCCCAATCCTCGCTGCATAGCATGATGCAAAACACTCAGTACACTGTCCACTTCTTGCCAAGTTCCCTCACAAAAATACAACCCGCCTGTTTGCCCGACCGCCTTGGCGCTGGCCATTTTGTGGTCGCCGTCGTTGAAGAAGACGTAAGCGCTGCGTTCTCCTTTTTGCAAGCGCAACAAGTGCCAGATGAGTACTTGATCCAAATACGGGCGCATGCTCTCTGTTACATCGGTCACTACCACCTTTCCTTTCCACTTGGCAGCATGTCGCTGCAAAACTGCTAAAATAGGCTGTTGGCTCTCTTCCGCATAGTTGGGATTCAACTTCAATTGTTGCTCTACAAAACGCGTTTTGGCGCGTATGGCTTTGCGAATACGCAGGGTACGTTTGATTGGAATGGCGCGCTGTTCGGCCAACAATTGTTCGATCCAAGCCTCTTCAGAAACTTTGTTTTTGATGGAATCTAGGCGCGCCGCTTGCAACAGTGCTTGTGCCTGTGCTATAGAGTCGCGTTCTTGCGCGAGGCGGGCCTGTTCTTTTTGACGCTGCTCCCAAGCCGCACTGGTAATAGATTGGTAGTAAATCGTTTCTACTAAAATATCTCGATCTGCTGCTAAATGAGTCCCTAAGTTTGCAAAATGGCGGTTGTTGGCTGTATTGTCGGTGCAAAGGAACTAGAATTTGAGCAATTCCCCAAGCATTGGTTCGCCCCTCGTACCGCTGCCCAGATGCCACATCCACCAACCAAAACAACTCCCCTTCAACCCTTGTTCCTTCTAAGTCTGTAAATACAAAATTAATCAAAGCCTTGTTGATAGAAGCGTATTTGTCGCGTCCAGGTAGGCGTTCAAACAACACCGTTTCGGTCCAATTAGCATAAGGTTTGTTGGGCAGATCAAATTTATAATAATGGGGCGCATTGGGCAAGTTCAGCACATATTGGCAACCAATGGGCAGTTCTAAGGTAGCCATGCCATCTTTGTTGGTGGTCGTTTGATAAGGTCCTTTTCCGCAATTGCCTCGAATTAATACTTGCTCCTCCAAAGGCGACGCTTTGCCCGAACTATCAATCAGTTGTATGTAAACAGGAATGGAAAGCGTCCCCGGCACCAAGTTCTCTAAATCGTAATAAGGGATGGGAAACTGCTGCCGACTAAAGGGTTCTTTGGGAATAGAAATCTGAGCGAAATGCTCCCAATCTGGCAAATGCAGTACATAGTCCTCGCCGATGGGCAACAACACTGCTGCGGTGCCTTGCTCGTCTGTCGTCAACTCCCAACGTTTGAGCGTGCCAGCCTGCTGTACTACAAATGATTTTTGGGGCCAAGCAGTTTGGTTGAGGGGATTGGTCATTACAAAAGTCACCACTGCCCGTTGGCGCGTTGGGTTTAATTGAGCTGTACCAATATGTATCCAACCAAGACAAAATAGCAAAAAGAAGCCAAATATACACATTTTACCATTCCTCATAAACAATATAGCTGGTTTTTAGCGTTGTATATAATAGTAGACAGGTAATGTTAGGTAAAGGGAGTAGAAATGTTAAGATACAAAATAGTTAAGCGAGTTTCTGAAGAAAATCTGTTAGATTTATCTAAAAACGAGAAATAAAGCCGCAGCAAATTTGGTTTTGCTACAAGAATAACTTATTATTGAATACGGCTAATGCAAAAAAACAAAGCAAAGCCTACTTACATCCTCACACTATCCACCTAGACACATTAAAAGTGTCTACTAGTAATGATACTCGGTTTTGGAAAGCGCATGACGTCCCATAATTAACAGTGCATGGCCACTCCAACGCCCAGTTATTGAAAAAGAAGTTCTACCAGCTTCAAAAAAAACACTTACTACACTAAAAAAAAAGATAATGAAGGCTGTCATTAGCACTGTGTTTGTTCTGTTCCTATGCCAATTATTAACCGCTCAAACCCCTAGCGCTTCCACTTCTAACGCCATAGCGGCCAGTGGTACCGTAGATTGGGCCAATTTTGAAAAGGAACTCCATAAAGACGATTGGTCTTTCCACACCAACAAAGAAAATAAACTCCTTTACATCGACTTTGAAAACCTAGGTGGTAAAATGAGTCGCTTGGTCATGAAATCGGCTAAAGAACAGGTTGTAGTAGAGGACAACCACCTTTTTGACCTTCCGATCAACACTATTTACGAGGTAAATTTGGAAAACTTAGAAAGAGGTAGTTATTTTGTAGAACTCTACACCTATGACCACAAAGTCATCAAAAAAGAGATTTCTGTTCAATAGATTGTTTATTTCATTAAAAACCATCGCCCTCCTTGGATTTAGCCATTTACATAGAAGAACTACTATACACCAATGATTGTGTCATCTTGCCCACCATTGGCGGTTTTATTGTAAATCCAACTACGGCATCTATTGATTTTGTGGAGCAACAACTCATTCCACCGAGCAAACCCGTATCTTTTAACCCAAAATTGGTTAACAACGATGGATTGCTAGCGCATTACATTTCTCAAAAACAACACATCAGTTACAACCAAGCACAGAGCCATTTGGAAACTTACACGCGCCAAATAGAAAGCAGCTTGTTTGACAACCAAATTGTGAACTTCGAAAACATTGGAAAGCTGTACTTTAATTCAGATTCTAAATTAGAATTTGTACCCAATGCTACCAATTTTTTGCGTTCCGCTTATGGGCTACCTACCATTTCTTGTACCCCCATTTTGCGCAGCAAAGACTATTTACAACAGCCGAAAACAGCGCAGGCTACGCCCGTACGCCGCAAAGCACGTAAGGTGGTTTGGTTGACCCCTGTGCGTCTTTCTATTGCCGCCGCCGTTTTGTTGTTCCTTTTTAGCATTCCTTTATGGTCAGATGTATTCTTCAGTCCCGAAGCGGACGCAGTAGAAACATTGGCAGAAGCCCCCTCTTCGGAGACCCCTGCCAATCAAGTTGTTTCTGCCTCCATTTTGCCCAGTAATCCGATCACAATGCCTACCGAAAATGATGCTTCTACAGCAGCGATCAAAGAGCAAACAGCCCCTGATGCAGAAGTCGTTCCTCCTACCGTAGCCGCTACAGTCGACCCTGACGCGGAAGATTTTATCATCGTTTTAGGTGCCTTTAGCAAGGAAAAAAATGCCTATCGTTTGGCTGATAAGCTGGAGAAAGACAATTATTTACCCGATGTAACCGTTAAAAATGGCCTCAATCGCGTAGGCGTACAACTCACCTGCACGCCTTCTGAATTGGCCGAGCATTTGAAGTTCATTCAAAAAAATTACAATAAAAAAGCTTGGGTAGTAGAATAAACGCCTTGCCTTGTCCCTAGTTGATCGCCTCTACAACGACAAGCAGCGGATACAAGCCGCCAGCACCGATGCTTCAGCGTGTTGCCTTATATGGTAATCAGCT
>CAYUZF010000147.1:11946-13444 GCA_964449615.1 uncultured Aureispira sp.
CGTAAAATGGACGGCGCTTTTCCAATCGTTCGACTATTTGGTCTTCAAATACTTCAGGGGACAATTGAGCAACCAGTGGACGCTGGGCAGCGCCTTTTTGTAACCGTTCTAACAGGATGGTTGTTGGCGGGTCTAAAAAAATACTGTGTCCATTTTCTTTGATCCAAGCCATGTTTTGGTGGTGTACGGGGGTTCCACCTCCCAAAGCGATAATTTTGGGGCTGCCTCCGCTGCTGGAGCGCAACAACTGCGCCTCTAAAACTCTGAAATGAGCTTCTCCTTCTTCGTTAAAAATTTGTGGAATAGATTTTCCAGCCTCTACCTCAATTAGACGATCCAAGTCGAGCATGGGCAATTGGGTGTGTTGACTCAACCGTTTGGCCATGTAGCTTTTACCTGCCCCCATAAAGCCCAATAAGTAACAATTACTCGTCAACATGCTGCTTTATAATTTCGTTGATGGGGCTGTCTTTTTCTTCGTGGAAAATGGGGTTGTGGAAATCGTTGAGCTTGTGCAGCAGCTCTAGCAAACGCTTCTTCTCTGCTTCTGTTAGCGCGCTTGTGCTAACTTGGCTAATATCTTCCAACATGGGCAAAGCCGTATGGAATACTTTTAATCCTGTCCGCGTCAACTGAACACGCCTTGCGCGGCGGTCGTCCCTATCCAAGAAAGACTCAATCAAGCCATTGCGCTCCAAACGGCGAATCACCTCCATGCCTGATGTAAACTCACTAGTATTGGCTTGAATCAACTCATTCTTGCGCATGTCGCCAAAGTGTTCTAACGTAGCCAAAAAACCAAAATCCTCTGTGGTTTGCAACAACGATTGCTTGAATCCCTTTTTATAAAGAAAACGAATGTATTTGTGAGAGAGCGCTAGTAAATGTATAATTTGCACGTCTATACTAGAATCCTTGGAAACAATAGTAGACTTAGAACGAGGAATATCCTTGTCCAAATAGGGCTTTTTTTGCAGCCAGTTAATAAATTCACTGACAGAATTACTTTGCTCCGTCTGCTCAAATGCTTCTAAATAGGGCAATAAATCAGCCAGCAATGTATAATCTATTCCCATTAATCTTTTTATTTTGAAGAGGCAAATGAATCGTTACTATTATAGGCATACAGGACGGGTACAGTGGGAACAAACTATTAACTAACAAGCTCATATTCAAACCAATAGAAAACACCAATGCTGCATTTTTAATTATGATTAACTAGCATTGTACTATTGTTTTGCTATATCTCCTGTTGTAACACAAATGTAAGAATTTTGTTCAACATATGTTCAGGAAATTCGAAAACTAATGCCAAAATTAGATTTTTTCATAGAAACAGCCTTTAAATCAACCTTTTACTAGCAATAATTCAATTTTTGGTGCAACACCTAAACACTTTTTACTATGTTTGCCTTACGCAAATAGGGCAAAAGCACTTTATTACTATTATCTAAGTACAGGACAAAAGTAGGATTTGCCTATTCAAAGGTTGATGATG
>CAYUZF010000148.1:0-13442 GCA_964449615.1 uncultured Aureispira sp.
TATATCGGGCAACTCGGTAGTTGCTGTAAGTTACTTGCTATTCGCCAATGGTCACTTCTTCTTCCGCAGCCGCTTCTTCTGCACGGCGTTTGGCTTCGATGGCTTCCATTTTTTCCATGTCGGCAACGATTAGGTTTTCGTAGTGTCTCAAGCCCGTACCTGCGGGAATTTTCTTCCCTACAATAACGTTTTCTTTCAAGCCGCGCAAGTGGTCTGCTGCTGCTGAAATAGACGCCGTACTTAGTACTTTGGTCGTTTCTTGGAAAGAGGCTGCAGAAATCCAGCTCTTCGTTCCCAAAGAAGACTTTGTAATACCTTGCAACAAAGGTTTCGCCGTTGCTGGAATGGCTGGACGTGCTTGTAGTACCTTGCGGTCGTTGCGTTTCAGATACGCTTTTTCCTCTTGGAACTGGCGTTCTGTAATCAACATACCTGCCAAGATTTTGGTAGAACCACCAGCGTCCTCTACAATTAGTTTGTCGTAGATGTCCTCGTTTTCTTGCATGAAATCGCTCTTTAGAACGGCTTCTTTTTCTAAGAAACGCGTATCGCCCGCATCCAAAATCTGAACTTTACGCATCATTTGGCGAACAATCACCTCAATGTGCTTATCGTTGATGGTAATACCCTGCGCACGGTATACTTCCTGTACCCCGTTAATCAAATATTGCTGCACGGCAAAAGGCCCTTCAATGGATAGAATATCGTGGGGCGCAATGTTACCGTTAGACAATGGCATTCCCGCTCTTACAAAATCTCCTTCCTGTACCAAGATGTGTCGAGAAAGACCAATTAAATATTTGCGTTTCTGACCATCTCTAGCCGTTACGATACACTCGCGGTTACCACGCTTGATGCGTCCAAAGCTCACTACACCATCAATTTCCGTTGCTACGGCAGGCGTAGAAGGCTTACGCGCTTCAAACAATTCGGTTACCCGTGGCAGACCACCCGTAATATCCTGAATTTTACCCATCACCCGTGGAATCTTCACGATGGATTGTCCTTTCACTACTTTCTGCTCATCCTTAATATCAATGAAGGCACCTACAGGCACGTTGTACGAACGCAGCGTATCGCCAGCAGCATCCAAGATTTTGATAGAAGGAACTTGCTTCTTGTTCTTAGATTCAATTACAACATACTGCTCGTGACCCGTTTGCTCATCCCGCTCTACGCGATAAGTTTTGCCCTCTATAACATTATCAAACTCAATGTATCCATCAAATTCGGTAATGATAGATGCGTTATAAGGATCCCATTCGCAAATCTTATCCCCTTTCTTAATCATCTCGCCATCCTCTACAAATAGAGCAGCTCCATACATGATGTAGTTAGAAGATAAAACGCGGTTGGTTTTAGTATCAATAATTCTCACCTCCCCAGAACGTGAAATAACGATGGGATTAGTGGTTCCTTTGTCTTCGTCCACATAGTCTACGGTGCGCACACCATCAAACTCAATACGGCCTTCAAATTTAGATTCTAATTTAGATTCCTCTACGGTATAGGAGGCAGTACCACCTACGTGGAAGGTTCTCAAGGTCAACTGTGTCCCAGGCTCACCGATGGATTGGGCGGCAATAATACCTACTGCATCTCCGCGTTCTGCTAGGCGACCTGTTGCCAAGTTCTTACCGTAGCATTTGAGACACACCCCGCGCTTTGCTTCACAAGTCAAGACAGAGCGCACTACGATGGATTCTACATCTGCTTCTTCAATGGCTTTTGCCGTCTCGCTAGAAATAGCCTCTTCTGTGCTTGCAATTAGCTCGCCTGTTTCGGGATGGAAAACATCGTTCAAGGTATAACGCCCTTCGATACGATCACTAAAGGATTGAATAACTTTATCGTTCTCAATTAATGCAGAACGTTCAATTCCGCGCAGCGTGTTACAATCGTTGATATTAATAACCACATCCTGAGAAACGTCTACCAAACGACGAGTTAAGTAACCCGCATCTGCCGTTTTCAAAGCCGTATCCGCCAAACCTTTACGCGCACCGTGTGTAGAAATAAAGTACTCCAATACCGATAAGCCTTGTACAAAGTTCGCCAATACGGGGTTCTCAATAATCGCCCCTCCTGTATCACCAGATTTTCTAGGCTTGGCCATCAATCCACGCAACCCACACAACTGTTTAATTTGCTGTTTAGAACCACGCGCACCAGAATCCAACATCATGTATACCGAGTTGAAACCCTGTTTGTGGGCAGCCATTTCATCCATCAGTACATTGGTAATCACCGTATCCGCCTGCGTCCACTCATCAATAATTTGGTTGTAACGCTCGTTGTTGGTAATCAAACCCATGTTGTAGTTGTTCCAGATATCCTGAACCTCTTCGTGGGCAGCTTCCAAACGATCTTGGCGAACGGATGGCGTAATCAAATCGGGTAGGTTAAAGGACAAACCACCGCGGTAAGCCCAATAGAAACCCATATCTTTAATATCATCTAAAAACTTAGCTGTTGTACTCGTATTGGTACGTTTCAAGATGTTAGAAATAACTTTCTTCAAGTTTCTCTTAGACAATTCTTGGTCAATAAACGGTACCGTTTCAGGAACTTTCTCGTTAAAAATAACCCGTCCTACTGTTGTTTCTATACGTTTATCGTATACCAAATTGCCGAACTCATCTTCTGTTCTTACACGCACTTTAATTAAGGCATGCAAGTCCACATTTTCCTCATTGTAAGCAATGATTACTTCTTCAGCAGAGTAAAAAGAACGTCCTTCTCCCTTTACTTTGATCTCCTCCGTACTGCGCTTCTCTTTGGTTAGGTAATACAAACCCAAAACCATATCCTGAGAAGGTAGCGTAATCGGCGTACCGTTTTGTGGGTTTAACATGTTGTGGGCAGACAACATCAACATCTGCGCCTCTAAGATCGCTTGGTTTCCGAGGGGTACGTGTACCGCCATCTGGTCACCGTCAAAATCTGCGTTAAACGCCGAACAAACTAAGGGGTGCAACTGAATCGCTTTACCTTCAATCAACGTGGGCTGGAAGGCCTGAATAGACAAACGGTGCAGCGTAGGTGCCCGGTTGAGCATTACAGGGTGTCCTTTTAAGACATTCTCCAGAATATCCCAAATTACAGGATCTTTGCGGTCTACCAATTTCTTAGCCGACTTCACAGTTTTTACAATGCCGCGCTCAATCAATTTGCGAATGACAAACGGCTTGAACAACTCGGCAGCCATTCCTTTAGGAATACCACACTCGTGCAGTTTCAACGTAGGACCTACTACAATCACCGAACGACCAGAGTAGTCTACCCGTTTACCCAACAAGTTTTGACGGAAACGCCCCTGCTTACCTTTCAAGACATCCGAAAGTGATTTAAGGGCACGGCCACCTTCTGCTTTCACCGCATTGGATTTACGCGAGTTATCAAACAGAGAATCTACCGCCTCCTGCAACATCCGCTTTTCATTACGCAAGATAACCTCTGGCGCTTTGATCTCCAACAAGCGCTTCAAACGGTTGTTGCGGATAATCACACGACGGTACAAGTCGTTCATATCTGAACTTGCAAAACGACCACCGTCCAACGGCACCAAGGGGCGCAACTCTGGTGGAATCACAGGCAAGTATTCAATAACCATCCACTCAGGACGGTTTTCCATACGTGTTTGCCCATCTCTGAACGCCTCTACTACACGCAGACGTTTTAATGCTTCTGATTTACGCTGCTGCGAATTTTCTGTTGCGGCTTTGTGGCGTAGTTCGTAAGCAATCTTATCCAACTCCATACGGCTCAACAAAGCGCGCACGGCATCGGCTCCCATCTTAGCGATAAACTTATTGGGATCCTCGTCGGGCAAAAGGTGGTTGTCTTTTGGCAAAGACTCCATGATGTCGAGGTATTCTTCCTCTGTAATCAAGTCTTTTTCTAAGCTACCGTTGATTTCGCGCTCGGCAATAACACCAGGCTGAATCACCACATAGCGTTCGTAGTAAATAATGGTTTCCAATTTCTTGGAAGAATAGCCCAACAAATAACCGATCTTGTTGGGAAGAGATTTGAAGTACCAAATGTGTACTACAGGAACCACCAATTTGATGTGTCCCATGCGCTCGCGTCGCACTTTCTTCTCCGTTACCTCTACTCCACAGCGATCACACACAATACCTTTATAACGAATACGCTTGTATTTGCCACAATAGCACTCATAGTCCTTCACAGGACCAAAGATGCGCTCACAGAACAACCCGTCGCGTTCTGGCTTGTAAGAGCGGTAGTTAATGGTTTCAGGTTTTAATACCTCCCCATAAGAACGCTCTAAAATCGCATCTGGTGAAGCCAAACTCAAAACGATAGAATCAAAATGTGGTCTTGACTTCTGGTTATAATTCTTCTTAAAAGGCATATATCTATTTGTTTTATAAATCTGCTAGTACCGTTCGAAGAGCACTCGAAAAATTAATGGCTAAAACCTTTCAGGGATTTGTAGGCCCTGAAAGGTTTTGATATATAGCTGCTGTACCTTAGAAAGCGGTTTTACTCAAACTTAATTTCTAAAGCCAACCCGCGCAACTCGTGAACCAATACGTTAAATGATTCAGGAATGCTGGATTGTGGCAAATTGTCTCCTTTTACAATCGCTTCGTAAGCTTTTGCACGACCAATAATATCATCCGATTTAATGGTCAACAACTCTTGCAAAATGCTGGCGGCACCAAAAGCCTCTAATGCCCATACCTCCATCTCACCAAAACGCTGGCCTCCAAATTGCGCTTTACCACCTAAAGGCTGTTGCGTAATCAGAGAGTAAGGTCCGATAGAACGAGCGTGCATTTTGTCATCCACCATGTGCGCTAGTTTCAACATGTAGATCACCCCAACAGTAGCTTCTTGGTGAAAACGATCCCCCGTTTCGCCATCGTACAAGTAAGTTTGACCAAAGTAAGGCAAGCCCGCTTCCTGTACAAATTCGTTGATCTTATCTGATTTTGCCCCGTCAAAAATAGGCGTTGCAAACTTCATGTTTAACTTCTCTCCTGCCCAACCCAAAACAGTTTCAAAAATCTGTCCAAGATTCATACGAGAAGGTACCCCTAGTGGATTCAAAATAATATCCATCGGTGTTCCATCCTCCAAATAAGGCATGTCCTCATCGCGCACGATCCGCGCTACAATTCCTTTGTTACCGTGGCGACCTGCCAATTTGTCTCCTACCTTTAGCTTGCGCTTTTTGGCTAGATAAACTTTGGCTAATTTCAAGACACCTGCGGGCAACTCATCTCCAATGGTGATGGCAAATTTGTCGCGCTTATAATCGCTGATAATTTGATTGATCTTGATGCTGTAATTGTGTAACAATTGGCGCACCATTTGGTTGGTTGTTTCGTCTTCTGTCCAGTTTGAATAGTCCACTGCACTGTAGTCGATGTCTGACAACCCGCGCTCGCTAAACTGCGCCCCTTTCGCAATCAACTGCTCGTTGTAGATGGATTTGATTCCGTTGGAAGTTTTGTCCTGCAGAAGCAACATTAATTTTTCAACCAGTTGGTTTTTCAACTTGCCAACTTGGCTGTCAAACGTACTATCCAAATCCGCTAGGAGTTTTTTATCCATCGCTTTTTGAACCTTATCTTTCTTCGCACGCTTGAATAGGCGTTTGTCGATGATCACTCCTTTGGTAGAAGGAGAAGCTTTCAAGGAAGCATCTTTTACATCCCCTGCTTTGTCTCCAAAGATAGCGCGCAAGAGTTTTTCTTCTGGTGTTGGGTCAGACTCTCCTTTTGGAGTAATCTTACCAACAATAATATCGCGTTCTTTAATCCAAGCTCCAATGCGAATCAACCCGTTTTCATCCAAGTTCTTGGTGGCTTCTTCGCTGACGTTTGGAATATCGTTTGTAAATTCCTCTTCGCCCAACTTCGTATCTCGAACATCTACCTCAAACGCTTCGATGTGCAAGGAGGTAAAGATGTCCTCTCTTACAACACGCTCTGATAGTACAATCGCATCCTCAAAGTTGTACCCTTTCCAGGGCATAAAGGCTACTTTTAAGTTTTGCCCCAATGCCAATTCTCCATCCTGCGTCGCATAACCTTGACACAACACTTTGCCCAAGTGTACGCGCTCGCCTTTTGCCACAATGGGCTTCAGGTTGATGCAAGAGTTTTGGTTGGTTCTTCTGAACTTAACTAAACTGTAAGTAGTATAATCGTCGTCAAATGATACAGCACGCTCCTCGTCGGTACGGTCGTATTTGATAACAATTTTGGTTGCATCTACATAATCTACAACACCATCGCCTTCGGCATTGATGAGCATTCTAGAATCGCGGGCCACTTTGCCTTCCAAGCCTGTTCCTACAATTGGAGATTGTGGTTTCAACAAGGGAACAGCTTGGCGCTGCATGTTCGATCCCATCAAAGCACGGTTGGCATCATCGTGCGACAAGAACGGAATCAAAGAAGCGGATACCCCTACAATCTGGTTGGGTGAAATGTCGATAAATTCAATTGCTTCTGGACTCAATACAGGGAAATCACCGTGCTGGCGACACTTAATGCGGTCGGTAGCAAATTCTCCTTTGGTATTGAGTTTGGCATTCGCCTGCGCGATAATTTTGTAATCCTCTTGCTCTGCGGATAGGTATTGTGGGTTGTTCTCAAAATCAACTCTAGTACCTTCCACAATCGGACGGTAAGGCGTTTCAATAAAGCCCATTTTGTTGATCTTAGCATGTACACACAAGGTAGAAATCAATCCAATGTTAGGTCCCTCTGGTGTCTCAATCGTACACAAGCGGCCATAGTGGGAGTAATGCACATCGCGCACCTCGAACCCCGCACGCTCTCTGGATAAACCACCTGGTCCTAGTGCTGAAATACGGCGTTTGTGCGTAATTTCCGACAAGGGGTTGGTTTGGTCTAAGAACTGTGACAATTGACTTGTTCCAAAGAAGGAGTTGATAACGGAAGACAGCGTTCTGGCGTTGATTAAATCAACAGGCGTAAAGACTTCGTTGTCGCGTACATTCATACGCTCGCGAATTGTTCTTGCCATACGCGCCAAACCAACACCAAATTGAGAATACAATTGCTCGCCTACAGTACGTACACGGCGATTGCTCAAGTGGTCAATATCGTCAATCTCTGCTTTTTGGTTGATTAAACGAACCAAATAAGTTACGATTTCGATGATGTCTTCTTTGGTCAATACACTTACGTCGCGGCTGGTATTCAACTCTAGCTTGCGATTGATTTTATAACGGCCTACATCGCCCAAGTTGTAACGCTTGTCAGAGAAGAACAACTTTTCGATAATACCGCGTGCAGTTTCCTCATCTGGCGGGTCAGAACCGCGCAATTGACGGTAGATGTGTTGTACCGCTTCAATTTCAGAGTTGGACGTATCTTTTTGTAAAGTATTGTATATAACCGAGTAATCTTCCTCGATGTCTTCTTTTTGTAGAATAACATAGTCCACGCCTACCTCTAGAACGTCTTCGATGTTGTTGGCGTCTAAGATCACATCGCGTTCTAGAATCACTTCAATACGTTCAATAGAAACCACCTCCCCTGTATCCTCGTCTACAAAATCCTCTGTCCAGTTGCGCAATACACGCGCAGCCAGCTTACGACCGAGGTTCTTCTCTAGCGCTTCGCGCTCAGCAGGAATCTCGTCGGCTAGTCCAAACAGGTTTAAAATATCTTTATCACCGTCGTATCCAATTGCGCGAAGCAAAGTAGTAACGGGAAATTTTTTCTTACGATCAATGTAAGCATACATAACCGAGTTGATATCGGTAGCAAATTCCATCCATGCGCCTTTGAAAGGAATCACACGAGCAGAATAAATTTTCGTGCCGTTGGGGTGGCGGCTTTGGCCAAAGAATACCCCTGGAGAACGGTGCAATTGGGAAACGATCACCCGCTCGGCGCCGTTGACCACAAAAGTTCCTTTGGGAGTCATGTAAGGGATATTCCCTAAGAAAACGTCTTGAACAGTTTGCTCAAAATCAACGTGCTCTTCGTCATTACAGGAAAGACGCAATTTTGCCTTTAAAGGAACACTATATGTCAATCCACGCTCCATACATTCGTCAATGGAATAGCGAGGTGGATCGATAAAATAGTTCAAAAATTCTAAAACAAAGATATTGCGGGCATCCGTGATCGGGAAATTTTCCTGAAACACTTGATACAGTCCTTCATTGACGCGACTCTCTGGAGTCGTTTCCAACTGGAAGAACTCCTGAAACGACTTGACTTGGATTTCTAAGAAATCAGGATATTGATCCTCATGCTTAATTTTTCCGAAGTTATGCCGTGTATTCTCAGGGGCACCGCGATGGCTTGTATTGCTAAGAGATGACATGCAGCTAATTTTATAAAGTTACAACGCAGGATGGAATATTTTGTATAAGGCTTTTTGTGGTATTCTGTTGTCACTAATCAAAAAAACAAGTACCAAATGGCGTTAAAAATATTCCAAAAAATAAACTGGAAAATCTGACTTTAGTCAGATTGATAATAGCCGAATAGGCTTAGCCACAATTCATGACTAAGCCTACACTTATAGCTAAAAGCATAGGTGTATGCAGGATGCACCAAGCTTTTTATTACTTCAACTCAACTTCAGCACCTACTGCTTCCAAAGCAGCTTTAATGCTTTCTGCTTCTTCTTTAGGAGCGCCTTCTTTTACGTTAATAGGAGCGCCGTCTACCATTGCTTTGGCGTCTTTCAAGCCCAAACCTAATAGGGTCTTGATTTCCTTAACTACTTTCAACTTACCAGCACCAGCAGATTTCAATACTACGTCGAATTCTGTTTGTTCAGCAGCAGCAGCACCTTCTCCTCCACCGCTAGCAGGGCCAGCAACAACTGCAGCAGCAGCAGGCTCGATACCATAAGTTTCTTTAAGAATGTCAGCTAGTTCTTTTACGTCTTTAACAGTCAAGTTTACTAGTTCTTCTGCCAATTGATTTAGATCAGCCATTTTTATTGATAATTTTGTGTTTCCGTTATGGAAATTAAGTTTCTAAATAAAATATTTACGATGGGCTTTACCGTGGAAGCGGGGCTGTCCCATCCATAAAAAGCCGTCCGTAACTAACGGCTTTATTCAGATCAAACTGGATTATTCGCCGCGCTCTTCCAATGCTTTTAGCAAGCCACTGATGGTGCTGCCGCCAGACTGTAGAGAACCCAATAGGTGTTTGATGGGCGATTCTAACAATAGGATTACATCTCCGATCAATTCTTCTTTAGATTTGATGTTGATGAGCGACTCTACTTGGTCGTCTCCTACATAGACTTCAGATTCTACAAAAGCCGCTTTTAGAATAGGCTTTTCGTTTTCTTCTCTGAATTTCTTGATCAATTTTGCAGGAACGTTACCTGTTTCTGTGAACATCAACGCAGAAGAACCTTTTAGGACACCGTAAATGTCATCGTAGTTTTCTTCGTTTTGTTCTGCCGCTTTTTCAAGGGCTTTTCTGATCAATGTATTTTTGACAACTTTGAGTTGAACATCTTTTTCAAAAGCTGCTCTTCTCAAATTGTTTATGGTTTCAACGTTCAACTCCGAACAGTCTGTAATGTAGAAATATTTGCTATCCACAAATTTTTCCGCCAACTCTTCGATAACCGACGTTTTTTCTGCTTTTGTCATTTTATATTAATTTTTAAAGCTTGGTCAAAAGAGTGGTTTATTTCAACTTGGCGATTGGTACACCAGGGCTACAAGTTGTTGCGGTAGTGATGCTTTTCATGTAGATTCCTTTGGCAGAAGAAGGCTTCATCTTCGTCAAGGTATTTAATACTTCTCTAGCATTGTCCGCCAATTTGTCAGCTGTAAAAGATACGCGACCTACTGGAGTGTGTACAATACCGTACTTATCTACACGGAAAGATGTTTTTCCTTTTTTGATGGAGCTAATGGCATCGCCCAAGCTTTGTCCACCTGCTACTACCGTTCCTGATTTGGGGTTGGGCATCAAGCCACGTGGTCCCAATACTCTACCTAGACGACCAAGCTTTGGCATTACGTTCGCCATTGCAACGATTACATCCATTTCCAACCAACCATTCTGCATTTTTTCTAGATACTCGTCTAGGCCAACAAAGTCGGCGCCTGCAGCTTTGGCCTCTTCCTCCTTGTCTGGAGTACAAAGTGCAAGCACTTTTTTCTCTTTACCTGTGCCGTGGGGCAAGGTAATGGTACCGCGGAGGTTTTGGTCAGCTTTTCGTGGATCTACCCCCAAACGGATGTGTAGATCTACAGATGCATCATATTTCGCAATGTTGACTTCTTTTACCAGAGCCATTGCTTCCTCTAGGGAATAGAGCTTACCCGCTTCAATTTTCTTTTCAGCTTCTGCTCTTTTTCTGCTAATTTTTCCCATTTTAATAATTAGATTTTCTAAGTAGACACCTGAGGTTGTGGTGGACTACTTTTTAATAGAATTGCTGTGCAGCGCTGTGCTGCAACGCTTACGTTTGTTACTCGCTGTCCCAAGGAGCATCTCCTGTGACGTTAATTCCCATGCTACGTGCCGTTCCTGCCACCATCTTCATTCCTGACTCGACGGTAAAACAGTTCAAATCGGGCATTTTGCCTTCAGCGATTTCCTTTACTTGATCCCAAGTAACTGAACCCACTTTGTTGCGATTTGATTGATCGGAACCACTCTTCAAGCCTGCTGCATTCAATAGTTGAACCGCTGCTGGAGGAGTTTTAATAACAAAGGTAAAAGACTTGTCTTTGAATACAGTAATGATGACAGGCAATACTTGTCCCATTTTATCCTGTGTATCGGCGTTAAAACGCTTACAGAATTCCATGATGTTCACCCCTTTTGCACCCAATGCAGGGCCTACTGGTGGTGCTGGATTTGCTTGTCCTCCTTTTACTTGTAACTTGATAAACGTTTCGACTTCTTTTGCCATTACTTACAAATATTTAAGAGTTTTTTTCAACTTGCATAAAGTTCAATTCGACCTCGGTTTCTCTACCAAACACCTTTGTGATAATGGTGAGTTTTTTCTTTTCTTCGTTGACATCTTTAACCACTCCAGGAAAATCCTTGAAGGGGCCATCGGTGACTTTTACGTCTTCGCCAACCAAGAACGGATCGGCCATTGATTCGCCTGTTTCCGAGGATTGGTCTACCTTACTTAAAATTCTGGTAATTTCGTGATCGCGCATTGGAATGGGATTTTTCTTTCCCAAAAAGTGGATCACGTCTTTGATGGAGGTCATCGCCTGAATAACGTTGCCGTTGAGCGATGATTTCATACCTGTTGGTGTGTTTCTAACAACGGCTTCTACTAGAATATAACCTGGTGTGAGCGTGCGCTCTTGGATAACCTTTTTACCGTTGCGAATTTTGTATACCTTTTCGGTAGGAACAATGATATTGGGTACGAGGTCTCTCCAACCACTTCGATCTATTTCCAAATCTAAGCGCTCTTTTATTTTGCGCTCTTTGTTGGATACCACCCTCAAGCAGTACCATTTGGTTTCTACGTCACCCATTTTCGCCTATTTATTACTTGTTCTAATTGTATTAATATAACACTCCTAATACATTGACCCAGACCAAGTCCATTAATGCGACTAGGCAAGCTAAGAATACAGAACCTGCAATAACTACGACGGTAGTTTTTTGCAGTTCTCCCCAAGTCGGCCAGGTAACCTCCTCGGTTAATTCTTTCATGCTTCTTTTGATATAATCCATGATGATTCTATGAATTCAGATTAAAATTGCACGGGTGGAGAGACTCGAACTCCCAGCCCTCGGTTTTGGAGACCGATGCTCTACCAATTGAGCTACACCCGTAGATAAAGGGTTGAGCAAGTGTATCACTCAACCCTTTTTTATAGTTGTAGACCTTAAGGTCTATTTTATTCGATGATTTCAGTTACCTGACCAGCACCTACGGTACGTCCACCCTCACGGATAGCAAAACGTAGACCTTTTTCCATTGCGATTGGCGCGATCAATTCAACTGTAATTGACAAGTTGTCACCAGGCATTACCATTTCTACATTTTCAGGTAGAGCGATGGCACCAGTTACGTCCGTCGTACGGAAGTAGAACTGTGGGCGGTAACCGTTGAAGAAAGGCTTGTGACGGCCACCTTCATCTTTGCCCAATACATACACCTCGCAAGTAAACTTAGTGTGAGGCTTTACAGAGTCTGGCTTACAAATAACCATACCTCTTTTCAAAGCAGTTTTTTCAATACCACGTAGCAACAAACCAGCGTTGTCACCAGCTTCACCACGGTCTAGGATTTTGCGGAACATCTCCACTCCTGTTACCGTAGAAGTCAATTTAGCACCGTCTTCCATGAAACCGATGATGTCTACAGAGTCACCCGTGTTGATCACACCGCGCTCGATACGACCAGTTGCAACAGTACCACGACCTGTGATAGAGAATACATCCTCGATAGGCATCAAGAAAGGCTTGTCTACATCGCGCTCTGGCAATGGAATATCGTTGTCAACAGCTTCCATCAATGCATTGATTTGAGCAACAGCGTCTGCGTCCCCTTCCAATGCTTTTAATGCAGAACCTTGGATTACAGAACAATCTTCGAATCCGTAAGATTCTAGGATTTCAGTAGCTTCCATTTCTACCAACTCCAACATTTCTGGGTCGTCTACCAAGTCCACTTTGTTCATAAAAACAACGATCTTTGGTACACCTACCTGGCGAGCCAACAAGATGTGCTCACGAGTTTGAGGCATAGGACCATCTGTAGCAGCAACTACTAAGATAGCACCGTCCATTTGGGCAGCACCCGTTACCATGTTCTTTACGTAATCCGCGTGACCAGGGCAATCAACGTGCGCGTAGTGACGGTTAATCGTTTCGTACTCTACGTGAGCAGTGTTAATAGTAATACCACGCTCTTTTTCCTCTGGTGCAGAGTCGATGGTTGAGTAATCTTTTTTCTCAGCAAGACCAGCATCTGCTAGAACATTAGTTATTGCAGCAGTAAGAGTGGTCTTACCATGATCCACGTGTCCAATTGTTCCAATGTTTACGTGGGGCTTTGAGCGATCAAACGTTTCTTTAGCCATGGTTAGTCTAGATAAATTAAAAAGTTTGTAAAATGTTTTTCTTGGAAAATTAGAAATACTACTTTTCTGTCAAGTTCATTGGAGCCAACGAGCAGAATTGAACTGCCGACCTCTTCCTTACCAAGGAAGTGCTCTACCCCTGAGCTACGTTGGCAAAATTGTCAAAAAATTAATAATTCTTATAAACAAGTAAAGGGAATGAACCATTCCCTTTTCGTCGTTTACATTTGAGCGGGAGACGAGACTCGAACCCGCGACCGTTAGCTTGGAAGGCTAATGCTCTACCAACTGAGCTACTCCCGCTTATAAAGCGAACTAGTGGGGGTGGTAGGACTCGAACCTACTCAGTCATAGACACCAGATTTACAGTCTGGCCCGG
>CAYUZF010000149.1:0-13146 GCA_964449615.1 uncultured Aureispira sp.
GGCTTCGTCCGCCAATTCTACATAAAAAGACACCGATTGCCGCGCCTGTGTCAGCCAACTTTGTGCATAAACACCCAACAAAGCGGCCATACCCAATCCATAGAGCAACAGCGCCAAACTCCCCCAAAGGGCAGGTTGTCGAAAACTAGCAAGACGCAACGAAGAAGCAGTAGTAGACGGCATAAAGAGCAGCTAATCAAATAAAAGGTTGGTGTACGACGGGACAAGATAATAGAATAAGTTCGCAAGGATATTCCCACGGCTAGGTCGTTTTCTCTTGATAATCAAAGCGGTGGGGATGTCTATTTTGCTCTTTTTTAGCAACTTTGTTGTTTATTGAAGTGCCACTGCCATAAATACACTGTTGTTTATGTCTTCCACCGCATTTTGCCAAGTCTTAGGCAGCGTAGTTGCTGCACAGGACATGCTGACGATCCCTCCTACCATTGAAACGGCTTTCCAAAGTGCTGCTTCGTAGTCGTACAGATGATGGGCAGCGCACCAAAGCACAAAAGGCACAGTATCTTGCGCCAGCATTCTACTGCCATTGCCGAGCACCGTTTTCAAGGTTTCCCGATGCGCCTTAGCAGAAATATGCAGGGCTTTGTTGATCTTGGAAGTGGTATCGCTCGGGGGCAGTTGGGCGTGTATTTTTGTAAGAAACGCTTCGGCAGAAAGGCGTTGCTGTTCTTCTTTTGATTGCGTCGCGAGTGCGGTCGCCAGTGCAATAGCTATTGCACCAATCTTTGCTTCTGTGTGTGCGTGGGTAACTGCTGCAGAAGCTTCCGCTAAACTTTTTACTCGTTTCCAATCGTCGTAATAATACGCTCCAATCGGCCCTACCCTCATGGCGGCTCCATTTCCCATAGATCCCATTCCATCAAATACGGCTGCTGCCAAATCGCGCCAGTTCCCTCCTTCTCCAACACCGCGCAAAATTCGTCGTGCTGTAGCTCCGTAGCCCCGATTGGGGTCGGCTTGATGACATCGTACCAAAGCTTGGACAAAGGCATCTTGGTCGATGCTTTGCCGCTGTACCAACTGTTGGTAGACTGCGATGGCCATCACGGTATCGTCTGTGTATTCCCAAGTAGTAGCGGGGCTGGTTCGTGTAGCGAGGTGTTGGCGAATTGTGTTGGTGTCTCCAAAGAAGCTTTCGCCAAAAGCATCGCCAATGGCTAACCCTTGCAAACAGTGTCGGGCAAGTTGTACTCTTTTTTTTGTTGTCATAATGCGCCTAATTTTATCCAAGTTTTGTAAAGGGCTTAAAAATTTAGCAAATCTTCTGTGTGGGTTAGCTCCGCCCAGCGCGCAGAGAGAAATTTAGCGTAAGCGATCGGCCAAGTGCCGTAAGTTCCCAAACTATGTCCATCATTCACCTCTACTAAATAGTGTTCCCCTTGTGCATTCACCCCAAAATCCAGCCCATAGGCCGCAGGTTGCGCGTCAAAAGCAGCGATGGCCGCTTGTACGACATCGCTATCGAGTTGGCTGTCCCAACGTCCTGTATAGCGCCGCACATCTATCAGTTTGCCGTAACGTACAAAGCAGCGCCATTCCGTTATTAATTCTACTACTTCCGAACACCAGATTGGTATTTCATCCTCATAGCGCAATCCTATAAAATCTCTAAAATGTCGAACGACTTTCCCTTTGAACAGCTTCGTTTGTACGGGCTTAATAAAAACGTTTAGCTCTTGTTCTCGTATAACTTTTTGTAAGGTAGACTGCCAAACACGGCGTTTTAGAAAAGGGCGCAAGCTTTCAGGATACTCGATTTCGTCCTCCACTCTTTCTATGCCCAACTGCCGTAAGCGTTTGCGCACCATCCCGATTCCCGCTACAAATACAGGACTGGCGTCTGGCTCTGCCACTTCTTCTATTTGATGAAACTTAACCACCTCCCATCCCAACTGCCGAAAGCCATCCGCTGCGATGTAGGCATTGACGTTGAAATAATCGTTTTGAGCATCAGTTTGTACGTAAGCTTTCATGTTTTTTCTAGGTTTATAAGGAGGAATGTATAAGCATATTGACCGCAATTACAAAAAACTACCGTCTATTAAATCCATACAATGTTAGAACAAACAAAAACATTCCCATCTACTGTTCTTTTTTTGAAAAGCATTCTTATTCAATTTAAACAACAAATCCTTCTTTCCTCTAAACAACCCTTTTTTACCCGTGTTACAAACAAGCATCTTTGCACGCATCAAAAGTAATCCGCTGACTAATGTTTGTACGCTACCCCAAGTTCATCCTCCCCTTGTTTATTTTGCTCAGTATCTTAGGCGCTTTCTTGGCCGTTACTCGTTTGGAGTTTGAATTTGATTTCGAACAGTTTTTTCCTGAAGGAGACGAAGATTTGGAATTTTTTTTAGAATTCAAGGAGCAATTTGAACCCGATGATATTTACTTGTTGGTAGCGTTGCCCAAAGAAGATGGCGTATTCGACCAACCGTATTTGCAACGAGTCTTGGACTTTTCTCTGGCTGTACGGCGTCTATCAATCGAAGCAGGGCCTAAGGCAGGGGGCACTATGGTGCTGGATTCGGTATCGGGCGACTCGGTGAATAGGGTCAATCCTGTAGTTTCTGCTCAATCGCTGTTACAAGTCGAGTATCCCGTCAAAAACCCGTTTACAGGTTTTACTACCGTTCCTGCCTTGCACCTAGACGATACTAGTCGCTATGCGCGAGATGAAAAGCGTATTCTCAACGATGAACGTTTGGTGAATAATTTAATATCGGAAGATGCTAAAACTTTAGTTGTCGTACTCAAAACCGTAGATAATTTGGGACAAGTCGGTGCCAATGGGTTGATTAAGAATGTACGCGATTTGTTAGAAGAGCATGGTTTTGAAGACTATCATTTGCTGGGGCGTACCTATTTTCAGACGGAGATTGTACGCTTGCAGATTTGGGAGTTCATTATGGCGACTATTGTTTCTATCATCTTGGTGTTTTTGACCATGTTGTTTTTGTTTCGTCGCTTGTGGGGTATCGCGATTGCGTTGATTTCTATTCTGGTAGGCTTGCTAATTTTTATTGGAGTTTTAGGGGCTTTTGGGCGTACCCTGGATACGTTGGCACTGCTCTATCCTATTATTATGATTATTGTTGCTACCTCGGATGTGGTACACGTAATGTCTAAATACATAGATGAACTGCACAAGGGCAAACCGCGCTTTGAAGCCATTCGCATTACCATTCGAGAAATCGGTTTGTCGATCTTTCTAACTTCAACTACTACGGCTATTGGATTTTTATCTTTGGTTACCAGCCGTTTGGTTCCGATTAGAGAATTTGGAGTTAATGCCGCTCTTGGAGTCATGATTGCTTATGGTTGTGTAATTGTATTTACTTCTACCTTTTTGGCTATTTTCCATAAGGACAAAATTATTCGACCGCAGGATAAGCCCAGCGCATTTATTGGTTTGATGCGGTGGATTCAACGCATTACCATTACCCATAAAAAACCAATTTTGGCGGGTTTTGTGGTGCTGTTTGTGGTTTGCGGTTGGGGGATTAGTAAAGTATCTACCAATACCCAACTGCTTAAGATTTTGCCCAAAGGTCAAAAGGTCACCAAAGATTTCCTCTTTTTTGAACAGAATTTTAGTGGTTTTCGACCTTTTGAAATTGCAGTACAAGCACAAGGGGAGTATACCGTAGACGACTATGCGGTGCTGCAAGAAATCGACAAAATTGAGCGCTTTTTTAAAGAATACCCAGCGGTTAAATCTATGAGTTCTATCACCAGCCTCTATAAATCTGTTAACCAAGCCTACCACAACAACCGCCAAGAGGCTTATGTGTTTCCCAAAGATGAAAAAACATTCAACAGTTACCGCAGTTTGTCCAAACGTTTGCGTGGTCGGGATGAATTTGGGGCGCTGGTGAGTCGTGATAAAACACAGGCGCGAATTTCAGCTAAGATTTTAGACGTTGGTGCTGATCGTATTACTGAAATTCGAGAGGCCAGCGAGGCTTGGATGACTGAAAACATCGACCCGAATATCATTCAAACGCGCTTTACAGGTACAGGTATTATCATTGATAAAAATTCGGAGTACATCCGCGACTCTCTTTTACAGGGTTTGCTGTTAGCTGTTTTGCTAATTAGCATTATCATCGCCTTTATTTATAAAAATGTGCGTATGCTGATTATTACACTCATTCCCAACATCTTACCTTTGATGATTGCCGCGGCTATTTTAGGCTTTTCAGGTACTCCCTTGGAAGGCGGGGTAGCCATCGTTTTTGCGATTATTTTTGGTATTGCTGTCGATGATACCATCCACCTGCTGAGTAAATTTAGACTCTGTAAACAACGCGGCTACGACACCGAAAAAGCCATTGGTGTTACACTTGAGGAAACAGGAAAAGCCATTTGCCTTACGACGGTTATTCTATTTTTCGGCTTCTTAAGCCTGTTGCTTTCTGTTAATCCACCCGCTATTACCATTGGTATGCTGATCAGCTCAACGTTGGTTTCTGCATTGGTCTGCGACTTGTTGATTATTCCGATTATGTTGCGACAGTGGATGAAATAGTTGTATGAAGCACTGCGATTTTAGCCCTTTTGATTTTAGCGTTTGTTAAGGCAGGCTATTGTTCCGTGTTTTTCTTAACTCCACTTTTTACAATAGCTATTGTAAGTGCCTAACTATACGCTATTTTTTGTTATTACAGCATTTCACGTAAAGTAGTTGGGTTAATTGTCGCTCATTGCTTTCATCTGTGCTGTTGCTCCTACACTTCTAGGCAAATAGAGCACTGTTCCAGCCCTTAGGAAAACCGATTCTTTTCCATCTACAATAGCTATTGTAAAGGCGCAGTCGTTTGCCAAAATTTCTCATTATAGAAACATTACCCTTTTTTAGATCGCTGATTGGTTATTCGGTATTGGCGCTGCTGCATGCCTGTTGTTCCATACAATTCTAGGCAAGTAGAACACTATTCGAACTCTTAGGAAAACCGATTCCCCCCTGTCTACAATAGCTATTGTAAGGAGGTGTTTTGTTAAGAAGAACATCGGGGGTCTAAATGGTAATTTATTGTAGCAACGGTCTCTTCACCCTTGTGTTGTCCATAGAATTTATGCGACTGGCCGAATTGATTTGTCTTTCTTCCTTACACAAGTCTTTTTATAAAAATAGGCCATTCCTAGTGAATACTATTCACTCGTTTGTCAGACTCCGAAATTCGAAAAAATAATTATAAAGAAACGAAACCTTCCTTCAACATCCTCCGTAAACTACCGCTCAACCAATACCTTCAACTACTAAAAACAGACCACTAGTAAATGCAAGCTACTTATTCCCCAGCACTATTGCTCACTAATACGTTCACAACAGATTCAGAGACCGCTTATTTTGTTACCTTATGCACCTACCAACGGCATTGTTTGTTTGGACGTATACAACAAGGCCGTATGCAATACAGCCATTTGGGACGACTTGTAGAAGAAGAGTGGCGAGCACTTGCCAAGCGAGAAGATAGTATTCAAACACAAGCATTTGTTCTGATGCCCAACCACCTACACACTTTAATAATACTCCCCTTTCCGACGAGCGAAGCGCTCTTACTATTAACAGCGTTCATCCAACAGTTCAAAATCAATGTTATGCAGCGTCTAAATGACCTATTCACTGGTGCTACCCATTGGTACCGCAGTTTGAAGCACAATTACCAACTGGCTCAGTTGAATGCCAATCCTAGTATCTGGTCGCAGTCGTATCAACAGCAACGCATTCTTGACCGAGCTGTTTATCGAGCCAAACTAAACATTATCAAAAATAACCCTAAAAATTGGCAACAAGACTACCTGTATCCAATAAGGTAAAATTGCTCTTTGCGTAGTTTTTTTGAATCTTATACTTTACAGTAAAACATTTAAATAAACAATAATTAATGATAAAAGTAGAGGAGAGTATAAGCAAAGAATTATTTGAAGGGATTGGAGAAAACAATCCTGATAGAAGCTACTGTAAATTGGAAGTGGCTTTCTATTTATCAAACAAACATTGATAGACGTATCAAGAGAATCAAGGGCATGGGTAGTTTTCCTTCGGAGGACAACGACCTAAATTCGCCCTAGAAATGAAAAGACTAGTTACGCTTTACTATTACTTCTTAGTCTCTGTCTTTTTTCCATTTGTCTTTTTCTTACGCTTCACCTTCATATCATTCTTTTTCAAAACCTCTTGTGCCAAATTTAAGAAATTGACGGCTCCCTTAGAAGAAGCGTCGTACATGGCAACAGGCATACCTTCACCAGGCGCTTCGGCAATGCGCGAATTGCGGTGGATAATCGTTTCGAAAACGCGGTTGCTGAAGAAGCGGCGCGCTTCTTGGACAACCTCTTTGGCCAAACGCAAACGGGCATCGTACATGGAGAGCAGAATGCCTTCAATATCCAGTTCTGGGTTGAGTTGAGATTTGACTTGGCGAATGGTATTCATCAATTTGCCCAAGCCCTCCAACGCAAAATATTCGCATTGAACAGGGATCAACACAGAGTCCGCAGCAGTCAACGCATTTACCGTTACCAAACCCAAAGAAGGCAAGCAGTCAATAATGATAAAATCATAGGTTTCGTCCACCGTTTTGAGCAGTTCTTTGAGGACAAACTCGCGGCGAAAGCGGTTGATGAGCTCAATTTCTGCACCTACTAAATTAATGTGGGCAGGCACAAGGTCTAGTCCTGGTGTTTGTGTGGAAACAATGGCATCGGCCAACGGTACGTCGTTGATCAAGCAATCGTAGAGGCTGTGTTCCGAGGCATTCTCTGCAATTCCAATCCCCGTAGTTGCATTTGCCTGGGGATCGGCATCAATCAACAAAATCTTATAGTCTAAAATCGCCAAACTAGCCGATAAATTGATCGCTGTTGTCGTTTTTCCTACCCCGCCTTTTTGGTTAGCAATAGCAATTACTTTTCCCATTGTTTGTTTAGGTTATCTGGTGTCTAATAGGTTGCTCCTACGCGTTGCTTCTTAGCCATTCACGCTAGCAACAAATTCCTGCAAAGTTACAAAATTTATACAAGAATGTTGTCTAGGAGTCGGGTTATTTAGGTTGCTTAACCGACCAATCCGTCCAAGTCCCTCGTAAAGTCGGTTGTTGCCTGCTTTCTTCTAAAATACGCAAAAAAGAAGAACGTGCCATGAATTCAGCGCCCATGCTCGCCAAATGACTTGTTTCTGCTTGACAATCAATTAATTCAAAGCCTCTAGCCTCTAGTTGCTGTGCCAAGTAAATCAGGGCTGCTTTGGAAGCATTGGAGACATGGGCAAACATAGATTCTCCATAAAAGCAACGCCCTAAGGCTACCCCATATAAGCCACCGACCAACTCCCCGTTCTGCCATGCCTCTACAGAGTGCGCGTAGCCATAATGGTGCAAAGATAAATACGCTTTTTGCATTTCTGGAATCAGCCAAGTACCATTCTGTCCCGCTCGTTTCACGTTGGCACAAGCTTCCAGCACCGCTTCAAATGCTGTATCCAACCGCAACTCAAACGTCCCTTTGCGCATGATGCGACGCATACTTTTAGAAACTTTAATCGAAGAGGGAAACAAAACAAAACGCGGGTCGGGCGACCACCAAAGAATGGGCTCGCCTTCGTTGTACCAAGGAAAAATACCGTATTGATAAGCTAGCAGTAAGCGCTGCGGCGACAAATCCCCCCCTGCCGCTAGCAACCCCTCTTTAGGGGCATATTTCGGGTCGGGAAACACTAAATCTTTATTGAGCCAATACATGTATATAGCGTAGAAATGTTAGTTAATATACTGGGTAAGAATACGGTACAATTCGGCAGGCTTAAAGGGCTTTACAACAATGTCGTTCATCCCTACTTCGTATACACGCTCCTTGTTGTCCATCAAAGCCGAGGCCGTTAGCGCAATAATGGGAATGCGTTGCAGCTGTGGATTGGGACGATTTCGAATGGCTTTGGCAGCTTCGTAGCCGTCCATGTTGGGCATGTGTATATCCATTAAAATCAAGTCAAATACCCCATCGTCTACCTTTTTCAAGGCTTCCACCCCATCTTCGGCATGCACAAACTCTACGCCCCATTTATTCAGAAAACGCTTTACGACCAAAACATTGACCGTGTTGTCTTCCACGACCAAAATGCGTTTACCCGTCAAATCTTTTTTATCATTACTAATCGGCGCGCCTGTTGTTTTGTCATGCACTAAAACCGCTCCTTTACCAAATTTTAAAACAAAAGAAAAAACAGAGCCTTCCCCCACTGTACTTTCTAGATGAATTTCAGAATTTTGAAGTTGCAACAAGCGCCGCGTAATTGCCAACCCCAATCCCGTCCCACCATACTTACGAGTAGTGTCTGAGGCCGCTTGGGTAAACATATTAAAGATATATAGCTTTTCTTCGTCTGAAATACCAATTCCTGTATCTTGGATGGCAAACCGCAGTGTAATGCTATCGTTGCTTTCCTCTACCAAATCGAGCTTCAACTTCACCCAACCCTTATCCGTGAACTTTATCGCATTACTAATCAGGTTATTAAGAATCTGCGTTAGACGGTTGGGATCGCCTACCAATAGGTATTTCAAACTGATCCCCGCCTCCAGAAAGAAACCTATATTCTTCTTCCGTGCATTGACTGCCATACTGTAGCGGATACTGTCTAACAAATGCAGCAAATCAAAATCAATGGCTTCAAATTCTACCTTACCCGACTCTATTTTATTAAAATCGAGCACATCGTTAATGATTGCCAGCAGGTTATTGGCCGAAAATTTTAGAATATTTAGATTCTCTACTTGTCGAACGGCAGGGCTGTCCTCCAATAGAAAGTTGGTCAGGTTGACCACCGCATTCATTGGCGTTCGAATCTCGTGCGACATAATAGATAAAAATTCCGCTTTGGCGTGCGATGACTTTTCGGCTTCTTCCTTAGCTTTTAGCAAGTCCTGTTCTCGCTCCAATAGTTTTTGGGTACGATTGGCAATTTCTCGCTCTAAATAAAGTTTTTTTCGACGGTTGTTAATAACATATATACGGGCAATTCCAATAATGATAGCAATCAACAAAAAGGACATCAAGGTACTAAACACCGTGGTTTTATAAAAAGGGGCAGGTACATCAATGGGTATTTTTAGGATGTTCTTTGACCATTGTCCATCGGGGCCTTTGCCTCGGATGAACAGCGTATAATTGCCAAAGGATAAGCGATTAATCCGAATTTCATTCTCAGCAATAGGTTGCCACCCCTGCCCTGCCCCCTCTATTTTGTAAGAATATCGGTTCTGGCTCGGATTTCTATAGTCCAACAGCGCAAAGCTCAATCTAAAAAATAAGTCGTCGGGTTTCAACTTGATTTTCCCACTTTGGATCAAATCATCCGTTCGGTCTTCTGCCTCCTTGTCCGAGCCTGTTAGGCATTCGTACTCCAGAATATGCAGGGGCGTATTGGTTAAGTCCTCTCGTTGAAAATGCTGTGGATAAAAGGCAACGATTCCATTATCACTACCAAAATAAAACCGCCCATCCTCTGCCTTATGGTAAGAGGTTTTGTTAAATTGTTCGGTTGTAACGCCCTCTCTCGGCAAGTAAACCGCACTCCAATGGTCGTATTTATCGAAGCGCATCAGACCATAGTTGCTACTCATCCAAAGGTACTTCAAATCGTCCTCTAAAATACCATAAATCGTATTGTCAGACAGTCCTTTAGCGACTGTAAAATGTTCGTAATCCCCCGTACCTGGCTCCCATTTGATGAGGCCGTCGCCCTGTGTACCAATCCACAACACATTGCGCTCGCGCTCTTTGTGCAAGGATAGAATATGATCCGCAGGCAAGTAATAAGGAGCCGACAAAGAAGTACTGTAGTGGTAAGTAAAGTAGCCCAAATCGTAATCGTACTCAAACAGCCCTTTGTTGCTTCCCACCCACAATTTTTGATTGGCAGTATCTTCTAAAATCGCATTTACCGTACTTTCATTCAACTCTTTGCATTGTAGATAAGCGTTGGATTTTATAAATGCTTGATCGAGCAAGTCAAAATAATACAAGCCTTCTTGGGTGCCCAACCATATCCGTGAACGACTGTCTTCGTAGAGCGTGACATTGCCATCTTCATAATTGCTAACCGCTTGTTTAATAGGAATATTAACCAACGTATCCATTTTAGGATCGTAGCGCTGCACACTATTCTGACTTCCACAAAACCAAATATAGCCCTTGCTATCTTTCATAATGTCCTCGTCGTGCGTACGGCTGTATTCTGGCCCTTGGCTGTAATTTTCCATCGACTCTACTTCTTCCGTAAATAGATCAATGCGTTTTCTACCATCGTTGGTATTGGCATACAAATAGTTGTCCGCTTCTACGACTCCCTGCACAGAATGCCGCCTGCTATTGGGTACAAACTCATTCTTATCCAGATAACTGTAAAAACGATTGCTGCCTATGGTCAAGATATATACCCCGTTGGTCGTACCAATCCAAGCGTTGTTGTTGTTGTCAAAATAAACGTGGAAGATGCCCTGCAACACCGAAAGGTCAAAATAATCGCCAAAGTCATAAATCAATTCCCCCTTAGAATTGTACATAGAAGAGTTGTAAAAATCATGGTACCAAATTAGGCCGTTGGGCGCTTGCAGGATGCTGCTCGTAGGGTTGAGAATCTGCATTTTTGGAGAGTCGAACCTCGGTGAGCCATACTCTACCGTTGTGTAGGGCTTGTTAGAAAAATAGAACAAACTATCGCCTTGCAAATAGCGCGCATAGCCCGCCAAATGATCGCCCTGTTGGTGTACGCTCAAGACAAGCTGGAAAGGCACCAGTGCTTCTTCGTGCAAAATTCCCTGTCTGTTGTACTCTAAAATATAGCCCACCCCAACGACCCAAATGGCTTCCTTGGTTGCCTTGATGTTGTGCAGCGTGTAATTGGGATGCGGCAAAGTGAAACGCAGTTCGAGTTGCCGCCCGTTTTTATACTCGTAAACTTGTCTGGATTTGGTAACAATAAAAATAGTAGTTGGCGCCACCTGATAGACCTCAAAAATATCCTTCTGCTCAATTGGAAAATCCTCTCCAAAGTACTCCTCAAACGATTCAACTTCTAACGTGTGTAGGTTGATAATACTAATCTCAGGAATGGGTGTTTTTTCTTCGTTGATAAAACGCACCCACATGCAAGTATCCGCATCTTCGTACATCTGGAAAATACGGTTGCTCGGTAGGTTCTCCTTTTCTTTGGTAAACAACTTAAATCCGTAGCCGTCGTAACGATTTAGGCCATAGTTCGTCCCTAACCAAATGAACCCTCTGGAGTCTTGAAAGGTGCGCCGTACAAACCGATTGGACAAGCCATCCTCTATAGATATTTTCCTCAATTTAGCTGAAAACGACTGCGCTCCCGCGTTACCTGGAATAAGCCACAGTAGTAGAGTCGTTATAAGCGCGTATCGTATCATGTTCCAGTTGGTTCATTCAGAAGACTAGGAAGGACATTCCAAATGAAGAATACTGTTCTGGCCGGGGACTCCAAAACAACAATCTAGTTGTTATAAATATATTGGCAAGCTGGTAGCTGTTGGACGTACTATGTACCCTAACAACAAAATAACAGAATTGATGTCAATAAAAAAAAAATCTTTCTTCTTTCGGTAATAGTGCCTCTAAAATTTATTACCTGATGCTGTAAACCGTCTCGAAAGGTACGCGCAAACGCGGCCCATAAACCCCTTTATCGGTGCGCTCGCCTACTGCTACCAACATACTTATTTCGGCTCCTTTGGGCAGCTTTAACAGGTCTTTTACGCGCTGCTGGTCGTAGCCCTCCATTGGACAAGTGTCGTACCCTTCTGCCGCCACACTCCACATGAAGGTTTGTGCGGCCAACGCTGCAGAGCGGTGGGCAGACAACCGCATCGCCTTGCTGGTGACGCTGCGCATCACAGGTTTCTTGAGCCCCTTCCACCAAGTTCGTATACTTTTCAAAGCATCCCAAACACCTGCTCCGCTGCGGTGTAACTGCGGAATATGTGTCTCCCAATACGCCAACAACCGCTGGTGTTTTTTAGTCAACTCGCCTCCTGTCTGCGCTTTAAAAACAGCCGTCTGTTGCGCTAGAACAGCCGCGCGCCGCTGTGGCCACAAATCACGCCTTACCACAACGACAACAACAGCACGGGCCGTTTTTGCCGCTTGCTGCCCCAAACATAGGGGAGCGAGCTGTTGCAATACTTCTGGACTCTGTACGTGTATAAATTCCCACAACTGCATATTGCTGCTATTGGGCGACAATACCGCCCGCTCCAAACTTCGGCGAACAACAGCCTGATCAAACGCATGCGTTTGATCAAAAATACGCACAGCACGCCGATGTTGTACCAATTCATCAAAAACTTTGGCCGCTTCTGGGGCACTTAACTGCTTGTTCATATCGTTGTTATTTTTCCGTTTTTTTATATTTGTTATACACAAAAACACCGCCTATAAGTAAAAACAACACGACCAATCCCATCCATTGGTAACGGTCGTAGTGGCCTTCTATGGTCAATGGCGCTGTATTGCCGAGCTGTACAAAAGGTGCCCAGAAAAAAGGATGCGCACTCAATCCCTTTGCCTCAGACAAATAGCGCAGTTTTGTTTGCTGCAACGCTACATCTTTGGGCAACCCTTGATCCAACGCCTCGTAATAAGCATGGATCATGTGTACACTTGCAGCATCGTTGAGCGGCCAGAGCGTCAACAACAACGAGGGCGCTCCCGCATACATAAAACCACGGCCAATACTCACCACACCCTCCCCATGTTCGTATTTTCCAAATCCCGTTTCACAAGCTGAAAGCACCACCAAATCGGTTTGCATAGACAACAGGTTCAATTCATACGCATGCAGTAAATCGTCTTCGTTTTTGTCGTCAGAATACGTAAACAACAGCCCCGAATATTCGGGTTGCTGTGCATCTACTAAGCCGTGCATGGCCAAATGTATGACGCTGTAATGCTGCGTAGCAACTTGCTGTTTGAAACGCGCTTCGTCGGCCATTTCTTTGTAAAAAAAATCACCTGCAAACTGCTGCTCCATGCGTTCGACCTCTTCCACCGCACCAGGCAAATCCTTCATCAAACGCCGTATTTTTTGTTGTCGCGAAG
>CAYUZF010000149.1:13180-13404 GCA_964449615.1 uncultured Aureispira sp.
TAAACGGGGATCGTTGGCCAAACTCGGATCGTAAGAGGAGGCCAAAGCCAATACCCGACCACCCACAGGGTCTGCGCGTTGGGTCAACAAATGCAAGCTGGCCGAATAATGGTAACTTACGCTGTAACTGCGCAACAGATACGGCAAATCAGACAACGATAAATGGTCGTACGTAGGTCGCTCGGTTAACAATACCTCAAAGGGAATGTAGTTGAGTAAGCCGT
>CAYUZF010000150.1:0-567 GCA_964449615.1 uncultured Aureispira sp.
CGTGCTTATACCTTGACGGAAGAGAATTTTAACTATTCTTACTCTTACCTCAAAGAAAAGTGGCATTTGGTAGATGAGATGAAAAAAGCCGCTACCGTCGACGGCATTTATGCGCGTATGGCTAGAGCAACGGAGACTTTGTTGGAGCAAGGCACCCAAGCGATGGGAACATTTATTGATGTAGACGATAAGATTGAAGACAAGGCCATCAAAGCCGCTCAAAAATTGCGCGAGAACTACGGCAAAGACTTGGAAATCCGCTTCGCTTGCCAAGTACTCAAAGGAGTCATCGACCCCAAAGCGCGTTACTGGTTTGATTTGTCCTTAGAATTTGTAGACATCGTCGGCGGCTTGCCCGCTAAGGATTTTGGCCGCGAAGACGAACATTTGGATATTTTAATGGGTTCTGCTAAAGAACACGGGAAATTGGTGCATGTACACGTTGACCAATTCAACTCGGACGAAGAGAAAGAAACCGAGCAGTTGGCGCGCAAGACCATCGAACACGGCATGCAGGGCAACGTATCGGCCATCCACTGTATTTCTTTGGCAGCACATCCCAAAAAA
>CAYUZF010000150.1:577-1674 GCA_964449615.1 uncultured Aureispira sp.
CACGAAGTATACGACCTTTGTCGCGAGGCCGATATGAACATCATCTCTTGCCCGACGGCTTGGATTGACCACAACCGCACGGAACGCCTATCGGTAAGCCACAACTCCATCACACCCGTGGACGAAATGGTACCCGCTGGTTTGACCGTTGCGTTTGGCACCGATAACATTTGCGACATTTACAAACCGTTCTCTGATGCTGATTTGTGGACAGAAATGCGCGTGATGTTGGAAGCTTGCCACTATTATGATATTGATAACTTGGTAAAAATTGCCACCGACAACGGCCTGAAAGTGTTGGGTATTGACAAAAAATAAGTCCAATTGTTCTGACGCTGAACAGATAATTTCGCTTAGGCGGAATGGTATAAGGCACGATTTTATAAGCTGCTTGAACGGTTCTGCTGTTTGAGCAGTTTTTTTTGTTTATCTTAAGAAGAATAATTATTGTCATACAATTTCTTTAAATGATCTTTATATGCGCTACTTTTTTTTATTGGGTTTCTTTTGTTTAATTTTTACTACGAATGCACAAATTCCACCGCCGTTTACGGTAAACGTCCACGAAACCAGTGATCCTTACGATCTCAATCCCCTCACTTCTACGGCTGCGAATGCGGAGAACATAGAGGATAATATTTTTTGTCGGTTGTTGGATTACAACCGCAAAACATTTCAGCTGGAGCCAGCCTTGGCGGTGGGCATGCCCGTTATAGAATTTCCTAAAAAAGGTACCTACAAAGGCGGCATGTCCTTGACTTACAAAATCCACCCCGAAGCCAAATGGGACAACGGCACTCCCGTGACAGGTTACGACTATTTATTTACTGTAAAAGTTGGAAAGAACAAACGCATTGGAAGTTCTAAACGCTCTGGATTAGAATTCATTAAAGCCATCGAAGTCGATCAAACCAACCCGCGTAAATTTACCATTTATGCCGAAGGTATTTCTTCCATGTCGGAGATGATTACAGGGTATAATTTACACCTGTTGCCTGAATATGTGTATGATCCGCAGCAATTTATGAGAATGGTAGACATGGAAGGGCTGGACGGAGACCCCAACCGTTACAGCATTGCTTTGCAGGAATTTGGAG
>CAYUZF010000150.1:1699-9461 GCA_964449615.1 uncultured Aureispira sp.
ACGATTTCACATCGGATAAATATTCCAACGGTGTAGAGTATATTGAGGGTTGTGGGCCTTATGAATTGGTAGAATGGGTAGCCGGTGATCGGTTGGTCTTAAAACGCAAGAAAAACTGGTGGGGCGATTTGGTGAAAGGCAACCAACACTTAGAGGCCTATCCCGACCGCATTGTATACCACATTATTCCAAGTCCCAATTGGGCGCTTTCCAAATTGGAAAAGGGCGAGTTGGACATTGTTAGAAATGTGCCGCCCCAACTGTTTTACAAAGCAAAAGAAGACCCTGAAATCAAAAACAGCGTTACATTTCACGAGCCTTCTCAATTTGCTTACCATTATTTGGCGTTCAATTCTAAAAGCCCCAAACTATCGGATAAGCGGGTGCGCCAAGCCATTGCCCACGCCATCGACCGCGACCGTATCGTACAAGAGCTGTTTGGAGGCGCTGCCATGAAGGTAAATACGCCCGTGTCGCCACACCGCAAGCACTACAACATGAACGTAAAAGGCGTAGAGTTTGACTTGGAACAAGCGGCTGAATTGCTCGAAAAAGCGGGCTGGAGAGATACGGATGGCGACGATATTCTGGACAAAAAAGTGAATGGGGAATTGGTTAAGCTGCGCCTTAAATACAATTACAACCGCAACAACATCGTGCGCAAGGGCATTGGCAAGCTGCTCAAAGAAAATCTGGCTGCTATTGGAATCCGCATGGATCTATACCCGATTGATTTTCCCGTGCTGTTGCAAAATGCCAGTAATCGCGACTATGAAATCATAGCGTTGGCTTGGGTCAACTCGCCAGGCTCAGACGACCTGAAAAACGTATGGCACAGCAGTGCAGACACCAAAAGCGGGGGCAATCGCGTAGGTTTTGGTACCCCAAAAACCGACAAATTAATTGATCAGATTTTACTTACTTTGGATGAGGAGGAGCGTAAAAATTTGTATTTGGAATTCCAAGAGCGCGTTGCTGCAGAGTACCCTTATGCGTTTTTAGTCGTGCCCAACCAGTTGGTCATTATTAGAAAAGGGATGCAATATCCCGCTCTGGGGCCTGTGCGTCCTGGTTATGTCACGCGCCTATTTCAGCGCGAGTAAAGACGCGTTTTAAACAAAAGGTACGGTAGGAGTATTGTTTTAAGTGGAGGGATGTAAACAAACATGCTTCCACTATTTTTTTACATTAAACTATACAAACACCGATGCCTTATTTAAAATTAGATCAAGCAGCTGATTCCGATTTCAATCTGTATTACCAAAGCTATGGCCCACAGACAGGGCAACCCATTGTCCTAATTCACGGCTGGCCGTTGAGCCACCGCGCTTGGGAGCCACAACTGCAATTCTTAGCCGATGCGGGCTACCAGGTCATTGCCTACGATCGTCGTGGATTTGGCCATTCTTCCAAACCGTATGAGGGCTACGATTATTCTACGTTGGCGAAGGATTTGCAGGGCTTGATTTTGGGATTGGATTTGAACGACGTAGTGTTGGTAGGGTTCTCGATGGGCGGCGGCGAAGTCGTGCGTTATCTTACCGAGTATGGCAGTAGCCGCATTGCCAAAGCTGTATTGATGTCGTCTATCATTCCCTTAGTACCGCAAAAAGACGACAACCCAGACGGCGTACCGCAAGAAGATTTAAAGGGAATTATGCAGGCGCTGCAAGACGACCGCGTTGCTTTTATGAAGCAGTTTGCCAATGATTTTTTTAACGCGAAAAAAACAGACACCAGCGACGAGCAGGTACATTACACTTGGTCGATTGCCGCCAACGCCTCGCCCCGTGCAACCATTGAGGCAGCCAACGCTTGGGCCAGCGCCGACTTTCGCGACGAGTGTAAAAACGTTACGGTACCCACGTTGATTATTCATGGAACAGGGGATGAAATTGTTCCCATTGCTACAGCTGGCGACCAAGCCGCAGCATTAAGTAGTCCCTCAACTAAAGCGTAGCGCTCATGAACGAAGGGAACTAAAAGTTCTCGCATTAAAAAGTGTCTATTTTTACCTATTCCAGCGTTGAAAATACGCGCTTTAGCTCCCTACGGTCGTGAGGCCGCTTCGCTAAGTTAGCCCGCTAAAGCTGTGTAAAAGACCGCTAGCGGTTCACTCCGTCAAATGTACTTTGGTACATTTGTCCTTCGGATGCACTCGTTCATGCCTCGAACTAGAAAAAAACACCTCACTTTTATTACACGGTTTCTTTTGTGTGACTACTTAATACCCAACAATGAATACCACAAAATAGAGGGCGGGCCACACGGGTTAAATTTGACCCATAAGGAGGAAGTCAACCAATTGCTGTTGAGCTTTTTAGAAAGATAAATAACCATAGGGGCGTGGGGGCGTATGTTGTAGATTGGCGTCCCTGCGTTCTATAGAAATTTGTTGAACAGAAGCGCTGCATTGAATAAGAGTTTCTTACGTTTTGTTGGTTTGAAAATAGCTGTGGGGCATCTCTTTTATAGAGCTGGCGCTTTTTTTGTTTAAATAGAGAAACAACCCAGTTTTTACTACTTCTATTCATTTACCCAACCAACCTGCTTATGAAAACCAGTGTATTGATTCTATGGATTGCATTACTTTGCTCTACTTTGTCGTTTGCTCAAAGCGAAGCCCTTACAAAACGCTTGGAAGAACTGGGCAAAGAGCGCCGCTTTTATCAGAAAATGGTAGCCGAAGCCAATACCAAACCCCACGGATTGCGCCTGCGGGCAACCAATGAAACTATTGTCAACCACATTGTGGAACACGGCTACCGAGCGAAAGTAGTGGCGCTTGCCAATCAAACGGTGGCAGTTCGGGATATGGACAAGCCCAACACTATTGTAGCGCTGCTCAAAAAGGGGGAAGAAGTAACCGTCTATGAACGCTTAGGTAAGAACAAGTTTATGATAAAGACCAAGAACCACCAGTACGGCATGGTTGATAAACAGGCATTTGGAATGGCCTTGTACGAATTTCCGTTAGAAGTATTGATGAAGAGCGATTCTCCAGAAGAACGGATTAAAAAGTCGGAGAACGGGGTCATTGAACAGCGTATGATTGTGGAGTTTGATTAGTTGTTTTTATGTATTTGTTTAAAATTATGTGTTTTTAAACGCAGTTATTTGGATGAAATTGTTTATATTAGTGGTAAAGAATGAGTTACACTAAATATGAACATCATGACCCAACTAAAGGAACCCATATGGAAAACATTAGTGATCGCTATTGTGTTGGCTCCATTTTATATGTATTTCTTTGCACCTATTGTAGACACGCTTCCCATAGAAGTGTATGAAGAAAAATGGCGGCGGCTTATAGGATTGCAAGCTCAACATCCTACTGCTGCTCGTCAAGAACAAATCGAAGTCTTAGAACACAAGACCATTGAAACAGTAGCGCAGGAGGGGCAAGAAGCAATTGTATTGACCCAACCAACCCAGTTGCTCTCGATTGTTGACATGGGAGACAGAGGGTTGGTACTCGCTCAATTGACCAACGGTGAACGGATAAAAATATACGAGTACCACCGCAACGGCGCTTTTGTAGTGCTAACCTCTGAAGGGATCAAAGGCTATTTGTTACACGACCAGTTTGTACCTTCTGTAGATTCTTTCCCTCTTAATATTTTAATAAAACGGCCTACCCAACCTGCTGAAGCGTTTGCTACTTCTAGCGACGAAGTTCCCAACCTACCGAGCGAAACAGCATTAGAACAAGCTACTGTTCGCGCTCCCAAGCCCTTTCACCCGAGGCCTCAACCGCCTCTACCATCTGAACCTATCAACTCCAAAGGTTGCACCGTCATCCGCTGCAAAGCAATTACCCAAAGGGGAACCCGCTGCAAGCGCAACGCTAACGACTGTGAAGAATACTGCTGGCAGCACGACTAAACGACGGCCTAGTAGTTAGGCAATAATTCTCAAAATAAGTAGTCCCAACCACGTTATTCCTTTTTTAGCACAACCATTTATATTAAACACACACATTATGTTCCAAAGAAAAAAGATTTTATGGCCGCTACTCACGCTCTTGGCAGGCGCTCTACTCTTCACCAGCAGTTCATTTATTAAAAAAGAACCGCTAAAATACTACAAAAAACAATTAGAACAGCTAGTAGAAAAATATTCCAAATATCCCGATGAGACCACTAAAAAGGAAATAAAGGCACTAAAAGTCAAAGTGATCAAGGAAGTAGCCAAGCATGGACAAGAGGTAGTTGTAATGGCAAGGCTTGGGCAAATAGTATCTATTATAGATAAAACAGATGGCAAAACCGTACTGGCTACTCTATTTAATGGCGACCGCCTCAAAGTTTTTGAATACCACGATAACAACGCTTTTCTAGTTGCAACAGCTAACGGGAACAAGGGATATTTGACCCACCAACAATTGATGCCCTCTATAGACTCCTTTCCACTTAATATTTTAATGGAACACCCTCAAAAAACTTCTCCAGCACCAACCGCCTCGAAATCCGAGCAAGCAGCAAAAAAGGCCACTCCGCTTCCTCAAAAAACATATACGCCTACCAAAGGCTGCACGGTAGTGCGCTGCACAGGCCGCACTCAAAAGGGAACGCGTTGCAGGCGCAACACCAGCAACTGTAGCCGACGTTGTTGGCAACATTAAGGCGGCGTTTATTTTTTGGTGTAAATCTCCGTCCAGTGCGTACTAGGGCGGTCGGCAGGATACCCCTGCGCCGTTCTATACGCTTTGCGCGCGGCCGTGAAATCCCACCATTGTTTGCTGCTGTCTTTTGTTTGGGCATAGTACACCGCCAAGCGAAACTGGTCTTCTACACAAGGGTCGGTTTGATATCCTTTCTTTTTTTCGTACGCATCGGTCAGCTGTGCGCCGTCTTTGTTTCTTAAAGCATTTATCGAATAATACCCCAAGAACATCAAATCTTCTGCAAACTTGATTCCGATAGAGGGAATTTGCTGAAAATCTGCTAAGGCGTAGAGTTTACGGGCGCGCTGCTCGGAAAATTTGTAACAAGGCTGCCAACTCATCGGGCGCATAGTCTAAAAGTGTGGCTTTTTTTATCTTGTGGCGGCGCATTTGTTGGCGCTCTTGTGGAGTGAGGTGAAGCTGTATTGGAGGGTACATGTTTTTATAAAATGTAACTTACCTAAAAGGAATTAGGTTTATATTCATGAACAAAAGTACTTACCTTTGCAGTAAAAAAGCCTTATAATAGAAGAATAAGCTAACCAAGAGGCGTTGCTCTGCCGAAACAAGCACTAAATACAAAACCATGCAACCATTATTTTTACTATGCCTGCTTCTAAGAAACTACACGTATACTGTTGGTCAAATCAACCTAAAAAAATTACAACAAGCAATCACGGTACACGAAAAGCAAATGGATAGTACAGATGTAATATTTACAAAAAAAACACTACAAACTACAACGGCAAGTCATTCAATACATAGATTCCACAGGGTACCCAATAGTGTTGAATACTAAAGTTGCAAAAAAAGAACGCCGACCTTTTAAAGAGGACTACTACCAATTGTTGGACTACAACAGAAAACCTATTCGCCGACTAAAACGCAACGAGCGATTGATGATCTACCGTAGACATGAAGGTATTTATTATGAAGTGGAGACGTTAGACGGTACGACAGGAATTATACATCGAGGTAATTTGGGAAGTTTAAACGCCGAATTTCCTTTGTTGCAATTGAGTAATGATTTGGAAAGACAAGGTATAAATCCCTGCCGAGAGCCTTTCTTCAAAAAAATAGACTTAGAACCTATGAAAAAAAAGAAGCACCCCACAAAATAACACTTACTTTATAACATTACGCCGCTAGTTCAAGAGTTTAGTGCAGCGGTCTATTGAACTAGCGGCAATATACCTCAAAAAAAAGGAGCCGCCCGCAAAGGCGACTCCCGTAGTACCAACAGCAACACGCGGTTGAGTTATTCCATTTTCCAGTCTGGCAATTGCAAGCGACCTCGTGTATACGGCGCCCCCAAATCATTCAACTGTTTTTCCAATTGTTCAATGTCCTGTTTGACTAGATTTAGGTCTTGTAAAAATTGTTCAAACAATTTACCTGCTTGGGTGTAGCTTTCTCTAGCCGTTTTAGAAGGGGCACTGGTGGCATTCCACGATTGCCAGATGGGCAATTCCATGCGCTCCATCAAACTCGGTGCGCTTTCTATATCGCGGCGGCTAAGGCTGCCATCGCCCAACAACTCGACACCCAATTCTTCTAGGCGAATGCGCAGGCGTTCTACCTCTTCTAGTAAAGTCAAATCTGCCGCAGACGTATTCAAAATACCTTTTTCCAAATATTGGACGCGCTCTTTCATGGTGTTGAATACCGCACTGGTGGCGCGACTAGCACGGCGCATTTTACTTAGTTTGAGTTGAAACGCCGTCAACGCATCTTTGTCTTGCGCGCTCAAGGTGGCGTTGTTCAACGATTTGATAGTAAAGGCCACACGTTCTGTTAAGGCACTTACTTTGCCGTCTTTGATCTTAGACAATTGTGCCGTATACGCACCAGGGGCAGCCAAAGCACCACTAGGAGCCGAGCCGTAACGCCCAGGTTTGCGGTCTTTTAGTTGCACAGGCATGAGCGATTCGTATCTAAAATCCCAAACCAAACGATTCATCCCTTTGACGGGGTTGGTTTTGAGGCGGCGGACTACATCGCCCTTGCTGTTGCGAATGGTCATCACCACATAAGGCTTTTGTTCCCAATCTTCTTGACGCAAAGAGTCAATCATTGGATACCGAATGTCTTCCTTTTTTTTGCGCAAATCGGTGTGGATCAACTGCCGCGCCTCTTTGCGCGTTTGCATAAGCGTATCGTTGAACAAGTAGGTCACTACCGCGCCCACAGGTGGGTTTTCTGCCGCGTAGTACGATGCCCCTTGCATAGAACGCCCTGTCAAACCCAGTGGGTTGCGCTCAATAAAAATCCAAGCGTCCTTGATAGGATAAATTACCGCAATGTTATTGAGGTCTTCTTTTTTGTAATGGCGCAGCGGCGAATAATCGTCCAACACATAAAAGCCCCGTCCAAAAGAAGCCAAGACCAAGTCGTTTTCACGCTCTTGAATTTCGATGTCTCTAATGGCAATCGTAGGCAAGCCCGCTTTGAGTTGCTGCCAATTTTTACCCCCGTTTTTGCTATAAAAACAACCGAACTCCGTTCCTGCAAACAACAAATTAGGATCAACGTGGTCTTCGGCAATATCGTACACACTGCCGCGCTCGGGCAAATCACCGTGAACAGCAGTCCAAGTAGTACCTTTATCGGTACTTTTGTAAATATAAGGTTTAAAGTCGCCATTTTTGTGGTTGTTGAACACGGCATACACCGTAGAAGCAGCGTGCTTAGAAGTAACAAGAGCATTGACATAAGTATTGGCGGGAACGCCTGCAATTGCAGCTAATTTCTTCCAATTTTTAGCGTCTTCACTCACGTGCAATAAACCGTCATCGCTTCCCACGTACAACAAATTTTCTTGAAGTTTGGACTCGTCCATAGCTACCAAGTTGCCGTAGATAGAGGTGCTTTTGTTTTTCATAACGGCCTCAGGTTCCCAAATTCTACCCATTACTTTGAGTTGGTTGCGGTCGATTTGTTGGGTCAAATCGTCAGAAATAACCGCCCAATCGTCGCCTCTGTTTTCGCTTCTAAAAATCTGATTGGCTGCAAAATACAAGCGTTTGGGGTTGTGTGGACTGATGAGCAAGGGGGCGTCCCAGTTCCAGCGGTAAGGTTTAGCGCCAACAGGCGGGG
>CAYUZF010000150.1:9471-9782 GCA_964449615.1 uncultured Aureispira sp.
AATACCCACGCGCTCGCCGCTCTTTTTGTCGTAGCGCACCAACCAACCGTATTGTGCTTGCGCGTAAACGATATCGGGGTTGGTCGGATCAATTTGCGACTCAAACCCATCGCCGCCATTGGTAATGTACCAATCCGAATTAACGATGCCTGCCGAATTGGTGGTGCGGCTGGGGCCTCCCATAGAATTGTTGTCCTGCGTACCGCCATAGATGTTGTAAAAAGGCTGTGCATTGTCCACCGCTACTTTGTAAAATTGCGTGATGGGCAAGTTGGCCTTGAATTGCCAATCTTTGGCGTGGTTCCAGGTTT
>CAYUZF010000150.1:9807-13187 GCA_964449615.1 uncultured Aureispira sp.
ACAAACCGCCGTCACAACCCAAAATCCAGTGATCGGGGTGCTTAGGATCTTGCCACATGCAGTGGTTGTCCACGTGTTTTAGCGATTCGCCTGTCCGCTTAAACGTCTTGCCACCATCCAAAGAGTGGTGCAGCCAAGTGTTCATAGAGTACACTTTATCTTTGTTAAAACGATCGCAATAAATTTCTTGGTAATAATTGCCCGAAGTGCTGTAGCCGCCGCGTTTTGTCCAGCTGGCACCGCGGTCCGTAGAGCGGTAAAGACCATTTTTGCCCTCCGAAGCTTCCACAATGGCATACACATAATCGGGGTTGACGGGCGAAATGTCTAAGCCGATGCGGCCCACAAAATCGCCTGTAGGCAAACCACCTTTGAGCTGCGTCCATGTTTTTCCACCGTCTTTAGATTGGTGTAGGCCCGAGCCTGGCCCACCGCCCAAATAAGTAAACACGTGGCGACGACGCTGGTGCGCAACCGCATAGATTAAGTTGGGATCGCGAGGATCTAAATGCACTTCGCTCACGCCCGTATGCTCGTCAATTTCTAAAATAGGCATCCACGTTTTACCGCCATCTTCGGTTTTGTACAAACCGCGCTCGCCGCCTGCACTCCACAGGGGCCCATAAGCCGCCACATAAACCACGTCGGAATTTTCGGGATGCACTTGAATCATACCAATGTGTTCGCTTTTTTTGAGGCCCATGTTTTTCCAGCTCTTGCCGCCATCGGTTGATTTGTAAACGCCATCGCCATAGCCCACCGAACGCTGGTTGTTGTTTTCTCCCGTTCCAATCCACAGAGTATTGGGATCGTTGGGAGCCATTGTGATACAGCCGATGGAATAAGAGCCGTAGTTGTCAAAAATTGGCTCGTAAGTGGTACCGCCATTGCTGGTTTTCCAGACGTTGCCCGACGCCGCTGCGGCATAATAGATATAAGGGTTTTGTGGATGCACCACCAAATCAATCATCCGTCCAGAGGTGAATGCAGGGCCCACATTGCGAAATTTGAGGGCGCTTAGGCTCGGTCCTTTGGCCTTAGCTTCCTTTTGCGTTTCGGTATCGGGAGCGTTCTTTTTGTTCTTCTTTTGTGCCACCAAAAGCGTGGGCAGCAGGCAACAAAGTGCCCATAACCATAGCTGTTTCATAGTCATTGTCTAAATATGATAGGATAATAACGTAGGAATAGCGCAGGAGGCCAGGCGCAAAGGTCCCGTTTTAGTGCTTCCTGGGCAGTAAACAAGGTACAAAATTGTTGCGCGTTTTGGGGCGGTGGGGTGGTTTTTTAGACCAGTGGGCGGTGCTGGGGGATAAAGGGAAGGATAGTTTTAACAGAAAGTGAATTATTCCTTCGCATTTTTTAGCTGAAATTTGTAGTTTAGTCATAATGTTATAAATAAATGGCTACATAGGGAGCTGTTTAAAAAAAGACTAAACATGGAATTAAAAGACCTAACAAACCATTCTGCTACTATAGAAAAAGCGTTTGGTATGACCACTACCCAAGTAGCCACCATGCTGGAATTACTCAGCAAAAAAAAGGTACTCAAGCCTATTCAACGTTTCAAGGCCAGTGCGGCAAACATAGCCAGCCAAACCAGGTAAGAAACCATTTGTATTTGTAGAGGAAGAAAAAGGAAGCTATTTTTTTTACAACCTTGACTTTCCAATGCAAAAAAAAGACATCAACCCCAAACTCAGTCAGGTTCAAAAGCAGTTGCATAAAGCAAAAGACGAGGAAAAAGAAGCGTTGCAAGCTCAAGAACTATTTCTAAGTACGCTGTTAGATCGCATCAAAAAGAAAAAATGGCTGGCCACCAGCGGCAAAATGGCTTTCAAAAATACTAATGTCGAAACAAAGGAGTGTTTTATGACCCTAGAAGGCAAGGTAGAAGGCAAACGCAAGTCTACAATGGATGTGGCCTTATCTCAATTGGGGTATGATTTTGAAGATAAGAACGGAAATTTGTTGCGTTTTGTAAGTGCAGCTACTCCAGTAGAGCAAAAAGAACAGACACAAGAAGAAAGCGTTGGTAACGCTGAAGAGGCAGCAAAAGATGTTGACAAGCGCAAACGTGCTGTCCAGCTGACTAAAATAGGAAGTGGAATCGAAAAAATGGATCAAGCTCAAGCAAAAGTATCCAAGGACAAGTTAACCCCTAATATAGAGAAATACGAACGCGCTTTAGAGCAGTTGAAAAAAGACGCTCTGGCAGATGGAGAGATAGAGGATTCAGAGCGTCAGGAAATAGAAAAAGCTGAAACAGCATTATCTGCTTTAAAAGAAAAAATAGAGCGCGGAACCGATACCAACCAAGAACGTGCTCAAGTAAAAGCGCGCAACAAAGCTAAAGTCAGAAAATACAAAGCACAGTTGGACAAGCTAGCTAAACAGCTAGGTATTCGCTAAACCCTTCTAAAAAACAATACAACTATGTCTGATAAATTAGATAAAATAAACAAACTAGAGGAAAATATCCGAGCAATGGAGCAGGAATTGCTGGCTATAGAAGAAGATTACCTCAATAACGATGGCCATATTGATGCCGAAGAGCAAGAACATTTGGACGATATGTTCGCCACTATAAGAGATGCCGTTGATGAACTGTTTCGCAGAAAGGCGGCTTTGCCCCCAGAGATTACGCCTGCAGCTTTTTTGGCAGGAAATTACCACCAAGATAATTATGCCCCATCTACAGGAATAGGGTTGTTTGACGTTGCCTTAAATCCTAGTTCAGGGCGCTTGGAAATAATGACCAAACTCAAATTTGATTTTATAGACGGCAATGCCGCAGAGTTTACAGGGCATCCAGGCGAAAGTCATATCTGGACAGATGCCGAAAAGGTAAGTTGGAAAAACTCCTTTATAGCGTTACTAGAAGGGCGCTGGGGTGGAAAATTCCATTTTATACATCCAGATTTACCAGGAGTACAAGTCTATGTAGACGTAGAAATTGAGGAAGCTAATGCAGGTTGGCACTATGAGGCTAATGTATCAAAAATTCCAAAAGGGGAGTGGAAAGGGAGTTCTGTTGGATACAGCCACGGCACCAACCAACCCGACACACTACAAGCTACTTTAGATTCGGCAGATTTGGAGTGAGCGGATAAAGGTGTGGATGAAAAGCAGAAAGGTGCTGTTCACGAATATGGGCACATGATTGGTTTGGATGATGAATACACCGTTGATGGAGCTATTGAGCACGCAGCTATGGTGCGCAGTGCCTTAGGAACTACTTTGGTAGAAGGCAGTTCTAACGATATTATGTCTGGCGGAAACACCATCGAAAAACAGCACTACATCACGTTCTTACAAGCTCTAAAAGATCAGCGGTTCTCACGACATAGTTAGATATATAACAGTATTAGATTTATCTAGGT
>CAYUZF010000151.1:0-9735 GCA_964449615.1 uncultured Aureispira sp.
CTGCTACTTCGTGGTCGTGAGGCCTTTGTTACGCGGTCGTGAGGCGCAGGGCGGGTTCGGCGTTCGCATTAAAAAGTATTTTTTTAGGTGCTTACTTAGTTGTTTTTATCCTTATTTTCTTGGCGTTTTTCTGCAAGAGACAATTCTTGTTTCAGCACCCGCGTAACCACTTCGTAGCCGCGCTGGGTCACGTCGCCTTCTGCTTTTCTTTTATCGAGGATTTGTAGGCTTTTTTTATAATCGGCTACAGCTGCCATGTAGTTGTTGGCCATAAAGTATAGACCGCCACGCCGTTTGTACAAATCATACTCCCCAAGACAGCTCTATTGCCCAATCCAATAATTGTATAGAAGCTTCGGTTTTGAGTGTGTATGGTTCTCCACAAGCTAAGTCTACCAATGCTTCTTTTGTTGGCAATTGGGTATAGCCGAGCCACTGGTCGCGCTGTTGGTAATGTTGTTTAAACAACTCTACAAAGTTTATGGTATTTTCCCATTCCTTTAGCCGAACAGCGGGAATTTCCCCTGTTTTTTGGTGGTAGCACTCCAGCGCTGTCCCCAAGTGCTTGATTAACAAAAACTGCGCCGCCTCTTGCTCTACCATCGTACCGCAGATCTGGACATGTCCAGATCTGGCATCATCTATTATCCTTATTAATTGTTCATAAGGGCTCCAGCCTGCACGCCGACCACCAGTAGTTGTTGGCTGGCTTTCGCTTTCGCTAAATAGCTGTTGGTATGGGCTACTACTGCGGTTACTTCTTCCACATCCTTGTCAAAAACGTACAGTACATGGTAGCGCTGTTTGGGTTGTTGTTCGTAATCGACGGGCATGTATACCGTTACGCGTTGTTGCTTCCCATAGATGCTAGAAGGTAAGGTATGTTCGACGCGTTGCGCAATTTGGGCTTGCGCCCAGGGTTGGCAACCGAAAAAAACAAGGAATAACAAAAGACAATTTTTCATAGCGTTTGTTTTAGGTGGTTTATGCTTTTCCTACCGCAGCAGCGTAATGTTGCCCTTTGTGCGCAAAGTACTGCCATCGTCGCAGACACATTCTAAGTAATACCCATAGACATCTGGCGGCAACTCTGCCCCTTTGTAACGGCCATCCCAACCCGCGTTTTGATTGTTGGTTACAAACACACGTTCGCCCCAGCGGTTGTAAATAGACAACGTCATATCCGTAATGTTATTGCCATTGACGAGCAACTCATCGTTGTAGCCGTCGCCATCGGGCGAAAAGGCATTGGGAATAAAGACCACAGGCAAGCCACAAACGGGTTGTCTCAACAACACCTCTATAGAATCTAAGGTGGTACAGCCTAAAGGATTTTGTACCAAAAGATAATAAAAACCACTCTGTCGCGGCTTGGCTGTTGGGTTGTAAATTGTGTAGCTGTTCAAAGTCGTGTCCGTTCGCCACGTATAGATATAAGTAGCGTCGTCCGTAGCGGTAAAATCTACACGTTGCCCCAAGAAAATACTATCCGCACTAGAGGTGATATCTAGGACAGGCGAGGGATATAAAATACGCCCCAACGCCTCTGCCGTATCTCTACAGCCAAAACTGTTCACTCCGATTACCGTATAGGTTTGGTTGCTTTGTAAAAAAGCCAGCGCCGTATCTCGATCTTGCCCGCTGATGATATCCGCCGTAGGCGACCAACTGTAAAGCACCGTATCAGTATAAGCATCCAGCGCGTTGCCTACGGTCAACTCTATCGTATCGCCTTTGCAAAAAACCGTGTCGTTGGGCGCAGACAACAACAACCCTTCTAAGGGCATATAAATCGGTACCGCTATGGTATCGGGACACAAGGCGCCTGCCCCTGCAATAAGTTGTATTGTGTATTGCCCTGTATCGGGGAACGTAATGATTGGGTTTTGGCTCGTGGAAGTGGTGACGCCAGGAATATTCCAAGCGTAGTTCAAAGGCACAAAATTACTAGTAGAAGCATTTACCAAAGGTACAATTAGAGAGGTATTACACACCAAATCCAACGTATCAAAAGCCGCTACCGCTGTATCGACGGTAACGACGACCTCAATAGAATCCTCACACAAATGGCTGTTGATGGCGCTCACTCGAATGCTAGTTGTGGCATTGGCAACAACCAAAATAGAATCTATGCCCTGTCCACTCGCCAACAAATTACTAGGCGACCACGTATATTGAATACTGCTTGAATACGCCTGCAAGGCATCTTCCACGTTCAACCACACCGAATCGCCTCGACAAATCGTAGGCGCTGTGATCGGCTGCAAATCTACCCCATAAAGCGGTAGATAAAGCGCCAGTTCTGTCGTATCGGGGCAGAGACTTCCTACCCCAGCAATCAGTTGGATGGTATAGGCCCCCGTATCGGGAAACATAAAGGTAGTGTTGGCGTCTGTACTCGTTCCTAAATTATCAAACGTCCATTGGTAGTTCGTGGGTGAAAAGTTACTGGTTGAACTGTTGACAAAGGGGATATTGAGCGAAATATTACAGGCCAAATCTAAGGTATCAAAGGCCGCTTCTACTTCTAATGTGGTAATATCTAAAGAAAAACTATCGGTACAACCAAAGTTATTGACTGCATTGAGTTGTATGGTATACGAACCATCTGCCAGCCAAGTGGTGCTGGTAGTTCCTTGTCCGTTCAAAGGCGTATTGGTGGAATTCCAACTGTACGTAGTGGTAGAAGTCGCTGCAAATCGGTTGAAGGTTTGCAAACTGAACGTATCGCCCGAACAATAGGTTTGATCCAACAACGGCAGTACATCAATCGCCTCAATTTGTACGTCCACCAACTGCGTTATGGTATCCGCGCAAAGCGTATTGCCGCCGATTATTAGAGCAACATCGTATTGGCCTGGACTCGGAAAGGTAAAGGTCGGATTCGTAACCGCCGAAGTACCCAAATTGCCAAAAGACCATTGGTACGTATTGTTGGGCGGATTGCTGCTGCTTTGGTTCTGAAAAGTAATGGAAAGTGTACTGTCGCAACTGGGCAGGGCGAAAGCAAAATCTGCGTCCAATGTTTGTACGTTGATAAATGCCGTAGAGGAATCCCTACAATCAAAAGCGTTGAGCGCCGACACCCCGATGGCGATGCTCTGTGTGGCAATAACTTGTACCGTGTTGGTACCCTGCCCACTCAAGATAGCCGAGTCGGGCGACCACCTATAAATGGTAGTATCGGAAAAACGATCGTTGAGGTTGTTGACCGAGAGCGTGATGGTATCGCCTCTACAAGCGGTAAGCGTGGGAAGTGCTGTTAGGTTTACGGCGCGTAGTTGTACGTCCACGACCTGTTCCGTTGTGTCGATACAAGGCGTTCCTATTCCTGCTATTAAAGTGACCGTATATTGTCCTGTATCGGGAAACGTAAAGGTTGGAAACGGTTGTGTAGACGTTCCTGCATTACCAAATATCCAATTGTACCCACCAGCATTTAATAACACACTAGTATTGTTAAAATTATAGGTCAAAGCATCGTTACAAGTGACGGGAAGCGTATCAAAAGCCGCTTCCGAAATTCGTTGGCAAGTCCCTACGACATGTTGAAAATCACGGCGGGTAATAGAAATTAAGTTGCCGTTTCTATATTCCTTGATGCATACGCCTACCAAAAATATTCCTGTAGTAAGCGGGGTTCCTTCCATTAAGCCCGTAGCTGAATTGATGCGCAACGGATCGGCTGTATTTCCCAGCATATTAAACTGACCGTAAGGAAGCCGCCAGGTAATTCCAAGATAAGGCGGTGGCCCTGCTGGATTGGGCGCTGGCGTAGCGGAAAAATCGCCATCCGAGGGCGTACACAACTCGTATACGAGGGAATCGCCGTCTCTATCGGTAGCAGACAAATCAATCCCCAAAGGCACCCCCGAACACATGTATACATTTGGAAATTCGTTGAACGTTGCAGAACTGTTGCACACCTGTAGCGCTAAAGGCGTAAGATACGTCCAATAAGTCGCCCCTGCATCCAGCGGATTAACGATGTTTTGGATGTCTATGTTTCGACAACAACGTTGGTAAGCAATGGTATACCCTTGTGGATTGAAGGGTAAAAAAATAGTATCCACATAGGTAATGGTATGAATACAAGGTCGGGCAGACAGTCTCAAACAAGAATCAGGCAGCGTAATAGCCAACGTATCGCCTCCAATTCCCTGTCTATTGGGCATGTCAAATCGAGTAAACAGCACATTAGACAACCCCACATAGATTCCAACCCGAGCAGGATCATCAAAATCGGGAACCCCCGTGTCACAATCTCTAAATACCGTTAGAGAAATTTCATAGGTGTTGTTGCCCAGACAACGGTAATTCATTTCGCCTCCTACAATGTGGGTTGCTTGCAGGGGTAAGGTTAAAAACAACAGGCCACAGCAGCACAAAAAGCGCAGTAAAAGGGAAGTAGATAGGTGATTCATAGATTGGTATTTAAAGGAGGTTAGGAGATTAGAGCCATTTGAAAAAGCCGTTTATACAGCTTTTCCCAATGGCTTTCAGTACGATAAATGTAGTTAGCGCAGCAGCGTAATATTACCCTTAAACAGCGCTTTGTCGCCACCATCACAAGTACATTGCAAATAATAACCATATACATCGGGCGGCAAGTCAGCCCCCTTATGAGTACCGTCCCAACCTTCGTTTTGATTCTGTGTTTCAAAAACCAATTCGCCCCAGCGGTTGTAAATTTGCAATGTCATTTCGTCAATATTATTGCCATCAACTCTCAAAACATCGTTGCGACCATCGTTGTCGGGCGAAAAGGCGCTGGGAACAAAAATCAAGGGTGCCCCACAAATCGGTTGGCGAATGCGTACAGTCACCGAGTCGTAATTGAAACAACTCTGGTTGTCTATGGTCAAATAATACGTAGTCGTAACCCTCGGTGCGGCTTCTGGATCTTCTATAACGGTAGAGCTTAAGGTGGGGTCTACCGCCCATTGGTAGGTATAGTTGGGATCGCTGGTTGCTTGCAATTGAGCGCGTTGCCCTACAAAAATACTATCGGGATTGGTCGTTATGGACAGCGGCGGCGTCAAGGTAGAAGTATTAACCGTTGCCGTCGCGTTGGCGCTACAACCTTTGTCGTTGGTAACTACTATAGTATAAATCTGATCGCCTTGCGCCAAAACGGTGACTTCGTTGCTGCCTTGTCCTGTAAGAATGGTAGCCGCAGGCGACCACGTGAAAGTGCTGTTGTTGTAATTGCCCAATAAATCCTCCACGCGCAAAGTCGCTGTATCGTTCAAGCAAACCAACGCGGCGTCCGATCCTTCCAAATCCAGCCCATCCAACCGCAAATCAACAACACGGGTCAACGTATCGGGACAAGCCGAGACTATACCACCCACTAGTTGTACCACGTAGCGCCCTGTATCAGGGAACGTATAAGTAGGGCTTGCTTGGGTAGAACTGCCCATCCCCCCAAAATCCCAAACAAAACCAATGTTCGGATCAATACTTGTATTGGTAAACGGAACCGTCAACGAAGTATTACAAGCGGGAATACTAGGCGCTTCAAAAGCCGCATCAATCTGAAAAACTTGCAACGGCAACAACACCGTATCAGCACAGCCGTTGTCGTTCAAAACAGTCACTACAAAGGTAGTATTGGTATTGCCCACAATAAGAATTGAATCCGTTCCTTGCCCTGTTAGAATAGGATTGCTGGGCGACCAAGTATAAGAAATAATGCTGTTGTAATCCAACAAAGGGTTGTCTACATTCATATAAACACTATCGCCCTTACAAATTTGTGTCGGCGAACCCGAAACCACCAACGCTCCGTCCAGCGGAATGTAAATGTCTTGGGTAAAGGTATCTTGGCACAACGCCCCTACTCCTGCTACCAGCGTGATGGCATAGCGTCCTGTATCGGGAAAGGTAAACGTAGGCGTAGCCAACGAGGAAGTCCCCAAACCATCAAAATCCCACAAATAACCATTGTTGACAGACGTACTGTTGTTGTTAAACGGCACCGCCAGCGTTGCATTGCAATTGAATCTTAGGCTATCAAAATCAGCGTCTACCACCTCTATTGCTACCCCGCCATTGGCGGCATCTATACAGTTAAAATCGTTCGTTCCCGTTACCGTTAAATTGAGGTTGTTGTTGGCAATCACATAAACCGAGTCGGTTCCCTGCCCTGCCAAAATTACGTTGTTGGGCGACCATTGGTAGTTGGTAATGGTGTTGTAATTGGCTAGTAAATTGGTAGCGCTTACCCAAACCGTATCGCCTTCACAGGCAGGCGTCTGACTGGCAGCAATGCTCGCCCCATCCAATTGCACTTGTATTTGTTGCTCGACCGTATCCACACAAAATAACCCCGCTGCGGCAATCATTTGTACGGTATAGGTGCCCGTATCGACATAGGTGTGGTTGGGCGCAGAAGAGCGCACGGTTGCAGAGTTGTCCCCAAAATTCCAGTCAAACGTTACATTCTGCGAATTGCTGTTGTTGCTAAACTGAACCGCCAAAGAGGTATTACAAGGCGCTACTGTAGGCGTAAACTGTGCTTGTATGGGCTCACAGGCCACTACTTCGTATTGAAAGTCGCGCCGCACCTCGCCGATCAACACACCGTTTCGGTATTCCTTAGCACAAATCCCTACTACAAAAATCCCCAATGTAGGCGGTGTGCCCGACAAACGCCCTGTTACAGGATCTATGCGAAAAGGATCGGTTCCCCCCAACATATTTCCCTGATTGTAGGGTGGAATCCAAACTACGTCTATAAAAGGAGGGCCTGCGGGCGGATTTGGTGCAGGGGAGCCCAGTGTGCCTCCCTGGTAAGGCGTAAATAAACTGTAGGCAATCGAATCTCCATTCACATCCGTTGCCGAGTTGTCGTAATCAATAGAAGAACCTTGACAAATGTAAAAAGGCGGCCAATCTCTAAATTGAGGGCTGCTGTTGCAACTTTGCAAAGATGCCCCTGAAATAACCACGTCGTAAGTCGCGCCTGTAGCGGAATTAATAGTGCTGATTATATTGGTAATCACATAATTTCGACAACAGCGCTGGTAAACAAAATGGTAACCATCGGGCGAGTATCCTAAGGTAACCACACGCCTATAAGTAGTTGTATGTATGCAAACATCTTGGTTGATGGTATAACAAGGGTTAACTTGGGTCAAGTCCAGCGTATCGTCCTGCCCTGTAAAAAATAGTTGTTGAGTGTTGAGCAATTGCCCTGTTGTGGCATTAAAAACCCCCACAATAGCTGGATCATCAAAATAAGCGCCTGGGTTGCCGTTTTCACAATCTCTAAAAATAGTTAAACTAATTTCATAACGGTCGTTCCCCAAACAAATGTAGGTCATCTCTCCTCCTACAATATGACTGGCATGCAATTGTTTGATAGGCAGCAGGTAGAATATACAGCAAAGAAAAAAAGGGAATAAGAGGCGATAGTTCATGACAATAATATCCAAGTTAGCGATCGTAAAAGATGGTTGGGTTGGTAAACAAAAAGGCAGCAATGCCCGTACCATTTCCAGTTTTTTTGTAGAATACAGCTAGAAAAACGAATAGTTCATACCTTGCACTAGGTGGGGACTAGTGCATCTCGCTTCATTTCCAACAGCAAACAGAAGCCTATAAGCTTCTTTATAGTTATAATTTACCTATGAAGATACAGCAAAAAAATATAGCTGCCCCTATTTCTAACTTTGTTTTTAAAAATAAGCGTCCGCCCTATGGCGTCTATCGGCAACGGGTTGTAGATACTTCTACAAACGAGTGGGACGACCAAAGGGGTTGGTGGAGTGCGCGCCGTTGGCAGCGCAAAGCCTGGATTTTTTTTGGTGCTTATACGGCAGAATTGGCCGTGGGCATCGCTTTGGTAGACGCGGGTTATTTGGCCAAAGCCTTTTGCTACGTCTACCAACGCCAAAACGGTCAGTATTGGGAACACGCCTACAGCCGCCCCTGGGGGTTTGGCAAAAATTTTCAGGCGGCACTGGCAGAGCCTTGGCAATTGGGAAACTACCGCGCCGATTTTGAAGACGGCAAAGGCAGCATTTCTTACCAACACCAAAACATTCAGCTACAGCTGTCTTTTGAAGATACGCCCAACGGCATCAGCGCGCTTTGTCCTTCCCAAGACCAGCGCCCGTTTCATTATACCTATAAAAATCTTCTCCTGCCCACCCAACTCCATGTTCAACACCCCGATTTTGAGGCCTACACCAACCGCCCTGCGCTGGGAAGCCTAGATCATTCCAAAGGCTATCCACCTCGGCACACCCGCTGGAATTGGACGTCTTTCATGGGGCAATTGGACGATGGTACCCCTGTCGGGGTCAATACCGTGCGCGGCTTCAACGATGAGCTGGAAAATGCGCTTTGGGTGGGCAATCAAGTGCAACGGCTCGGCCAAATGCACTACCATTACCCCAGCGCACCCCTGACAGCACCCTGGCGCATGCAAGCCGACGACCAGCAACTCGTTTTAGAACTGCAACCCGACGGCTTGCGCCAAGAAAACATCCATCTAGGCCTACTCAAAAGCAATTTCAAACAGGTATTTGGCACCGTCCAGGGAACGCTCTACCACCAAGAGCAATGGCGGGCCTTAAACGGCTACGGCCTTATGGAAGACCACGAAGCTTTGTGGTAATTGTGTTATCAAGTTGTCAAAGTAGCGTTTTTATTGAACTGCTATTCGCAAAACTGTTGTTATTCGGCTACCTTTGTGGTGCTTTTGTACGGCTCCTTTTCAGGAGCTTTGTGGCCAAGCGATCCCTTTTTCTTTAGTCTTAGAATAGATAAAAACATGAAACGTGTTGTAGTAGGCCTCTCGGGGGGCGTAGATTCTAGTGTTAGTGCTTATTTGTTGCAACAACAAGGGTACGAAGTCATTGGATTGTTTATGAAAAACTGGCACGACGATTCGGTTATTCTCGACAACGAATGTCCGTGGATAGAGGACAGCAACGATGCGTTGATCGTAGCGCAGAGTTTGGGCATTCCTTTTCAAACTATTGATTTGAGTGCGGAGTACAAATCGCGCATTGTAGATTATATGTTTGCCGAATACCAAGCTGGCCGCACGCCCAACCCCGATGTGTTGTGCAACCGTGAAATCAAGTTTGATGTCTTTTTAAAAACGGCCTTAGAACTGGGCGCAGATTATGTGGCAACTGGCCATTACTGCCAAAAGGGAACCTTACAAAAAGATGGTAAAACGTATTACCAATTATTGGCGGGTGCCGACCAAAACAAAGATCAAAGCTATTTTTTATGTCAACTCAATCAAGAACAGTTGTCCAGAGCTTTGTTTCCCATTGGCCACCTTCAAAAGTCAGAAGTGCGCCGTATTGCCAGCGAACAAGACCTTATTACAGCCGATAAAAAGGACTCCCAGGGTTTGTGTTTTGTGGGTAAAATCAAGCTGCCCGAGTTTTTGCAACAGCAATTGCAACCCAAGCAAGGCGACATCATAGAATTGGACAAAGATGCTGCGTTGTTTGTACAGCAACAACAGCAAGTAGCCGCTATTGGCGAAAGCCGCACGCCCGCCGCCTTAGCTTTGTTGAGTCAAGCGCCTGATTTGCGTCCCGAGCTGGGCAAGGTGGTTGGCCAACACAACGGCGCGCACTATTTCACCATCGGCCAACGGCGCGGTCTAAATGTAGGCGGCACCAAAGAGCCCTTGTTTGTACTGGGCACAGATACAAAAAGCAACGTCATTTATACAGGGCAAGGCGCCCATCCAGGTTTGTTTAG
>CAYUZF010000151.1:9745-13016 GCA_964449615.1 uncultured Aureispira sp.
CTTGTTGGTTCCCCATGACGCAGTGCATTGGGTGCGCCCTGATTTGGCGCTTGCCATTGGCGAACAGCGCCGTGTCCAAACGCGCATTCGCTACCGCCAAGCATTGGTAGAGGCTACCCTGTACGCCACACCAGAAGGCATTTACAGCATTTTTGACGAGGCGCAACGCGGGGTTACACCTGGGCAATTTGCAGCGTGGTACGACGGCAAGGAGTTGATTGGTTCGGGAGTAATTGGCTAAGGAAAAACTGGGCATCGCGACGCTGCTTGCTCTTCCATTAAACTTTTTTCTTGATGTTGAAAGACATGCCAATTTCAGGCAAAAAGAGGGTTTTGTTGGCTTGTGAAAAGGCTTTTTTGGCCGCGCTGTGGTCGATACGCACGGGCTCAAAAGTGTCGAAATGACAACCGATAATGGTATTGCATTGAATAAAATTGCTGGCAATAATCGCGTCGTCGTAGCCCATTGTAAAATGATTGCCAATCGGCAAAATAGCAAAATCCAAGCGGGGGCAAATCTGTGGAATCAATTTCATTTCGGTAGTCAACGCAGTGTCGCCTGCAAAATAAAACGTCCCACTGTACTCATTAGAAATTACAAAGCCAACAGGGTTGCCCGCATAACTGCCATCAGGAAAAGAACTGGAATGTACGGCGGCTACCAAGCGCAAGGTTCCAAAGTCAAATTTACGGCGTCCACCCGTGTTCATACCGATGCCTTCTACCCCTTTTTCTTTGTACCAATTAACCACTTCTGCTACACCTATGACTTGGGCAGCACTTTGATTGGCAATTTCTAAAACATCGCCCACATGATCGGCATGCCCGTGAGAGAGCAAAATATAATCGGGTTGAATAGCACTAATGTCGATGTTGTCGGTTGCCTTTTGCGGATTATCAGTAATAAAGGGATCAAACAGCAAGCTCTTGCCCCCTACTTCTACTAAAAAACAACTGTGTCCGTAATAGGAAATGCGCATGGTAAAATTGGATTATAACGTTGGAAAAATTAGGAATGGAATGTACAAAAAATGTAGAGAAAAAATACCTTTTTAACGAAAAGTTGTCAAAAAAGCTCGTAAACGGAAGCGCTGGTACCGCAGGCGCGTCTTGCAGCGGCGGTTTGACTTATAGAATGAGCAAAAGCCCAACAAATAGTTGTACATTGCCGATATATTAGACATTTGTAAAAACACCCATTGTCAATTCATAAAACAACACGTATGATTACCGTATTTTCAGGGACTAATAGAAAAAATAACCGCAGTCATTTGGTAGCGCGCAAAATTTACGATTTTTTAAAAGCCAATACCCAAGAAGAAGTGCTATTTTTTAGCATGGAAGATTTGCCGACCGATTTTGTAAACAGCGCCATGTACAGTCCTGAAGGTCAATCGGATGCCCTTGCAGCGATTCAAGATAAATATTTAGTTCCCGCCAACAAATTCTACTTTGTTGCTCCCGAATACAACGGCGGCATTCCAGGCATCTTAAAGTTGTTTATTGACGCTTGTTCTATCCGCGAGTACAAAGCTTCTTTCCACGGTGGAAAAAAGGCGGCTTTGGTAGGTGTAGCAGCAGGACGCTCGGGTGGCTTGCGTGGTTTGGAATACATGACTGGCTTCCTCAATTACTTACAAATTAATGTTTTTCCTAACAAGTTGCCCATTTCTAGCATAGAACGTTTGTTGACAGACAACGAACTCACGGACCAAGCTACGCTGGATGTTTTGGAGCAACACACCAAACAGTTTATCGAGTTTTAGAGCCTACTAAATTTAAATTTGTTGGCCATAAAAACGCTAAGTGCTTGCTCATTATTACTGTTTTATCCAAGCAGAAAATACAGCGGCGCATCAACTAAACGAATGCACGACTTTAGAACTGCTAAATAACTTTTAACTTTCGTTCAAAAGCACCAACTATGTTTGCTGTCCTCACTTGGAACCCCGACCCGATCATTGTAGAATTGGGCGGTTTTGCATTGCGCTGGTACTCACTGCTGTTTGCAACAGGTTTTATCATCAGTTTTTTTATTTTAAGAAAGCAATTTATTGAAGAAAAAATCTCCTTAGAGGTCTTGGATAAATTGTTGCTCTACTCGGTCATCGGGACGATTTTAGGGGCGCGCATTGGCAATTGCCTCTTCTACGATTTTGAATATTTTTCCAAGCATCCTTTGGAGATCTTATTGCCGTTCCGTTTTTCGCCCGAATTTGAATTTATAGGTTTTCGGGGTTTAGCGAGCCACGGGGCGCTGCTGGGTCTATTAGTAGCCTATTGGTTGCTGGCCAAGCAAACAGGGCAGACCGTCCGTTGGTTTTTAGACAAAGGCGCGCTGGTTGGTGGCTTGTGCTTGGCTTCTATTCGCTTAGGAAACTTTATGAACGGAGAAATTGCAGGCGCACCCACCGATGTTCCTTGGGCTATAATTTTTCCCAACGTCGATCTACAACCAAGACATCCTGTTCAGTTATACGGCTTTGTCGTCTATTTGAGTCTATTTTTCTTTATGTTGTATTACAATAAACGGCTTGCACAAAGCAACAAAATCGTACAGCAAGGCCATCTGCTAGGCGTATTTCTATTTGTACTGGGCATTCTGCGTTTTTGTATGGAATTCATCAAACAGCACTACGTGCTAGATGCCAATAGCTGGCTCAACATGGCCCAGTGGCTCAGTCTACCACTTATCATTGGCGGAGGGTTATTGGCTTGGCACACTACCCGCGCACAGCCTCCCGAACTGGATCAACCTAGCAACGATTCCTAAAGGCCATTAATAAGGCATCAAGGATCTTCCATATACGCAATATCGGTTGACTTATTTTCATTTTGAAAACAATTGTCTTTCTACCAAATTTATAGTTTGTTGGTTTTTAAATGGAAATACTTTTAGGCAAGGTATTCGCTTATTAGAAAGCAAGTCAACAAGTGACGATAACACGATAATAACTATCTGGCCAATAGCGCTACTAAGAATTTAAAAGTTGGGAAGCTTTTAATTCTATTGCTAACACAGTAACACTAGCCGCTGGATAACTAGAATACATTTAGTTTTTGCTTTGGATAATAAAGGCGTTTTAAGAGTTGGGAAGCTCTTTTCAACGAACTTCCAAGAAGAAATACTGAATAACGATAAATTTAGGTGATTGTTCGCCAAGCGAATTAAAGGACTCTAACAGTTGGGAAGCTGTTGGAGTCTATTTTTTTGTACCTACTACATTGCTCTTTACCTCAAAACTAGCGGTAGCTACATTTACTGTTTTAC
>CAYUZF010000152.1:0-1490 GCA_964449615.1 uncultured Aureispira sp.
AAGATGCGTTTGAACTCTCGGAGCGCAGTAAATCCATGCTGATGGCGGATATGTTGCAAGAGCAGCACGCGGCGGCAGCGGGTGGCGTTCCCGACAGTTTGGTCACTCGGTTGCAGTCTTTGAAACGCGCACTGTATGTTGCAGAGAAAAAACGCTTCGACGCCATTGCGGCGCAAGATGGTCCTGTAAAAAAGGAAGCAGAGAATCGGATTTTTAAGCTCAACCAAGATTTGGACGTTCTGAAACGGCGCTTTGAAAAAGATTATCCCAAGTATTACAAACTCAAATACGACGATACGCAAGTGTCTTTGGCGGAGATACAAGAAGCATTGGAACCCAACAGCATTTTGCTGGAGTATTTTGAGGGGGATAAGAACATTTACATTTTTTCTGTTTATAAAGATCGGTTGGCCGTAGCTTCTTTTCCGCGAGACACTACTTACAACACTTTGTTTAGTCGCTTTTTAGAATCTTTAATTGACGTTCGCCGATTTATAGACAAGCCTGTAGCTGTTTTTAATGCGTTTGTTACTGATGCGCGAAAGCTGCACCGCTATTTGATAGAACCTGTGGATGTGCAAGGTGTTGAGCGCTTGATTATTATTCCTGATGGAGAATTGTCTTATTTGCCTTTTGAGGTATTACTCTCCGATAGTGTGGCTTTGATCCCTAGTGAGGAGCAGGTGATCAAGGCCAATTTCTCTGTGTTGCCTTATCTGTTGCATGATTTTTCGACCAATTACAATTATTCTGGAAGATTGTGGTTGGAGCGGAACGCTTTGTCTAAAAACGCGGTTAACAATCGTATACTGGCTTTGGCGCCACAGTACAGCGGCATCGAATTGCCCGATTGGCGCGGCCAACGCGAGGTCAAGTTGCGCGAGCGGCTCATCGATCTGCCTGGCGCCGCTAAGGAAGTAGAACAGCTATCGGAAAACTATGCTGGTGATTTCTTTATCGGTTATGAAGCCAACGAAACCCTATTGAAAAAGGAAGCCGCCAATTACGGCATTCTACACTTGGCCATGCACGGCTTAGTGAATAGTAAAAACCCTGAATTTTCTGGTTTGGCGCTAGCAGAAGACCAAAGCCAGAAAGAAGACAACTTTTTATATGCCTATGAAATAGAACAACTGCCTATTCAAAGTAGCTTGATTGTATTGAGCGCTTGCGAAACTGGTATTGGACGCATACAGCGGGGCGAAGGCGTGGTCAGTATTGGCCGCAGCTTTGTCTATGCGGGTGCTCCTTCCCTACTCATGACATTGTGGAATCTCAATGATGAATCAGGAGCCTTTTTAGTGAAAGCGTTTTACGCCAACCTCAACAAAGGTTTGGAAAAAGACGAAGCCATTCGCCAAGCAAAACAAGAATTTTTGACTACTTACCCTCAAGAATATGCCCACCCTTTCCTATGGGCGGCCTTTGTACAAGTCGGCTCTTACGACTCTATTGCCATTGCAGCCAAAAACTCTTGGGAGCCGTGTGGC
>CAYUZF010000152.1:1513-7493 GCA_964449615.1 uncultured Aureispira sp.
TTACTATTTTACACTAAACGACGAAACGAAAGCTAAACCCCTGGTTATCTGCTTACTAAACAAATTACCGTGAACCCTTTTGAACTGTATTTCTCTAACTTTTTAACCAGCCTATATGCTGCCCTTAAGATACCTTTTAAGGTGTTTTGGGCCACGCATACCTGTGTGGATAAGATGCAACACCTATTGGTGTCTGTACACAAAGTGCTTGTATTGAAATATAAGAGTTTTCTTCAAATGCAGTTTCAAATACGGACTACCCTGTCAGCCTCAGGTCAAATTTTGAATGTTTTTTATGCGCATTCTATAAAATTTGGCGGCTGCCCTCTTGCCTCTTTCCCCGTTTCCCAACAATACCATATAAAACTAAGCACTACGCTTAAAAATAGCTATCAATCTGTTGCCACATACACTACTTAGCCAGCTTTTGACAACGGCTGTATTTTTTCACCGCTCTGAAAATAACTTCGTAAAGAGCACTAAAAGCTATTTTTAAACAAAACTAACTCAACAAAATTATGCCTACTATTAAAAAAAAGAACGTATCAAAAAATGACACCGATTCTCATTACACTGCTAATGCTACTGTCGCAAACGATCCAAACCAAATAGTGAAGAGGGTAGAACTATCTATCATTAATACACTTGGTAATCCAAGTGCAGAACCTATTGACTATGCTTTAAATTATATCTATGATATAAATGGAATGCGTATGTTTAAGAACGAACACCTTTCTTTTGATGGATCAGCAGAAGGTCATGAATATCAAATGACTTTCACAATGTATGACAAATTTAACAACGTTATACCCACACCAGTCAGTGGAATGATGGTCGTAGAAGAACCTATGATTTTGGCCTAATGCCTTCTTAGCAATTCCTCTTTAGAAGAAATAAAGTCCCATAAGCTATTCCGTGTATCGGAATAGCTTTATCTTTGTTAGTACAAGCCCTTTAGCTTAACTGTATTGTTTATAGAATTTATAGAACTATGTCTCTTTTACTCAAAATAGTCGTCGTGGCAACATTGCTTTTAGAAGTAATTCCTGCTGCCAATGCTTTTCAACATCCCAATACAGCTTATGATTACAAAAAGTTACCTGACTCTGTCAATCTTTTAAAGAATACGGCAACGGAATACTATTATCAGGAGAATTATGATAAAGCGGTAAAGACGTATAAACTGTTTGTGGATAAAATATTTGATTTGAACTACGAAATTTATGCCGTAGACGCCTATGAATACTTAATAGACGTCCTTGCCAGTAGAGATGATTTACCGCTACAAAGTAAAATAGTGTCTATAATTAACTATTGTGATGCAGAAAATAGAATAGATCTAACCCCTGTAAAATATTCTTACTTAGCCCAGTGCTATTTGATGGAAGGTATCAACGATTCAGCAACTCATTATTATTCTCTTGCCACTTATCATTGCAAAAAAAATAATTTGCCCCTTGTAGAGACCAACTTGAACGTAGGATTTAGTTTTATAAAATACTTTGAATATGATCTTAAAAACACATTGTTATATACTCTAAGAGCAGAAAAAATAGTACAGGAACGATTAATTCCGTCAGACATACAACTTCCTTATAACTTTTTTGCCATACAGATTGAAATATACAAATCACTAGGTTACAAAGATAAAGCATTGAAATCTCAACTTAACATGATAAACTTAATAGAAAATGACCCAAGTACTTCTCCATCTGTCTTGGGCAATCAATACCATGAATTAGCCGTGCAATTTGATGAATTAGGTGATTTTGATAATGCTATAATTTATTATGAGAAGAGTATAAATAAAAACATAGAATACAATCTAAATGAGTATGACATATTGTACAGTCAATATTGTATAGGGTCTTCTAACGAAGAACAAGGTAAAAAGAGTTTGGCAAAAAATATTTATATCGACGTTCTACGAGAGGCTATGAATGAAGACGTGCAGCGCCATGATATAAAGAAACTTTTGATTCAAACTTATCAAAGTCTGGCTTTCTTATACTTGTATGATAACCAACAGGATTCCTTGTTGTATTGTATTGAAGAGATAAATAAACTCCACAAGGATTGTAATATAAAAGCTTATCGAACGTACAACCTTATTAGTCAATTCAATATATACACCCATAACTACGAGGAAGCTAGAAAACATATTCACTTGGGTATAGAATCCTCAAAAAACAAAACAAATACAGATCTATGCTTAAACACCTGCACTTTCAACAACCACCTCGTAACCATAAGCCTAGCAGAAAAAAAATATCAAGAAGCCTTATCTTATTGCCAACAAAGCTTGGCCGCAATGGCGCCTACCTACACTCCCACCAAATACGACAACCCTAGTTTCGACAAAATTCGCCAAAAACGCGTCTTAATTCCTACCCTACACAACAAACTTAAGGTATTGGAAATTTTGTACGCCCAAAAAGATCCCAATGTTTCTCCCCAACTCCTCTTATCGACCATCAAACTCGGCATACAGGCGTTGGAGTATAAGAATAAGACGTTCAAATCTAAGAGTTCACAAACGTATTGGTTGAATCGGCAGGCGATTCCGCTGTTTGAAAAAGCGATTGAGATCGCCTTGTACATTTATAAGCGGACGCACGACCACCAATATTTGGATGAGGCGTTTATGCTGTCTGAGCGCAGCAAATCGATTATGATGATGAATGCTCTACAAGAGCAAAATGCGACCAGTTTTGGGGGAATTCCTACGGAGCTGATTGAGCGAGAGCAAGAACTGGAACGCGAACTAGAAGTGATAGAAAAATTGTATCAAGACGCAGTTATGTCTGGCGATGAGGCGGAAATGCAGTATCAAGATAGTTTGCGCTTTGCTTACCACCATGAGAAAATAAAACTGCTGCATCAATTTGAAGCCGACTATCCCAAGTATTACGAGCTCAAACACATCGTCAAAAAAACAAGCATTCAAGAAGTGCAAGAGGCATTGGACGAGCAGACTGTTTTGATCGAGTATTTTCAGGGCAAAGAACGCACTTATATTTTTACTGTTACTAAAGATACGGCTTTTGTTCGCAATTTTAAACACACCAAAGTCTATGACGTGCAGTTGGCTTCTTTTCAAAATCTATTGATTGATTTGCAAAGAGCACAGGAAAATCTACCTGCTACTTGCCGACAATTTATTCGAGCGTCTTCGGAATTGTATGCGTTGCTGCTGGCAGAAAGCCTAGTTCCAAGCAAACAACGGCTGCTGCTTATTCCCGATGGGCAATTGGCATACTTGCCTTTTGAGGTGTTGTTGGTGCAACCCCTCTCAGACGCAGCCAACAGCCAGCAGCAAGCTTTCAGTTTTGCCCAGTTGCCTTACCTGCTGCGGCAATATACTACAAATTACAACTATTCGGCGCAGCTGTTCTTAGAGCAACGCAAGCGCCGCGCTAAACAGCAAAAAGCAACCCTGCTGGGCTTGGCACCTTACTACAACAATCGACAAGCTCCTGATTGGCGCAACCCTTACGAACAACAATTGCGGCGGGAACTGCCCGAATTAGAGGGCGCTGTTAGAGAACTGGAATTCTTACAACAACAACTAAAACTAAAGGGCAATTACTTGTACGGTGCCGACGCCAGCGAAACGTATTTCAAACAACAAGCCCCCCCTTACGACATTCTACACTTGGCCGTACATGGCCTTGTTAACCATGAAAGTCCTGAACTATCGGGTCTGGCGCTAGAAGAGGACAACAGCCGAACACAAGACAATATTCTATACGCTTATGAAATTAAGCAATTAGAGCTGCAAGCACGCCTAGTGGTGCTGTCGGCTTGTGAAACAGGAATCGGAAAATACCAGCACGGTGAAGGGGTAATGAGTATTGGACGTAGTTTTATGTATGCGGGTGTTCCGAGTATCATGACCACCCTGTGGAACTTGAATGACCAAACGGGTTCTATTATTATTGAAAAATTTTACGAACACTTAGACGCTGGCATGGCCAAAGACGAAGCATTGCGCCAAGCCAAACTGTATTACTTAGAAACTATGCAAGGCAGCCCGCTGGCTACGCACCCTGCACTCTGGGCCTGTTTTGTGCAAGTTGGCGATTATACCCCGTTGACCATTCAACACGATTATTTAGAGTGGTACCTGCTAGGTTTGGGGTTGTTGGTCGCGCTGTTGCTAATGGGTGTCTTTATGCTCAAAAATAGAAAAAAATAAGCTTGACTATGGCTTTTCAATATTATGCTATTTATAAACCATTTGGTATGCTCTCGCAATTCTCCAAAGAGCATCCTGAGCACAACACTTTAGCCGATTTGGATTTTGCTTTCGCTAAAGACGTGTATCCGATTGGACGCTTGGACAAAGACAGCGAAGGGTTGCTGCTGTTGAGCAACGATAAGCGCGTCAACAACGCTCTGTTGCATCCGAGCAAGGCACATGCGCGCAGCTATTGGGTACAAGTAGAAGGGCAAATCACGGCAGAAGCCTTAGAGCAATTGCGCGAAGGCGTAGCCATTAAAATCAATAAAAAGCGCTACCAAACGCGCCCTGCTAAAGTGCGTTTATTAGAAACGCCCCCAACACTCCCCGACCGCAACCCTCCCATTCGCTACCGCAAAAGCCAACCGACGTCTTGGATAGAAATCACGCTGATAGAAGGTAAAAATAGACAAGTGCGGCGCATGACGGCAGCAGTGGGTTTTCCAACTTTGCGACTCGTGCGCCACAAAATGGTGCATTTGGGCATAGAACGTTGGGAAGCAGGCGCAGTACGCTCCATTACTCCCCAAGATTTTAAACGTTTGCTAGAGCTGCACAAAATCGGATAACGCACCTGTTTTATCGGCCACGATACGGCCTTTTTCGTTGCGCTTGACCGTACAAGCTTCTACTTCTGCTGCATGTTCAAAAAATAGAAGGTGCCCTTCGTCCACGGCTTTCGCCAAAAACCATTCTTTCTCTCGAAGCGTCTGCAAAGGACGCACATCGTAGCCCATGACATAAGGCATAGAAATATGGTGCGGAGAGGGCAACAAATCCGCGCAGTAAATAATGGTTTTGTCTTGGTAGTTGATTCTGGGAGTCATCAGCGCTTCGGTGTGTCCATAAGCATAGCCCACATCGATTCCCTCCAGCCAGGGCAAGACCTCATTGTACGGTTGTGAAGGCAACATTTTTAGCATACCTTGCTCTTGCAACGGCACAAAATTTTCCTTTAAAAACGATGCTTTTTCTCGGTCGTTGGGGGTGAACGCCCAATCGTAATGCGCTTGGTTGCTCCAGTAGGTTGCATTGGGAAAAGTGGGCAACAATTCTCCTTTTTCATTGCGGCAAACCGCCCCTCCTACGTGGTCAAAGTGCAAGTGGGTTAAAAAGACATCTGTAATATCGCTGGCTTGTAGCCCTTGCATTTCTAGCGAGCCTAGCAAACTCGCTTCCCCGTGTGGATGAAAGTGGGAAAAAAACTTCTCCGATTGCTTGTCGCCAATACCCGTGTCGATCAAGATGTTTCGGCCTTCGGTTTGCACCAATAGGCAGCGCATCGCCCAAGTACACAGGTTGTTCTCATCGGGTTGAATTAATCGCGACCAGAGTTTCTTGGGCACTACGCCAAACATCGCCCCCCCATCCAATTTGAAATACCCCGTATCGATTACACTGATTTTCATACTGTTTTTAGTTTAAAAGGGTCTAATTACCAAAGTTTTTACCAAAACCTATGCTGCTGCTTTCGTCCTTGAAGGACTTGGACAACCCTGCCATTCTGAGAGCCGTTACAGCCGCTTCTACCCCTTTGTTGCCGTATTTTCCTCCTGCCCGATCCAGCGCTTGCTGCTTGTTGTTGGGCGTCAGCAGACCAAAAATAAAAGGCTTCCCTGTTGCCATACAGAGATTTTGCAAGGTCTGCGCCACCGATGTATTGATGTATTCGTTGTGGCTTGTTTCGCCTTTTATCACACAACCCAAGCAAATGGTGGCGTCCATATTTTTATTCTT
>CAYUZF010000152.1:7503-12809 GCA_964449615.1 uncultured Aureispira sp.
TGCCAAAATACGAGCACCTTGCGGCAATTCAAAGGCACCAGGTACTTGCAACGTGTGGATGTTGTCTGGGTCGGCACCGTGCTTAATTAGCGTATCGTAACAACCTTCGTACAAAGCGTGGGTGATTTCTTCGTTCCAATCGGAAACAATGATTCCAAACTTTAATTCAGAGGCATCGGGCAAATTATTCTCGTTGTAAACAGATAGATTTTTATCAGCACTACTCATAGTATTCGTTTTAGTAGGTGTATTTATAAACTCGTGTACAAAATAAAAAAGCATCTTAAAAAATGATTGTCGAGTCTAGTCGAGACGATCATTTTTTAAGATGCTTCTAATGTAATCATTATTTGGCGAAAAGCAAGTGCTACGACAGACGGATTAAATCTTTGTCCACGCCTAAACGCTCGGCCATTTCGGGATCTTTATCCATAATTTCCTGCAAGTATTTTACTGCTTCGTCTTTCTTCTCTTGGTATTCTAACAAGCGCGCTGCTTTCCATTTGGCGTACAAGGCCAACGCCAGATTATCGGTATACCCAGACGCTTTATCGTAGTAAGTCAAGGCATTATCCATGTCTTTCAATTCTGAATACGCATCGCCCATCAACGTGTAGGCAACGGTCTGCAACTGCTCTTCTCCACTGAAGTTGTCTAGGAAATCAATTGCCAATTGTGGTTCGCCCAATTTTAAGGTAGAAATTCCAGCGTAGTAGTGGGCCAAGTTGGCAGCGGGTGTCCCCGAATATTCTGCAATGATGCCCGTATAGCCCAAAAATGTATTGGCTTGTCCCAAACCAGAACGGCCATTCAGCGCCAATTGGAAAGAATCGCTTTTGAACTCAATATTGGCTTTGTACAATTCCTCTTGCGCTTCTGCTTCTTTAACATTTTTATTTTGGCTGTACCAATACAACCCAATAACCAATAAAATAATGGCACCAATAAGGCCAAAGATAAGGTTCTTGTATTGCTCAAAAAAGCTGTTTGCTTTGTTCTTTATTTCGTCTGCGGAAAGATCCTGAATTTCAGTATATTGTTCGTTTGCCATAATGCAGTCTTGGTCTCCTAATTGTCGTAACTATAAAATAATTTTGCGTGCAAAGATAAACAAAGTTTTTACGGATGGGGGATTTTCTTCCTAAAAAGTCCTGCAAAATTATTTTTTTCGGTTTTGTAGGTTAGTAGGGAGGTCGCCTCAACTTTGCTCGGCACCCTCCCTACCCAAACCTCCTTTAATCCTTAATGAAGGGGTAATCCTCTTGTACGTAGTTGTCCGTATAGATTTCGCTAGCGTCGGGGAAGTCCGATTCTTCCGCAAATTGTACCGCTGCATCAATCTGTTTTTTAATCTTTTCTTTGATGCTTGCAATATCTTCTGCCGTAGCGTGTTTCTTTTGGAGCAATTTGTTCTCAATGATGTTGATGGGATCTTTCTCCTTGTATTCTTTCTCCTCCTCCTTCGTGCGGTACTTAGCAGGGTCAGACATGGAGTGGCCTTTGTAGCGGTAAGTTCTGATTTCTAAGAACATAGGCCCATTTCCATTGCGGCAATGCTCGGCAGCAGCAGCAATTTCGTTGTGCACCACTTCTACGTCCATGCCATCAATTTGCTTGCTGGGCATGTCGTAGCCCAGGCCCAACTTATAAATGTCGGTTACATTAGAAGTACGCTCTACCGATGTTCCCATTGCGTAGAAGTTATTCTCACAAATAAACACCACAGGCAGCTTCCAAGTCATCGCCATGTTAAAGGTTTCGTGCAAAATGCCCTGGCGGCAAGCACCATCACCGAACATACAAAAGGTGACGGTATCTTTCTCTTTGTATTTATCCGCAAAAGCAATACCTGCACCCAAACCAATCTGTCCACCTACAATACCGTGGCCCCCATAGTAACGATGTTCTGCCGAAAAGAAGTGCATAGAGCCGCCTTTCCCCTTTACATTTCCCGTTTCCTTGCCGTACAACTCTGCCATAGCTGCTTTGGCGTCAATGCCTTTGGCCATACCAGCACCGTGTTGGCGGTAAGCGGTAATCCAAGCATCGTCGGGACGCGTAGCGGTTTTCATACCCGCATAAACAGCCTCTTGACCAATACACAAGTGTAGAAAGCCTCTAATTTTTTTCTGGAAGTACATCAAGTTGGCGCGCTCCTCAAATTTGCGAATAAGCAGCATCAATTCATACCACTCTAAATAAGTCTCCTTAGAGAACGTTTTTTTTCTAGTTGTTTTTTTCTTGGCCATACCGTTTATAAAAGATTATAACAGAGTATTGATTTTTATCAGAATTAGGAAGTGCTAAGATATAGGTAAATCACACAAACCGAAAATAACACCTTGCTTTTTATTGTTTTCGCTTTCGCTAAATGGCGTTAGCTGTTTATAGGTTCATTTCTGGCACCCCACCATCAGGAACAATCAAGCGCCCTGCGGTTTTTTCTTGGATTTCTTCTACAGAAACCCCTGGCGCACGCTCCAACAAATGAAACGCGTTGTCTTTGATTTCTAAAAATGCTAAATTGGTGACCACGCGCTTGATGCAATTCACGCCCGTCAACGGCAAGGTACAGGATTCTAGCAATTTGCTTTCGCCCTTGCGGTTGGTGTGCTGCATGGCTACGATAATGTTGCGCGCGGCAGCTACCAAATCCATCGCGCCTCCCATACCTTTGACCATCTTCCCTGGAATTTTCCAGTTGGCAATATCGCCATTTTGTGCAATTTCCATTGCGCCCAGCACGGTCAAATCAATATGGCCGCCGCGAATCATTTCAAAGCTTTGTGCGGAGCTAAACAGCGATGCACCAGGCAAAGTCGTCACGGTTTGTTTTCCTGCATTGATGAGGTCTGCATCTACCTCTTGTTCTTCTGGAAAAGGCCCCATGCCCAGCAAACCGTTCTCCGACTGTAGGAAAACCTGAATACCTTCGGGAATGTAGTTGGCGACTAAAGTGGGAATTCCAATTCCTAAATTGACGTAGTAGCCGTCTTTTAATTCTTTGGCAATGCGCTTGGCAATGCCGTTTTTATCTAAAGCCATGTTGATTTATTGTTGTTTTGATTGGAATGGATTGTTGCCCTGCCCAGTACCGAGCTTGGCGCGTACCGTACGCTGTTCAATGCGTTTTTCGTAGTCCACACCTGTAAAGATGCGCTGCACATAAACGCCTGGCACGTGGATGTAGTTGGGATCCAATGCTCCTGGCTCTACCAATTCTTCCACCTCTGCAATGGTGATTTTTCCTGCGCGGGCCATCATTGGATTGAAGTTGCGGGCCGTTCCTTTAAAAATCAAATTGCCATGCTTGTCGCCCTTCCAAGCCTTGACAAGGGCAAAATCGGCGTGCAACGCAGTTTCTAAAATATACGGGCGACCGTCAAACTCCTTCACTTCCTTGCCTTCGGCGATTTCCGTTCCATACCCCGTAGCGGTGTAAAACCCAGGAATGCCTGCTCCACCTGCCCGAATGCGCTCTGCTAAAGTTCCTTGCGGAATCAAATCCACTTCCAATTCGCCACTCAATAGCTGCCGCTCAAATTCGGCATTTTCTCCGACATAGGAAGACATCATTTTTTTGACTTGGCGTTGTTGCAACATCAATCCAATACCAAAATCATCCACCCCTGCATTGTTGGAAATACAGGTCAAGTCTTTGACGCCCGACTCAACGAGGGCCGCAATACAATTCTCTGGAATGCCACACAAGCCAAAACCGCCCAGCATCAAGGTCATATTGTCCTCAATTCCCTGAATGGCTTCTTGTGCATTGGCGACTACTTTATTCATTGCTCTTTTGTGTTTTGTAGGGACATGCGCCCCCGCGCTCTAATTGTTATGGGCTAAACTAATTATTTTTATACACAAAAAAAAGGCTTTGTCGGTTTAGTATTGGGGGATACTAAAAGGATTGTCATCCCTATACCAAGCAAAAAGGCTATTCCGTACGGAATAGCCTTTTTTTGAATCTTACGATCAAGCGCGCTTATAGTTGCCTAAAAATAGAAGTTCAATAAAATGGCTCCGCCTAGATTGTCCAAACCTGCATTAAAACGGCCACCACCACCTGTACGGTCGGTTCTTGTTTGTGCTTCGTTGCCATCAAAAAATTCGACGGTTCTCGTGCGCGGTGCGATGGTGGAATAAGACAATCCCCAGCCAAATTCTCCGCCAATAGAAAGCTTAGGCGCTACAAAATACTCCAATCCTACAAAGGGACGTACCCCTACGCTCGCATTCATACGGGCGCCATCCTGTACAATGCGCTCTCCACCAGGTAGAATATTTCCGCCCCAATCGGTAGAAGAAGGAAAAGAATTACTTGCACTGAATTCATTGCCATACGTGTACGAAGCGCCATCTATGTGCTCCAATTGGAACAAAACGTCTATCCCATAATAGCCCTGTATGCGCCCTTTGCCCCTTCTTTTTTCGTACCCCATTCCAATGGCATACGTACCGCCCCCAGTTGTTCGGGTGTCCTTGACGGTAGCCGATGGGTTGGTTGAATTGTCAAACGTTACAAAACGGCTGTTGGTCACGGAGGTTACGTTGATGCCAAAATTGAGGCGTAAAGCCGCATTGTCTTGCAACATATAACGCCCCATAATTACAGTTGTACCAAACACCTCAAAAAAGCGACTCGAAGAAGCGTAGGTGTTGTTTTGACTGCCATTAAACGAATTTCCAAACCAATTGAAGAAAGGAATGATGTTGACGCCTAAATTAAAATCGCCTTTTTGAGGTAAAATCAATTGTCCTTTTTTTCCGCGTAAAGGCGGCGTTTCTTCTTGCTCAATAAGGTTGATTTCTAGTGTGCCTAATGGCACTGCAGACTTACTAGTATCTACTTGTGCTTGGAGTTGGAAGGTTAACAATAGGCATAGCGGTGCCAGCATTAATTTGTTCATGTTTAAATAATTAAAGTGATTAAAAAGAGGAGATGGATAGGAAATATAGGCCTATAGGTTTGATGGGTTAGGGTGTTTTATTGTCATAAATACTTGTGTCTTTTTTGTATCAGGTACTTTGACTACGTTTGCAACGTTCTAAGCGTTGTACTCATAAGTTTTCATTAACATACTTTAGCATATTCTTATACTTGAAGCGTTCAACGAATTACTGGGTTTGCTGCTCGAAACAACTTTTTGGGGGAGCGGCTGTTGGAATAACATGCTTGATTTCTAATTAATCACTGTTTTCTGTATGCCGCTGCACATCGCCTTTTCTTCTATTTATAAGTACCAATTGCCTGCGAAGCATCGTTTTCCAATGGCTAAATACGAATTGATCCCCGCGCAATT
>CAYUZF010000153.1:0-5262 GCA_964449615.1 uncultured Aureispira sp.
ATCCGACTCCAAAATCTCGCCTGTGCGCGGATCGTGTACGTGTGGGCCTTGTGCGTTGGCAATGTCTGTTGTAATGTAGCGAATGACCGAATACCGCACGTCCTCTGGACTCCAATCGGGGTCTTCTTCTAAGGAAGGCGGATCTTTGGCGATGATGGCATTCTTAAAACCTGCTGCCTCAAAGGCCACCTGCCAGTCTTCTATCCCCTGTTTGACAGGTTCTACCAATTCTCCTCGTTTGAAGGCTTCGGGGTCTTTGGGTTCCAAGCGCCAGCGGGTGATAAAACGCTCTTTGTCTGCCCGCTGTTTGAGCGAACTGTAGTTGGTGCGCTGTATGCTAAAATACCCGACACGCGCATCGTACAAACGCGGCTGCATCAACGTCTCTGGCAAGAGAATAAACGATTGGTTCATCTCTACCGAAAGCGTTTGCGTCAAGAAATTATCAGGCAACTTACTGCCTTTGTAGGTGAGAATGTGGCGGATTTCTGTGTTGCTTGGAAAACTCTTGGTACCGACAATTAAGCTGCGCTTGGGAGCCACCCCCGAAATACCAAAACGCTTGCGCTGGGCATCCGAAAGCGCGCCAATCAGTGCAATGTCCGCATTAAAAAAAGGATTGATGGCAATTACCACAGCAGTTTTATGCTCACTGCTGTCTAGGCGATACGCCGCTACAGGAAAACTGTAAATAACGGGTTCAAAGTTGTTGTTCTTAAGTGATTTATAAATCGGTTCTTTCTCATTGGCCACACTGTGGTAAGAAACAGAACGCATCAGGATTTGATCGTCTACTTTCTGCCAACGAATAACTTGCTGTGGCCGTGATTTCATTCCTGCTCCTCCAAAACTCATGTTCTTTACATAACCAGAAATACGGCTGACCACCATGATTTCTTTTTCTAACAAGTCCATCGGCAGTTCGAAATAATAATTGTTGCCCACTTTGTGGGTTGTCATCAACCCCACTTTTGTAATGGCTTTGTCCGTAACAACCTCCTTGTACGGTTTGGGTGCTCCCTTTGCAGGTTTGGGCTTGTCGGCTGGTTTGGCCGCTGCTTCTGTTTGCTCTTGCTGCTTCTTTTTATTGCGTTTTTTCTGAGCTTCCGCCAATGGCATAGAAGTTAAGAAGAGTAAAAGGCAGGCAATAGGGATAAAAATATTCTTTTGCATAGAAATTTTATTGTGATAGAAATAACTGCTTAGATAGGATTGAGAAGGCGATTAAAATTTAGAATCATCGACCTGCGCCAGGTACTCTTGAATGGGTTTTACCACTTCGGCCAAGCAACCATCTTCAAAAGGCGATTGCAGGTTGCCCTCTTGAAGCAATTGTAGAAAAGATTGAGAGCCGCCCAGATTGCACAGCTTAATGTAATCCTTCCAAGCCGCTTCGGGCGTTTCCAAACTGCGTTTCCAAAACTGAAAAGCACAAATTTGCGCCAGCACATAATCAATGTAATAAAACGGCATCCCAAACACATGGCTTTGTCGTTGCCAAAAACCACCCCCCTCCAAGTAAGCATTGCCGTCGTAATCGCGGTGCGGCAAATACTTTTCTTCAATGGCGCGCCAAGCTTGGTTGCGCTCTTCGGGCGTCAGATCGGGTTGGGCATAGACCACGTGTTGAAATTCGTCAATGGCTACGCCATAAGGCAAGAAAGCAATAGAACCCGCCAAATGCGAGAATTTAAATTTCTCTGTATCTTCTTTAAAAAACAACTGCATCCACGGCCAAGTAAAAAACTCCATACTCATAGAGTGGATTTCACAGGCCTCATAAGTCGGCCAAAGATAGTCGTACAACTCCGTGTGGTTGCTGGTAGAATAGGCTTGAAACGCATGTCCAGCCTCGTGGGTCAATACGGTAATGTCGTGTGCCGTACCGTTGAAGTTGGAAAAAATAAACGGTGCTTTGTATTTGTTGAGAAAGGTACAATAACCGCCCGTCTGTTTGCCGTCCTTCGCCACCAAATCCATCAAATCCTTTTCGGTCATGAATTGAAAAAATTGGTCGGTTTCAGGCGACAACTCTTTGTACATTTGTTGGGCTTGGGCTTCCATCCAAGCAGGACTTCCCTTTGGTTTTGGATTGCCCGAAGGAAATTTGAACTCCTCGTCGTAGTATTTTAAGCGGTTTAGCCCCAAGCGCTTTTTCTGACGCTCCAACAAAGCACCCGCAATGGGGACAATGTGTTCTTGAATTTGTTGACGAAAGTTGGCCACCATATCCGCGTTGTAATCGGAGCGCAGCATGCGCGCATACCCCAATTCAATGTAATTTTTATACCCCAACTCTAGCGCCATTTTGTGGCGAAGCTGCACCAATTCATGGTAAATTTGCTCCATTTCAGAAGCGTGTTCGGCGTAGAATTTCCATTTGGCCTCGCTGGCACGGCGGCGCTTGTCGCGGTCTTCGGACAATTCTAAAGCACCAATAGAAGACAGGTTGTATTCTTCGCCTTCAAATTCGATGACGGCTTGCGCTTTTATTTTTCGATATTGAGAATCCAGCTTATTTTCCTCTTGCAACAATCCGACAATACTCGGTTCAAATGTTTTTAAGCGCAGTTCAGCAATGTTGAAGAGTTGCTTGCCCAGTGCGGCTTCCAGTTCTGCGCGGTTTTCTACAGCCAAGAGCGCTCTAAAATAGTCGTTGATTGACTCCGAAAGCGTAGGGTAATGCGTATCAAAAAAAGTATTCTCCTGTTCGTAAAACTCGTTGGTCGTGTCAATAGAATGGCGCACGCTGGCCAGCGCGTACATAGAATCAAAGTCGCTGCGCAAACGGTTAAGTGCCAAGATGGCGGTTTGCTGCGCTTGGCTATTATCAGCCGCCTTAAAGGCCTCTAAATGCTGGGAGAAATCTTTTTTAAAGCGTTCAGTATCGGGCCTTTGGTACTCAAAGTCACTAAATGTAGTCATATTTTTTGATTGTAATGTAAATGAGTGATGACGGGGAGATATGGGACGGTGAATCTATTTTATAACTTATTTAATAAAAAAAAGAGAGAAGAAAAACACCTCAGCGTTCTACTCCTCTCTCAAAGTTACAGTATTTATAGCAACTTATACAGGGAAAAAACCTATTTTATACGGTTAAAGCCCTAGAATTGACCTTATAATTATTTAAACAGTATACCCTTACTAATTTTTCTGAGCCAAACTTTTTTGAAAACCGTCTAAACCGCAGCGCAAGAAACCTTCGTAGGTATCGACATCGGGGGTGTAGGCTCTAGGGGTGTTGATTACTTCTTCCTCGGGAGTTATCAATACGTAGTAAGGTTGCGAAGCCTTTTCAAAATTGATGCGCTGAAAAGCTGCCCATTTGTTTCCGATGTTGCGAATCTTGGTGCCATCTGCGGTAGTGAGTGTTTGCGGCAACTTTTTACGATCGTCTACATACAGCGAGACCAAAACGTAATCCTCATTGAGCATTTTGTTGATCTTGGGAACAATCCAGACGTTTTCCTCCATTTTGCGGCAATTGACACAACCATGCCCTGTAAAGTCGATGAGCAGCGGTTTGTTTTTTTCTTTTGCATAACGCAAGGCTTCGTCGTAGTCGTCAAAACAACCGTGTATGCCCGGGGGGCAGTGGTCGCTAGACGTATATTCTTTTATTTCTGTTTTTTCGCAAGGGCGAATGTAGGAATAACAGGCAGAAGGTGCCAAGCCACTCAACCAAGAGGGCGTTTTAAACGCGTTGGTTTGTTCGTTGATCATAAAACCACTTAGAATAGACAAGGTCACCACGGCAGAAATGCCCCCTAGAATCTTGCGTCCAGTTTTAATTTCGGCTGTTTTGTCGTCGTGTGGGAAGTGGATAAAGCCAAAGAGGTAGGCAGTCATCAAAATAAAAATCAATCCCCACAAACCAATAAAGACTTCGTAAGGCAGAATATTCCAGTGTTCCGTCAAATCTGCTATAGACAAAAATTTGAGCCCTAAGGCCAATTCTAAAAAGCCCAACACCACTTTCATGCTGGTCATCCAACCTCCAGATTTGGGTAGGGATTGTAACCAGCTCGGAAAAGCTGCAAACAACATAAATGGCAAGGCCAATGCCAGCGAAAAGCCAAACATCCCAATCGCAGGCGCGCCATAGCTCCCCGAACTCGCTGTTTGTACAATCAACGAACCAATTATCGGTCCCGTACAAGAAAAGGAAACCAGCGCAATAGAAAAAGCACCAAAAAAAGTACCCATCAATCCTCCTTTAGAAGAAGCTTGATCCGCTTTATTGGCCCAAGCCGAAGGCAATTGTATTTCGTAATAACCGAAGAAAGAAAAGGCAAAAACGGTAAAAAGCAGAAAGAACGCCAAGTTCATAATCCAGCTGGTGGAAATTAAATTTAGGGCATCAGAACCAAAGGCGATGGTAAACAGCAGCCCTAAGGAAACGTAAATTACAATAATGGAGGCGCCAAACAACAAGGCATTTTTGATACCTCTACTTCTGGTCATTTCCCCTTTTCCACTTTTAGAAAAAAGCGATACCGTCATCGGAATCATCGGAAAAACACAAGGCGTTAGCAAGGCGATCAAACCACCGCCAAAGCCCAACAAAAAGATTTGCCACCAGGGCAACCCCTCTACATCTACGTTTAAATTTTGAACTATCTCCCCTGTCTCGCTCTCGCAATCGCCCGCTATAGGCGCATTCGCAGTGGCGACCAATTTGGGGCGCATGGGGTCAAAAACGTCGTTTTGAGTAGTCCCTACAAACTCCACTTCGTTGGTTTGTGCAGGCGTGGTGGCTGGTGTCTCCGCTGGCGTAGTTACAGGGTTCTCCACCACAGGATCAGTAGCCACAGTAGGATCTTCGGGCGTAGGTGTTGGGCTAGGTGCCTTGTTCGTTGTTTTTACTGGATCGGTTTGGCCAGTAGAATTGTCACTAGGCTGCTCCTTAAGCGCGTCGTCTTTGGGCTCGTCGCCCTTTGGAGGGGGGCGGTTGCTGGGCTTGGGCAAATAGCTAGAGGGGAGAAAACTGAACTCCACAGCAGTGGGAGGGAGGCATTGGCTATCGTTGCAAGTCATGTACTCCAAGTAGCCTGAAACCTCCTTAGTAGGATCGGTTGCTTGAAATTTTTGGCGGATGGTGAAGTCCTTCTTGTACTTGGTGACTTGCATGTCAAACATATCATCGTAGCCCGATACTTTGTAAGCGCTGTTGCCTGCTTTTTCGGTAGCTTTTCCAAGCTTTTTTTGATTGCTGGATTCAAAATTCACGCTGGTAGGAATAGGGCCCAAGTCACTTTC
>CAYUZF010000153.1:5336-8421 GCA_964449615.1 uncultured Aureispira sp.
ATTGCTCAATAGACCTACCAACAATAAAAATGTAATGCTTAATCTTTTCATAGTGTATCCAGTTATCAAAATGTGTGGGGAAGGAGACCCTAAAATAACAAAAAATATAGAGGCTTCTGGTATTCTATTCACTTTCTCGCTCCGTCGAGTTGAACCCCTGCTGCCCGAAGTTATAAAATTATGAAAATAAGTTCATATCTCTAAATAGAAAAAAAAGATTTGAATTGGTTTAACATTTTATTAAAATCACGGAGGGAGTTACTCAACCCACTACAACCTCAGTTCAAAAGAAACCTCATCGGGGGGCATACATTGGTGGTCGTTGCAACTCATAAATACAACACTGCCTTTAATTCTGCGCTGGCCTTTGGGAACTACAATGGTCTGTTGGATAACCATTTCTTTTTTGTATTTGGTAATGTTCATATCAAACAACTCATCGTAGCCCGATACTTTCGACCCTTGTTCGGTGGCTTGTTCCAGTAACTGCGCTTTGTAATTGGTATCAAAAACGAGGTGGGTTGAAATAGGGCCTTTGTTACTTTCGAGGTATTGAGAATAAACATACCACCCGTTGTTTATAGTAGCCGTCGCCGTGATTACATAGGTGTGTGGTTTGACGCGTTTGCTATCAAAGGTCCAACTGACTTCTTCGTTTTTGGAGGTAAAGGGGGGTAAAACAAAAAGGCTTAAGATCAACGCAAAAAAAGTAGACATGACAAGGCAGTGTAAGTTGACAAATAGATCATAACAATGGGAAGTGGGGAACCTAGAGGGCTTCAATAGTATTTTGATCACCTAGAACAATACCCTACAAAATGAATAGTTGCGTTCAAGCCCCGCTTTTAACATTCTAATAAAAAAAGAACTGCTGGTACTGCACGCCTAGCGCCAACATAAAAAACACCAAATGCAGCAATTCGGAAAATGCCAAGCTTTTGAAAGACTGTAAGACTAGACTCAATAAAATGGCCACGGGAATGGCCAATACCATAAAGTGATAGCTGTATAAATCGCTTTGCACCAAAAAACTCAACAAACCTATAAAAGGCATCAGTAAGACCACATTGATGTACTTTCTCTCCCGTATTGTGGTTTTAAAATGAAGTGTCTGTAATTGCAACAACGCTAATAAAACAGGGGTGACAAGTAGGGCAACAAGTATGGATAGGCTAAGGGTATTGTCGTAATGAACAACCATTTGCTGGTAATGCACATATAGCTCGGACTGCAACCAGAGACTCAAATTGTCATTGACAAAATGATAGGTGCCCAATAGAAAAAAAGGTACAAAAAAGCCGCCCAAAAGAATAACGAACTCTTGTGGATCAAAGGCGCGCAGTAACAGGACGGCCAGCAGCATCCAAATAAAATACACCACAAAACCGTGGTAACAAAGTGCTGCCATGGCCGTAGCAAACCCAATATTAAAAATAACCGCCAAAGAAACGCGTTTCTCGTAACTGCAAAAGAGGCTGTACAACGCCCAAAGCATAAAACTGTTGGCCAACATAACGGGCGAACACACATCTATGTCTACTCCTGCAAAATGCACCAAAATATAGGCAATCGCTGGCACATAAGAATAATGCTTGGCCAAACGAAATTGGTTCACCAAGCCGTTGACCACACTAGCTTGCAGCAATAAAAGCAGTAAAAAAACAACGCGGTTAATTGTCGGGCTGTCTACAAGGGCGATCAACCAAGTACCAACGGTGCTTGGCAACTGCTCGAAACTAGCCAAAGGAACGCCCGCATACAACCAGCTATTCACCCCAAACAACAGGGCGTAAAGCAAGACAAAAAAAACGGTAAACAGTTGGTTGTTTCTGAAGAGTTGTAACACGGCGAAAATTTTGAAAGCAGTAAATGCTCAAAATACAACCCCTACCGCAAAAGTTCTAACAATCGCGTCCGCATTTTTGTAGAGGCATACCATTAGTAATTAATTTTTAATAAGCGCAATTGCCTGTCGCGTTCTGCTACAGCGATGACTTCCGAAGAAGACACTTGCAAACCGTGGGCAAGTTGTGGTAATAAGCCATTTTTACGCTCTTGGTGGGTCACCACGTTGCGTTGCACTTGTCCTGTGCTGTTGATCACATATTCAAAAATGCTGGTGTCCCAAGAAATATTGTTGTTGTATAAAAAACGAATGCTAGAATTGGTTTTTACAGCCAAGAAGGAAGAATGGCGCGCGTTGTCGTTTTCTGAACTTTGGCTTTTGAACAAGACGTCTTTCCAATACACTTGCCCTGAGGGATGAATAGAAGCAATCAAAATATTCTCATACAAATAATCGGCGCGTTCCGAAGTGCTTTCCGCTTCGTAAAAAGACATGGACGACTCGTACGTAAAGCGTTGTTCTGCCACCAGCAAAACACCCCCATCTTTGCGCAGCACCAATTGGCAAATTTTAAAATTTTGAATGCCTGTCAGTTTTTTCTTGCGCTTGCCTGTAAGGCTGCGCATAAAGTTTTCTTCTAGGGCAGTGGTGTGTATATGGGGTATGTGTTCAAAACTGGTATTGAAATAAAAAATCCCATTGGAAACACTGCTTTTGTCAGCAGCATACAAACCCGCTGCTACCAATTGCTGGTTGACTTCGTCGTACTGCACCGACAAATCATACGTCAAGTAATCGTTAAAAGGAATCGTTTGCCAGCTTTCTTCGCCTTCTAAGTTTATCTTGCCCAAGACAAATTGGTGCTTTTTGCGCTGTCTAGGCGTGTTGTGTTGGTTGTATACGGCAAAAACATCGCCTGCGTTGTTGATTAATAATTGTTTGAAATGTTGTTGGGGGTTGACGCCATCGGATTGTAAGGCTTTTTTCCAATGCTGCTTTTTAAGTTTTAAATCAAACTGTATGGCCTCTAACTGGCCGTTGTACAAAAGCGCGTAGAGTACAAAATAGCGTTTGTTGTCCGCACTGCACACGTGTTTGCGGAGCAAAGGCATACTGCCTTTAAATTCGCCAATGGCATAATCATCCACGACTTGGGCTTGTGGGTCAAACTCTTTGCCTCGAATGTAAGTGGTACCGCGTTTGATATAGTAGTACAACACGGAAAAACTGTTGCCGTGG
>CAYUZF010000153.1:8431-12728 GCA_964449615.1 uncultured Aureispira sp.
TGACATCGTGGCGGTCAAAATTAATAGGTTTGCACCAATTTTGTGTTAAATCGCCTGTTTTGAAACTGTGTATATAAAATTTAGTTTCTGTTTTGCTGTACAGCAAAACTTGATCGGAATAACGCGCAATTAGTTGGTAGTCCACTTCGCTAGGAAGGTCAACAGGAGGCGAGACTTGAACGTGTTGCCCCTGTAGGGCACAAACGCCCATTACTAAAAAGCAAAGACAGCATAAACGGTAGTAGTGTAGCATCGGCAAAACAATTTTAAACAACCAAGAAAAGTAGTTTTTCTGAAAATCAGATTTTTCAGAACGATTGGTTAGGGGCAAACAAGAAGAAAGGCAAAAAGACACGATTGGCTTTTTGAAGGCTTTAATCCCCAGAGATGTACAGTAATAGATGCTCTATATAAACAGCTAACTGTGTTTAATGGTTGTTGGTAAACAACTACTTAAAATCGTGGGTAAGGGGAATGGGAAACAGCAAATAGTTAAAGGCAAAAAAGGCAATAAAATACATCCCAAAAACAAGTACGCTTCAACAACTTTAACCAAAGCTGTCTAAGAAATACGTAATAGTTGTATCTTTGTTACAAAATGAGAGGGATATTTTGAGTGCATCCCACAAATACCAAGTCCAAAAACGCTCAATTGACTAGAATAGATGCAGTATAAGGGTGTTGTCTGTTAGTGACTTGCGATTAGTTAACGCTGAGTTAACCTAAAAATAACTTTTTTTTAAAAAAAATGAACCGTGATTATGAAAGAAAGCTTTTTAAAGCTTAGTTGTCTGGCTCTGTTTTGCTTGCTCTTGGCAGCTTGTAACGAAAAAAAAACAACGCCACCTGATCCTCTAGCCGCACAGCATGGACAAATGACGGGTATTCCTGCCATTGATGCCTTGACCCGCGATATTATGGCCAATCCCGATAACAGGGCGTTGCGCGTGGCGCGTGCCAATGCTTATACACAAGAGGGTATGTACAAAGAGGCACAAGAAGAAGCGCGCCGCATTTACGAATACGATAAAACCAATTGGCGGGCGGCTCAGTTGTTAGCGCAAGCTTATTTGAACAACCAACAATCCAAACCCGCCTTGAAGGTGTTGGAGCGCAGCCTAGAGTTGCATCCCGATACCATTCCACTGCTGTTGGCACAAGCAGAAATTAGTTTTTTGGTGCAACAGTACAACGAAGCGCTTACCGCTGCCGAAAAAGTACTTAAGTTAGAGCCGTTTAATACGCAGGCTCATTTCAGGCGTGGCTTGACGCTCAAATACATGGGCGACACGTTGAATGCTATGGAGAGTTTTCAGACGGTAGTGGAGCAGAACGCCGATGACGTAGAGGCTTACTTGCAATTGGCGGAGTTGTTTGCCGCTAAAGGCGAAAAAATCGCGATTGATTATTACGATAATGTCTTGCGTATTGATTCTACAGAGTACACGGCCCTCAAAGGCAAAGCCGATTTTTACCATCAAAATTTTACCGAAACCAATGGCTTAATAGAGAAGGCCAAAACGGCGTATGAGCGCACCATTTTGCACCATCCGCAAGAGGCGGATGCCACCTTTAATTACGGGTTGTTGTACCTCGAATTGGGCGATTACGAGCAGGCCGCACATTTCTTGGATATTGCCACTAAATACGATCCTATTTTTGGACTGGCTTATTATTATAAAGGAGAAGCATTGGAATTAAAGGGCGATTACGAGGCTGCCAAAATTGCCTACCAAAATGCGGCCAACAACCCCGACCAGCGCACTCCAAAAAGTCGTTCAGAAGCTGCACTGGCACGCTTGGGCAAAGGCGATTATTTAAAGCCCGCTCAATAAATCACACCACCATTTAGCAATCATTATTCAATCAATCATTATAACAACACAACAATCATGATCAAGATTTTAGTCAACGATGGCATGCATACCGATGGCCAATCGTTGTTGGAAAAAGCAAATTACCAAGTGGATACCAACAAAATTCCGCAAGAGGAATTGGCTGCACGGTTGCCCGAATACGATGCCATCATCGTGCGTTCGGCGACCAAAGTACGCCGCGAACTGATTGACCAATGCCCCAATCTAAAAGTTATTGCGCGCGGCGGTGTCGGAATGGACAACATCGACGTTGATTATGCGCGTTCTAAGGGCATCAAGGTAATCAATACACCCAAAGCTTCTTCGCAATCGGTAGCAGAATTGGTTATTGGCCATCTATTTGTTTTGTCGCGTTTTTTGCACCGCGCCAACCGCGAAATGCCTCAAGAGGGTGCCACCAATTTCAAGGGCTTAAAAAAGAACTACGCCAAAGGCGTGCAGTTGCGTGGAAAGACCTTGGGTATTATCGGTTTTGGTAGAATTGGGCAAGAAGTGGCGCGTTTGGCTCTGGGTATGGGCATGCGCGTGCTGGCAACCGACTTGGTGGAGCGCACCGAGGACATTACTCTGGACAGCCCACACGGCGCAGGGGTCTCGTTTTCCATTGCTACCGTTTCTAAGGAACAAGTATTACAAGAGAGCGATTACCTTACCCTACATGTACCGAGCAGCGACCAGCCTATCTTGGGCGTCCAAGAAATACAACAACTCAAAGACGGCGTTTTCTTGGTCAATACGTCGCGTGGAGGGATCATCGACGAAGCCGCCTTGTTGGACGGGTTGGAATCGGGAAAAGTAGCTGGTGCGGCTTTGGATGTGTTCGAAAATGAGCCTAAGCCCGACGCAAAATTATTGCAGCACCCACAGATTTCTGTATCGCCGCATATTGGTGCTTCTACGGTAGAGGCGCAGCGCAATATTGGGTTGGAACTGGCCGATGCGTTTACTGAGTTTTTTGGGCAGGAATAAAGGGTTGTAGAACAATTGGGTAAGTGGAGGTGTTTAATAGGTGCAATTTGGTAGTAACGTTCAAGGCAACTTTCTACCAACATTTAATTTTCTATCTCAATAAATAACGCTCCGCTTGCTGTCCTAACTAGCTGATGCAAAGTGTTGTTTATTTAAAAACTCACCAATAATGAAACATTTACTAGCAATCGCGTTTTGCGCAGCTTTTACTCTCGGATTTTCTTCTTGTAACGAAAATGCAGTCTGTTACGAATGCACACATCCCAACAATTGTGATGTAGATATTTGTGATGGACAAGCAACGCCTGACAACGACGGTATTTGTGTCTTGGCACCCAACCAGTCAGGATCTACCAACTTAGAATACAAAAATGCTTACGAAGCAGATGGTTATACTTGTAGAGTACGATAAGTCTTCTCCATAAAAAAGCGTGTGTTCTCGCGCTGGGCCTTCTTTTCCGATTTTTTTGGGGAAGAAGGTTTTTTTGTGGGTTAAGCGAAACCGAAACCCACAAAAAAACCTTCTTTGCTCAACCCATAAAAAAACTTTTCTGCTTGTGCGTTTGCAGAATAAAGGAAATGTTGTTGAGTAATGCCTCGACAAGCACGAGAAATAGACCGTTTACTCCACGGTCATTTTGCCAGTGGCGAGCAAGGCAGCGTCGCCATAAATTTGATAAAAATAAAGTCCTGCGGGTAATTGCTCTGCCGATAGAATTAGGGTAGGAGCGCTGCTTTGCACTTGCTGTACCAACTGTCCCGTAGTGGTATAAACCTGCACGCGGTAGCTGCTGTAATTGGTTGGGCTTTCGATGCTAAGACTTGTTTGTTGACGGAAAGGGTTGGGGGCTAAACGAATTTGTGCAGTATTTTGTAGAGCTGTGGTTCCGATAAAAGCATCGCTGCAAACAGGATTGCCATTGACGCCCAAGAGTTGGCGGTTGTTCTCATAAAAACAAGCTACCAAATGCGCTTGGGCTTGTCCAGAAACATTGGGAACTTCAAAATAGACACTGCCAAACAAACCGTTGTCTTCCAAAGGATCGTCTTTTAATTGTACCGTACTTTCCAAAATCAGGCGGTTGGTTCCCCGAATCGCTCCAATTCCTTCTACCCAAAACAAATTATTGACCAAATAAAAGTTGCCGCTGCTATCGGGGACACTCGTAGCCTCAATTTCTAGCATACGGCGATAACTGCCGTCCAAGAGCTGTAAGCTGTCAATTCCAATCACTTTACTGATCACACTGTCCTGATTCATAGGCGTCGGCACATACGCGATATTGGCGTACTGCACGACCGAGTCGCCCACCGACAAACCAAAATCGTAGAGTAAAATATCTTGCCCTGGAACATAAGGCGGTAAGGTGGAATTAAAATGACCGTTGTTGTAACTGGAAGCCGAGCCGTTGGCAAATCCGTAGAACCAAACACGGCGGTTGGCATCTTCG
>CAYUZF010000154.1:0-4636 GCA_964449615.1 uncultured Aureispira sp.
CTATAAAATATGCCGTTAAAAACTTACTTTAGACGTAGTGTATTAGAAGTAGAATATAAATCGTATTATGCCAATTGTAGACAAGCACAAACAGCTAAAAGACAACAATTATTATTACAACCCAAGATTAAAAAAACGCGCGGCGCAACTTGTTAAACGCATTACCATACCTGAAGACCGCCTTTGGACACAGGTGCTCATTGCGCGCAAAATGAAAGGGTTTCGATTCATGCGACAAATACCTGTTTTGTATTACGTTCCTGATTTTATGTGCAAGGAACTCGCGCTTATTATAGAGGTAGACGGTCGCAACCACCGCTATCAAAAAGAATACGATAAGAAGCGCACCGCACGATTAGAAGCTTGCGGATTTACCGTTTTGCGATTCAGCAACCGACAAGTACTGCGCGACATCGAAAGCGTACAACAACAAATCGAAGGGTGGATAGAGCGCAACTACTCTTATTAAAAGTACCAACTATGAAAAACTTTAAGAACAAAACCGTTGTCATCACAGGCGCGGGTTCAGGAATTGGGCTGGCTTTGGCTAGGGCTTTTGCCCAACACGGCGCAAAACTGGCGCTCAACGATGTCCATGCAACAAATTTAGAACAAGTGCGCAAAGAGTTGGCAGATAAAACAGAAGTCTTTGTGCAATGTTTTGACGTGGGGAAGGAGCAAGCCGTACAAGAATTTGCGCAAGCTGTACACGCCCATTTTCAGCGCGTAGACGTAGTCATTAACAACGCAGGCGTAACACAGACGGGATCTGAATTTTCGGAAATCAGCAGCGAAGACTTCCGTTGGTTGATGGATATTAATTTTTGGGGCGTTGTTTACGGCTGCCGCTATTTCCTACCTTATCTACGACAACAAAAAGAAAGCAGCTTGGTAAACGTTTCTAGTTTGTTTGGTATAATAGGCTCCCCAAGCCAAACCTCCTACAACGCGTCTAAATTTGCCGTGCGAGGCTTATCAGAAGCGTTGGTATTGGAAGAGCGGAGCAATGAAACAGGGGTAGCTGTTTCTGCTGTACATCCAGGAGGCATCAAAACCAATATTTTACGCAATGCTAAAGGCTTCGTAGAAGAAGATTTAACCAAACAAGAAAAAATATTTAGAACCCCAGCCGCCACCGCTGCCAAAATCATTATCAAAGGCATCCGAAAAAAAGAAAGCAGAATACTAGTAGGCAACGATGCCCATCTGGTTCACCATGCCAATAAGTTCCTGCGTGGTATAGTTCAAAAAGCAACGCTGCGGTTGTACAAACAGACAAAATAAAGCTACTTTTACGGCGTTATAAAAAAAGACGATTATTTTTTTTCGCTTTGCAACCATTTGCAACCGACCCTTGTCGTCTAGTCAAGATGCACCCCCATACAGGGTGTGTTGTAGTACGATACTATATGTATAATTCAATCTTACATTAAATAGATACCGCTATTAGTTTTGATTGAAACTTCTCTTCGGAGAGGGCAAGAGGGAAGATTTAGGAGGAAATCTTCCCTTTTTGTGTGTCTATAAGTGAGCAGCCGCCAGGTTGTATTTTTTTTGGTAGAAAAAAAGCAATGCTCTAAATTGGCTACAAGCCTTTATCCATCGGTGTTCTAGCGCTCGCACTCCTTCCAGATTTCCTCCAACACAAAGAAAGATTAAGAAAAGATTAAAAAAACTCGTTTTCCAATTCCAACCATTGCACCTTTTGCTTGTCATAGGGGAGAATAGAGACTAATAGCATCTATCCAAGTCATTTTGAGTGACGGCAATTAGACTACTGTTTGTAGACTCGCAGGCATCCTCCAGACTTAGGCTTGCGTCGCTCTATAGCGGTATTCAACGGTTGCATTTTACCCTAAATGAGTAATACAAAGGAAGTGTTGTGTTGTAGGAAAGGAATTAATCAACCCTGTTTACTCAACAAAGCCTTCTAAATTAGTTGTGAGCAGAACCCCACTTATGCTTACAGCGCTGGTTATGTAAAATTCCAAAAAGGAATCAAAAGAGAGACTACCCCATAGTTCTCTCTTTTTTTTATGCCCTTTTTTCTGGGCGTTGAACGTAACCAAAACGCCCAGAACACCGTAGCCCCTTAAAAAAGACAAAAAAAAACGCTTCTCTCTGCTTGTCGAAACAGCAGAAAGAAGCGTGCGAAAAGTATTGATACAGCGCTAAAAAATTAGCCTTCTTTAGACAATGTAGCCCCGTAGTATTGGCGGTTCATGCGCGCAATATTCTCAATGGAGATTTCTTTGGGGCATTCTGCCTCACAAGCACCAATATTAGAGCAATAGCCAAAGCCCTCTTTGTCCATTTGCGCTACCATGCGTTTTACGCGTTTCTCTGCTTCTGATTCCCCTTGCGGTAAAATAGCCAAGTGCGAAACTTTGGCAGAGGTGAATAACATTGCTGAGGCATTTGGGCAAGCTGCCACACAAGCGCCACAACCGATACAAGTCGCGGCATCCATCGCACTGGTCGCTGCTTCTTGCGCTACAGGAATTGCATTTCCGTCGGGCGCACCTCCAGTATTAACTGAAATGTAACCCCCTGCCTGAATAATGCGATCAAAAGCGCTGCGGTCGACGACCAAGTCTTTCACGACATTAAAAGCCGCCGCTCTAAAGGGCTCGATATAAATATCGTCGCCGTCGTTGTAATGGCGCATGTGCAACTGGCAGGCCGTGGTGCCTTTCATCGGGCCGTGTGGGCGACCATTGATAACCAAGCTGCAAGAGCCACAAATTCCCTCTCTACAATCGTGTTCGAAAGCAACAGGGCCTTCGGGATATTGTGAGATGTTTTCAATGATGTGTGCGTTTAGAACATCCAACATTTCCAAAAATGACATGTGGGTATTAATGGGGATGTTGGGATAAGAACGAATCCCAGCATTGGGATCGTTGTCTCCAGTTTGTCTCCAAACGTACAGGTTTACTTTTATATTTCCGTGAGCCATAACTCTACTATTGTTTAATTCCAACTAAAAAAACCTATTTATAAGAACGTGTTTTGACTTCAATATCATTGAATTCGAGTTCTTCTTTGTGCAGGTTAGGATCATTGCCCAAGCCTGTGTACTCCCAAGCCGATACATACGCATAATCTTTGTCGTTGCGTTCTGCTTCGCCTTCAGAAGTAGCGTATTCGTCGCGGAAGTGTCCACCACAAGATTCGTTTCTATCTAAAGCATCCACCATCATCAACTCTGCTAATTCCATAAAGTCCGCTACGCGCAGCGCTTTTTCCAATTCTGGATTGAACTCTTCACCCTCTGCATCCGTGTGGGGAATAAAGACTTCGCTCCAGAAGCGATCCCGCAATGCACGTACTTTGCGACGTCCTTCGCGGAGGCCTTCTGCATTGCGTGCCATACCACAGTACTCCCACATGATCTCTACACCCAATTCTCTATGAAAAGACTCTACCGAGCGATTTCCTTGAACGCTTAACAACTGCTTGATCTTGCCGCGTACATTTTGTTCGGCTTCTGCAAAAGCAGGGTGGTTGGTGTCGATCATCGGCGTGCGAATCTCCTTACTCAAAAACACCCCGATGGTATAAGGCAGTACAAAATAGCCATCTGCCAAACCTTGCATCAAGGCCGAAGCTCCCAGACGGTTGGCACCGTGGTCAGAGAAGTTGGCTTCTCCTGTGGCAAACAAACCGGGAACCGTAGTTTCTAAATTATAATCTACCCAAATACCGCCCATAGTATAGTGGATGGCTGGATAGATGCGCATAGGCGTGTAGTAAGGATCTTCGCCCGTAATTTTTTCATACATCTCAAACAAGTTGCCGTATTTCTTGGCAACAACCCCACGACCCAAGCGTTTGATTTCTTCCTCACTGGCGTTCGATTTGCCCAATGAAATGGCTTCAGAATGGCCATAGCGCTCCACTGCAGGTATTTAGCAGCTCTAGAAGCTACATCACGGGGCACTAGGTTACCAAAAGCAGGATAGATGCGCTCTAGGTAATAATCCCTATCTTCTTCGGCCAATTCTGTAGGCTTCATTTGGCCTTTGCGCAATAACTCGACATCTTTTTTGTGCTTGGGTACCCAAACACGACCGTCGTTTCTCAACGACTCCGACATCAACGTCAGTTTAGATTGGTAATCGCCTGATACGGGAATACAAGTAGGGTGGATCTGGCAGAAACAAGGGTTGGCAAAGAAGGCTCCGCGTTTGTGCGCCGACCAAGCAGCGGTTACATTAGAACCCATGGCATTGGTAGAAAGGTAGTACACGTTGCCGTACCCCCCAGAGGCCAACACCACTGCATGCGCACCAAAACGGTGCAATTTACCTGTGATCAAATTGCGGGCAATAATACCGCGCGCCTTGCCGTCGATGACAACCAAGTCCAACATTTCGTGGCGGTTGAACATCTCTACGTTACCCAAAGAAATTTGTCGAGAAAGCGCACTATAAGCGCCAATCAACAGCTGCTGGCCCGTCTGGCCACGTGCGTAGAAGGTACGGGATACTTGCACCCCTCCAAAAGAACGGTTGGCCAAACTGCCCCCATATTCTCTAGCAAAGGGAACGCCCTGCGCCACGCATTGGTCAATAATATTGCGCGATACCTCTGCCAAACGGTGTACGTTGGCTTCCCGAGAGCGATAATCGCC